>CAZALU010000086.1:0-12485 GCA_964486075.1 uncultured Verrucomicrobiota bacterium
GCGGTCTGGGGGGAACGAAGACCGCCATCATCGATGGCGGCTACAGTAGGAGTTGTCCCCGCTGCGGGGGCCTAGCTTATGGGCTGTCGAAAGTAATTGACTTACGAAAAAGAGTGGGCATTATTTTAGCAAATCGCGCAGATACAGTCGAACATGTCGCGGCGTAGTCACTAAACGAAGCCGGAAGTACGCCCCGCGCAATGAGCGGCGTCAAGACCCTAAGTGGTATTGGTTGTAGCCCCGCTCTATGAGCGGATGGCAGAGGAGAATGCGAATTGCAAAGGAGTCTGCCGCTCATAGCGCGGCAGATACAGTAAGACAGACGGCAAATCGAGGAACGAGGAGGAGGAACAATGGGCAAGAGCACGACAATAGGAATGATTGCGATTCTGGCGGGCCTGCTGGCGGTCGCCGCACCTGTCCTGGCCAACAACCTGGCGCTGACGAACACACACCTGCGCGCGCCGGCGGCGGGCAAGGTCGAGGTTGGGTTCGATATTTCGTGGGACAACGCCTGGCGGGATGGCGTCAATTGGGACGCGGCCTGGGTGTTCGTTAAATATTCCGTTGACGGTGGCGGCGCCTGGTCTCACGCCACCCTGGGCGGGAGCGGGACCAATCCAGCGGGATTCAGCGGCGGCACGGGTGCGAACCTGGAGGTTGTCGTGCCAGCGGATAAGAAGGGCGCGTTCATCCAGCGCTCGGCCAATGGGATGGGCACGATCTCGAACACGGGCGTCAAGCTGGTCTGGGATTTTGCGACTAACGGCGTCTCGCGCTCGAAGAGCGCGCTGATTAAAGTGTTTGCCATCGAGATGGTGTATATTCCGGAGGGCGCGTTCTGGGCGGGGAACACCAACGGGGTTATCCAATCCAGCTTTCGTCACAAAGACGATGCTAATTCCCCAGTCTATATCGATTCAACCAATGCGTTCGACATCTACTGGGGCACAGGTGTTGGCGCTAAAGCGACAGTTCCCAACACGTTTCCCAACGGGTATGGCGCGTTCTACCTGATGAAGACGGAGATCTCGCAGCGGCAGTACTGCGACTTCCTCAACACACTGACGGCGAACCAGCAGGGCAATCGGCATTATGCCAACCTGTATTTCGGCAGTTTTCGTAACTTCATTAAGAAGACGGATGGCAGCCCGGCGGTGTTCGGTTGCGATGCGAACAACAATGCCGGGACACCCGCGGCGGTGACGAATGTGGCTAATTTGAACGAGATCAAAGACGGCGAATGGGTAGCCTGTAACTATCTATCGTGGATGGACGGAGCGGCGTATGCAGACTGGGCGGCATTGCGACCCTTCACGGAATTGGAATACGAGAAGGCCTGCCGGGGGCCCCTGGCACCGGTAGAGAACGAACACGCATGGGGCGATGCCACACTGGAAGCGCTAACGTTGTCGTTGGTCAACGTAAACACCGCATCGGAAGCACCGGACCAGGGCAATTGCAATATCGGCGATGTTTGCTCGTCCCGGGGGCCGTATCGTTGTGGTAGCTATGCGCGATCGAGTTCTGGGCGTGCGAACGCTGGTGCGGGGTATTATGGGGTTCTGGACCTGTCTGGCAACCTGTTAGAACGCCCGGTGACAGTGGGAAATGTGACAGGTCTGGCCTTTACGGGCTTGCATGGGGATGGGGATTTAAGTGCCGGCGGATATGCGAATGTGACGAATTGGCCAGGCTTAGATGTCTATGCAGAGGTAACAGGTGCGGCCGGTACCGGAAGTCGCGGCGGCGAGTGGCTCCGTGGATTCTTTTATGCGCGCGTGGCGGACCGTTCTTCCGCGGCTAGCGTGGCCGCAGGGCGGATCCTTGAGTCCGGTTGGCGCGGCGCGCGCTCGGCGCCGTCCGGCCTGCCTGCCGCGCCGTGAGTGTTTGCGGCGCCGTCCGGCCTGCCTGCCACGCTCGGCGCAGGTAGGGGTGGGTCCATGAACACTTGGGGGTACAGGGGGCGGCCTCCGCCTCCTGTTCGCGCCGGATATTTGGACCCCATTCGAAAAGCCTTTTAACTGCGAATTACGCCGATAACGCGGATAAATGAGTCAGTTGCAAAAGTCCCCGAGAAGACGGCCACGAGGGACCGTGGCCCTCCAATATTGAAGGAAAACCGCCTATTTTCGGCGGTGGCGTGACGTGCTCTGTCGCATTCGTAGGACTTTTGCAATTAACTCACATATCAAATTTTGCGATCAGATGGTAAAACATTCCGCTCTAGGCGGATCCGCCTAAGGCGGAAACTACGAAACACGCGCAATGCGCGAAAGACACCTTCGCATCCCATACGGGACGCGATGATGTTATCGAACACCTAAGCCGGCGCTGAAGCGCCGGCCTATTATCATTTTGTCCCGCTGGGACAAAGCATTGATGAACAAGTCCGGTTAAAGTGTTACCCAAGAGGGGTGTCTCTTGAACCGAGCCGCATTTTGGAGTGCGCAAGCGAAGCTTGCGCTTTATCTTCGGCGGAGCAAGCTGCGCCGGGAAAAAGCGGCGGTCTAACTGCTGCACAAATTGGCAGGAGGCGCCGGCCATAATGCGAATTGCTGGCCTTTCCCTTAAACACAAACACTTTGGCGTATATTTTTTTGGGCAGCGGAGGCTTTTTTGCCGCAGGCAGCAGCCTATGGCTGAGCGCTTCATAAGATCGCAGGGATCAACCCTGCGCTACCTTGATGTATAGGAATTTTCCGCCATGAGGCGGATCCGCCTACGGCGGACAAAGTTGTACGATTAAGATTGTCATTCCGAGTGTAGCGAGGAATCTCGGCGGTATCGATCGGGGCGGATGAGATCCTTCACTGCGTTCAGGATGACAGATATGTACTGGGAACATAGTTGTCCCGATGTGCGTAGCGTGATCGGGGCCTAATTCAATGTATAGGTAATTCAGAAAGTAGATGCGGCGAGAGCGCCGCGTCTACGAAGAGATCCCGCCCGGTCGGCCATAATGCGAATTGCAGAGAAGCGGCAATTGGCTATTGACCTGCTGCCTGAAATATGCCAGATTATATCTCCAAGAGCAGCGTTGGGTTTCGGTTCGGAAAAACGGTGATGACCATGAAGATTTCCAAAAGCTTTCAGCGAGCGGCCTTGCTTGTTTTGGCGGGCCTGCCCAGCGTTGTATTCGGTATTATAAGTGGCGAATATGCATCGGGCTCACTTTCCACGAACACCCCCGCCCTAGGCTATTATTTTTACGCCGAGCCGCAGGATGCTGTGATTGTCAGGGTGGCCAATGAAGATTCGGTTTATCAATCCTATATGCCGGAGTGCCGCATCTGGCATGTCGCGACCGCGCCCGCCGAGACTTCCAATACCCTTGTGGCGAGCCATGCCGGCGGGTATCGCGCCGTTGATGTCCCTTTGACCATCACTAATTTTGGCTATCATCGCATTGACTGCGTGCTGCCGGCGGCTTTGAGCGCCATATCCAATACATTTTCTTACAGCATGTCGTTTCTGCGGATGCCGGGAACGCCGGCTTCGTTTGCGCCGCTTTCCATGGATGATCTGGACGTCGGCCCCATGACCAGCGGGCAGAAAAGGAATGGCGTGATCAATGTTGGCGCCGACCTGGATGCGGCGTTTTTTGCCGTATCCAATGCCTGCCGGGTAGAATTCCGTATGGGTAAAATGGCGGGTGGCGAAGTGCCAAATGTGCGCTTGTATAGTCCAACCGGCGTGCCGTTGGCCAGCGATTATCCACCGGACTACCGAGCTGAAATATCCTGTTTTCTGACGCAAACGGGGATGTACACGATCGTTTGCAACGACCAGTTCAACTCCAGAGGTCCCTACGCCGTTTCAATGGCGCTGATTCCAGGCTCGATAGATACCTCCGCAGATCCGGATTTCGGGCCGATTGTCCATGGAGAACTGCGCACCGGCACGATCAATCATCCCGGCGACCTTGATATCGCCACTTTTAATGCCCTGCCCGGAGATACGAACATCCTGGTCATGACTAAAATCAGCACTGACATGAATCCGCGCATGGAGCTGTTCGACCCGAGCGGGGCTAATATACTGGCTGCGCCGGAGGACATGTATTGGACGACGGTTTCGATCACTCATATTTGCACCAATGCCGGCACCTATTATGTGATCTGTAAAGACGCGGCGGACCGTTCGGCGAAGCAATACACGCTGTCCCTGACCACGCTGGGCGGGCCCAGCGCCATGTTGGCGCCGAATCCGCCAGACTCGCTTTCGGCCAGCGATGGCACTTATGCCAATCAAATCCTGATCACCTGGAGTTCCGTGACCAACGCCACCGGCTACGACCTGTGGCGCTCCGACGGCACCAATACGGCGGTTTACACCTGGTTGGTAACAAACACGACTTACACCTATTACCAGGATAGCGGCGCCCTGCAGAACATGGCTTACTCCTATAAAGTCAAAGCCCGTAACTCCTATGGCACCAGCCGGTTCAGCACCAATGATTTCGGGTATTGCGGCGCCGTGCCCCCCGCCCCCGCAAGTCTGACCGCCAGCGACGGCATTTTCTCGAACTATATATTCGTCAGCTGGCAGTCGGCCACTAACGCCGCTAGTTACGATCTCTGGCGCACTACCGGAACCGACAGCACGGTATTCGTGGAAATGATCACCAATTACACGGATACCTACTACCGGGACTCCAATGTCATCTTTAACTTGACTTACAATTACAAGGCCAAGAGCCGGAATATATGCGGCACGAGCGATTTCAGCACCAACGATCCCGGTTACTGTGGCGTCTCGGGGGTTACCTCGAACCGGCGCGCGCTGCTGGTCGGGATTGACACCTATGGATCCGGTGCGTCGCCGTTGAACACCTGCACCAATGATGCCGTCGGTATGCGCCAGATCATGTTCCTGGGCGATCCGTCCAAGCGCTGGGCGGCCACCAACATCACGACTCTGCTGGATGCTCAGGCCACCAAGGCCGGCATTCGGGAGCGCCTGCGCGGCCTGGCCGCCCAGAGCGGAGCGGGCGATCTGGTGGTGTACGGTCATTCCAGCCACGGCGGATACGCGGGCAACCTCTCCAATACCTTCTTATGCGCATACGATGACAACTACACGGACACAGAATTGGCGGCCGATCTGACCTTTTTCCGGCCGGATGCCCGCATTATCATCATTATCGATGCCTGCTACTCAGGCGGCATGTACCGCTTAGACAAGTTCGGGCGGCCCCTGGACTGGCCCTTTGCTGAGCGGGTCATGGCGGAATATCAGCGCATGCAAGCCGTTCAATACCGCCAAAAAGGGCTGACTGTTCCCAAGGGCTTGGGGACCAATATTGCCTTCATGACCGCCTGCAATTATGACGAGACCAGCCAGACATACGGTTACTACAGCCTGTACATGGGCTTCCTGATCAAGGGCTGCGACACCACATCCGTGGATGACAACAGCGATAATGAATATCAGTTTTCCGAACTCCATAATTATGCCGCGACGCATGCCGTGGGAATCAATCCGAATCAGCATGCGCAGACCTATAACCTGACCCTCTTGCAGGCCACCGTGGCCCGCGCGGTCGGCGCCAGTTTGGGCATTTCCTTCGACACGCATAACGACTACGACGGCGACAGGCACTCCGATCTGGCGCTATACAATGAAGAGACGGGTGCTTGGTATATCTATTCCATTAAGCGCGGCGTCATGCTCGCAACCAACATCGTCTTCGGCGGACCCGGGTACCGTGCCCTGACCGGCGATTACGACGGCGATCGCAAGGCCGATCTGGCGCTTTATTCCGAATCGGCCGGTCTCTGGCGCATCGGCTCGCTGGCCCGCTGGGCCATTCTTACCTGGGATGCAACCTGGGGCGGCCCCGGCCAGCGTCCGATGATCGGCGATTACGACGGCGACGCATACGACGACGGCGCCCTGTATCAAGCCTCGGACGGCTACTGGTATGTCCTGAACACATTCGGCCGCGTTCTGGTTTACGGGGAAAGCTTCACCGGCGCGGGCTTCACGGCCGTGCCCGGCGATTACAACGGCGACGGCATCGCGGATTATGCGCTCTATCATAACAGCATGGGATACTGGTATATCCTTTCCAACTCGGGCGCTACCATAACCTGGGGCACACCTTGGGGAGAGCAGGGCTATACGCCGGTTTCCGGAGACTATGACGGCGATGGCAAGTCTGACCTGGCCGTTTACAACGAAGCGACGGGAGAATGGCACATCTGGTCACTGGAACGCGAGCGTGCCATTGCCAGCGGCGTTCAGTATGGCGGGCCTGGCAAGACGCCGGTTCCGGGCGATTACAACGGCGACCGGAAAGCCGATTTGGCCCTTTACGAACAATCCACCGGCTACTGGTACATCCGCACCGTCGACGGTGCGCAGGAAGGCGTTTTTGACTTCGGTCATCCCAGCTTTGCCCCTGTCAAGCCATCTTGGTAGACATATTATCATGCCCTCCGATCTCACCTTGTTTCAATCTGTAATGCTGGCGGTCATCCAGGGCATTACCGAGTTTCTTCCCATCAGCAGTTCCGGGCACCTGGTCATCGCGCGCGCGCTATTCGGCTGGTCAGACGATGGGGGGTTGCTGTTCGATACTATCCTGCATGCCGGCAGCCTGGCCGCGATCCTGATCTATTTCTGGCGGGACTGGCTGGCCGTGGTGCAAGGATATGTCAACCCGCGCGCTCCGGACTTCGCCTGGCATCGACGTCTGCCGTGGCTGCTGGTCGTTGCCACTCTGCCGGTGGTCGTGGCCGGCCCGCTGCTCAAGCCGTATCTGGAGAGCGATGCGGTAATCCGCAACTCGTTTATTGTTGGATTAAGCATGCTGGCCACGGCGCTGTTTTTCTGGTTTTGCGAAAAGTTCCATGCCCGGAAACGTATCTTGCCGGAATCCTGTGCAGCCGTCGGTGAGGTAACACGTACGACATCCGCTGGACGATCGCTCGGATTTCTGCACGCGCTGGCCATTGGCTGCCTGCAAGTTGTGGCGCTTCTGCCCGGCGCCTCCCGATCGGGCTGGACCACTGGCGGCGGCATGCTCTGCGGCCAGGCGCGCGAGTCGGCCGTGCGCTTCGCGTTCTTCATGGCCGTGCCCGCGATCGGCGGCGCCATTGTGTTGCAACTTAAGGAGATCCTGGCCGGCCCGGTCGCGGGGATGGCGCCGCTCCAGCTCGGGTTGGGTTTTCTGGTTAGTTTCCTGGCCAGCCTGGGCGCCATCCATTTTTGCCTGAAATTTTTCAGGAACCATTCCCTGCGCGGGTTTGCCATATATCTCGCGCTGGCCGGCGCGCTGCTGATCCTGGGCGATCTGGCGCGCTGGTTCAGCTGGTAGCAATTATTCCATTTCTCGGCAACGCGCTAATCCAGCATGCGCTGGACCCTTTAAGTCTTACCTCGCTGCCGGAATAGGATTGCGCCTGGTAGTCAAGTTATGGAGATGAATTTCAAACACCCAAGGATTGCCGGCCGGCGCGCATGCTGGATGGGGGCCATTGCGGGAATGGTGTTGACAGTTGTCTGGCCTGCTTTGGCCGAGGACCGGGGCCTCTCAAGCCAGGGCGAAGGCGACGAGTTTAGGGCGTGTCGTGCCGGTGGCGAGGTGCAGGCCACCATCCGGATCGAGGTGACCAACACCTCGCTTTGCCGCGTGACGGCCGCCAGGCTGAAGGCCGCAGGCGTCCCGGCCGCATCACTGGTCGGCGGGTCCATGCGGCTCTTTTGCCGTACGCAGGAAGTGGCGATCCTGACGAGCAGCACCGGCGTCTGGAACGACACGGACTATTTCTTGTTTTATGGCCAGGAATATGATGGCGAATACTCAGGCATCAACTCCTATTGGTTGGGTTTTGGAGCGCCTGGCCGCCGGATGGCTTGCCGCGCGGCCCCGCCCATTCCTGGCGTGCCACGGGTGAACTCGTTCACCCGGACCATACGCTTCAACCAGCACCTTTATTACTATGACATGTATCGACCGGACGATGCCGCCCTCGATCACTGGTTTGCCAAAACGCTGCGAAATAACATGTCTGCCAAGATTGTCCTGGTTACGGATGGCGTGGCCGCGGGCGCAGCCGAGCTTTCGGTAGTACTCTATGGCACAAGTTCAGCGGCTACTATTGCACCCGATCATTGTACGCGGATCCGGATCAATTCGGCGGTCTCGGCTGATATGTATTACGACGGGCAAGAGCCCCATCAGGGGGTGCTTTCCTTTGCTGCCGCACATTTACATCCGACCAATATCCTGACGCTGACCCAGATCCTCCAAGCGGGTGTCAGCGCGGATTTTGCCCTGCTCAAGGAGTGCAGTTTGGCTTATCCGCGTTCCTTGACGGCCGGGCCGGGTTTGCTTTCGTTTACCGGTCAGCCGGGCTCGAATACCTACCAGGTGCGGGGGTTGCCAGGCGGGGCCGACATGTTCGTGTTGGATGTGTCGGATCCGGCGAACCCAGTGCGCTTGACCGGGTACGCGACGATACCTGAACCCGGGGGGGGCATCATGCTGGAATTCGGCGACAGCCGGCCTGACGTCGGTAGCTACCAGGTGGGATCCGTCAGCGGGGTGCTGGATATTTCAGCGACCGCGATTCGTTCCGTCTTGTTTCGCGACCTGGCCTCGGAGCAACGCCAAGCGGATTATATAATCATCTGTCCCTACGAATTTCGCGCTCCAGTATATCGTCTGCTCGCCTTGCGGCACAAGCAAGGAATGACCGTGACGGTGGCACCGCTCGAGGATATTTACAATGAATTCAATTACGGCATTGCGGATGCCGTGGCGATCAGGCGTTTCCTGGGCTATACCTTGCGCCGCTGGCGCGCCCCGGCGCCGCGCTATGTTCTGCTGGCCGGCACCGGCACATATGATCCGCGGCATTACCTGTATTACGCGCCGGAACTCATTCCCGTGCATCTGGGGCCCACGGCCTATCAATGGACGGCCTTGGACGGCTGGTATGTCCAGGTGGGTGTCGCGGACGATGCTCTGCCGGCCATGGCGCTGGGGCGCATCCCCGTGGAAACCGTTGCGCAGATGGACGCGGTCGTGGATAAAATCGTGTCCTTTGAATCCGTGCCGGCCGCCGATCCGGTCCGGCGGCGTTGTTTGCTGGTGGCCGATCGGTATGACACGGTCACACTCAGTAATTTCAAGGAGATGAGTGCAATTCTTCGCACCCGCTATCTGCTGCCGAACGCTTTCCAGTGTGTTAGTCTATACGTGGACGATACTGTGGACTATAGTCCTCTGAGCGCTGCGATTAATGAGGGCGTTTATCTGGTCAATTTTTTGGGACATGGCGCCATGGATCAATGGTCATTCGAAAATATTTTCAATACGGCGTCCGTCAAGGCTCTGACGAATACGCGTTTCCCGCTTTTTGTGATGCTGTCTTGTCAAAACGGCGCGTTTCAAAGTCCGTTGAGCAAGTGCCTGGTGGAGAGTTTATTCGAGACATCGACGCGGGGGGCGGTGGCCTGCGTCACAGCGTCCGGCGTGTCTTCTTTTGGAGACGGCAATTATATTGGCGCCGGGTTTTACCGGGCGCTGATTGATGATCGGACCACGCGATTGGGCGATGCGCTGCTGGCCGGTTACAGGGCCTTGTACGCGGTCAATCCCACCACGCCGGAACTGACGCTGTTCGGGTTATTTGGCGATCCGGCCCTGGTGGTTAACCGACCGTATGGGCGGTGAGCGTCTTGAACAAGAATCGAACATCAGACAGAGCTCTTGCGCTGCATAGTGGAGGAACAATAATGAGGGTGCAAATCCAGTGCAGGCAATGGCGGGCGAAACGGGTCCGAGCCATTCCTGTCATTATGCGCGCCTGGCTGGGGCTGGCGCTCTGGATTGCCGTGTTGTCGGGGCCGGGATATGGACAGGCGTTGTTGCCGGATGGCGCCCGGCCACGGCTTGCGGTTGATGCCCAGGCACTAGTGCCCTTTGGCGTCGTCAGCGGCGCCATAGACAACGACATTGCCTGCGACTGTTATTATTTTGAAATCGAAAACACATCCCGCCATGATAAAAAGTGTATCACCGTTATCTCTGGCACGCTGTGGGACAGCGTGCTGACGATCAGGGATCCCCATGGGGTGGCACGCCAGTCCGATTCGGTTCAGTTCGGGGCGGCGTGCGCCGGCATCATGCCCGGCAGCCCGGCGGGGCGTTACCAGGTTTGCGTGGGCGGCTTTGCGCAATTTACAACCGGTACCTACGCGATTGTGCTGTCGGCGGCGGCGTACCTGCCGGTCAACGACTACGACGGGGATGGCAAAGGCGACCCGGCTTTCTATCAGGCAGGAACGGGATTATGGGGCGCCTGGCTGTCCGCAAGCGCCTATCAGCCCGTGATATTATCCTGCGGCGCCGGGTGTGTTCCGCTGGCTGGCGATTATGACGGCGATGGCAAGTCCGATCCGGCCCTTTATGACCCGAGTTCGGGAGTGTGGGTGGCCCTATTATCCGGATCCGGTTATGCCCAGGCTCACACTCAATGGGGCACTGCTGGATACGAACCGGTTCCCGGGGATTACGATGGAGACAGGCGGACGGATGTGATGCTCTTCAACGGTGCAGGGGAATGGGCTGGATTGCTATCCGGACAAGGGTACGCACGGGCCTCGCTTGTCTTAGGTGGCCAGGGCGATATTCCCGTCCCGGCCGATTACGACGGGGATGGCAAGGCGGACCCGGCGGTCTATCGAGAGGCAGAAGGCTTGTGGGGGTTTAGCTTATCGGCTTCCGGCTACCAGCTGTATTGCGGATATGCCGGTGGGCCGGGATGGCATCCAGCCGTGGGCGATTACGACGGGGACGGCAAATACGATCCGGCTCTGTATTGTGAGGCAACCGGCCAATGGCTTATTTTTTATTCGGCCTGTCAATATCGGCCGGCTCTGATTAATTTTGGGGTACCTGGTTTCTGGCCGGCGCCGGCGGATTATGATGGCGATGGCCAAACGGATGCCGCTGTTTATCAGGCCGCCACTGGGACCTTAGCCGTCCTGCTTTCCGCCTCGAGACATGTCCCGGCAGCAGCCGTGTTTGGCGGACCGGGATGTAGGCCGGTTCAATAGAGCTTGTCCCCAGACAAGCTCTATTTGGGATTCTCGCGCACAGAGATCGGGATGCTGACCGGATCCAGCCCGGGGCGGTCGGTGACTACCTTCAGGGACTGGCCATTCAGGGCTATGGCGTTGGAGCCGCCCGTAAATTCGATTCGGTAGCGCGCCGGCCCCTCGGGCAGGATGCGGTGGGTTAACTCCGCTGACGGGGAATCCACACGAGTGATGGCGAAGGGTTTGTTGGCGCGGGAAAGGACCGTGACAGCGCGGGGCGGGGCGTCGCCGTCTTGCGGCAGGTACAACGTCAACAGGCGCGGGATGGCCACGATATCGCCGGCCACGAACTGGGTCAGGTGCACCGCGAGATCCCCAAAGCGGGGATGATCGGTGAGCACATGGGCCACGGCATCGAAGCGGCCGCCGGGCAGATCGGGATTCGCCCGGATCAACAGGCGGTATTGACTGCCTGCGGTATTTGTTTCAATCCCGGCGCTAAAAGCGCTGGAATCCAGTTGCAGCCCCGTGACCCGGAAGGTGACGCCGGAGGCAGCCGATATCAGCGCGTAGCGTTCGGCGGCTTCCCCGAACGTCCTGGTCCCGAAATTTACGATCCGCGGCATAACCTCGACATCGATCACCAGGGCGCCCGTGAATGCCACGCGGAATTGCGGCGTCTGCGCATCGTTGGATTCGAGCGTTATGCTTTTCCGGACCGCCCCGCTGCGTCCGCCAAGAGAGAGGCTGACGCTCAGTTCCGCCGTTTGTCCCGGCGGAATGGAATTGGTGCTGAGTGCAAACGCGGCGCAGCCGCACCCCGCGCGCGTCCGGTTAATCAGCAAAAGCGCGTTGCCGGCATTGCGCAGCACAAAAGTGTGTTTGATGGGCTGGTCAGTGTTGGTTGTGCCGAAATCGTACACCGGCTGGTCGCAGACAATGCGCGGACCTGCGCCCGGCTGCTGAATGGAGCTTGCGTAGCACGCGCCCAACGCTAATCCGCTGGCCAGCGCGGCCAAGGCTAATTTTTGATAGGCAGGCAATATGCTCGGGGGGTGCATGGTCGAGGCAGAGCCTGAAAGAGAAGAAGTCATCAGGTCAGGATAAACCATAGCTCCCCGGTCTGCAAGTCGGCAATCAGCATATATCCCCGACGGGCGCATGGCAGCTCCGTAGGGGATTTATTCGAACCTGAATTTTGCGCCGAGCTGGCGCAAAACTCACCCGGGCCGCCACGTGAGTCAGGTTCCATGTGCTAACGCGGTCACGTCATAATGGTCGCGTAAAACGCGGCCAAACGGGGTTAACCACGTTAGTTTCGATAATAACCCAACTAGTTATTATGGCTCCTCACCAGAATCTGTGGGTCGAAGATGGGATTTACCACAGAGACACGGAGGCACAGAGGAGAATCACGGAACAGGAGATTC
>CAZALU010000087.1:0-9654 GCA_964486075.1 uncultured Verrucomicrobiota bacterium
GTCTAAACCGCTAAAAGGTGCCATCTTATTTTCCGCCCGGATCAGGAAGTCTGATCTTTGTTATAATCTGCTTCGCGCCTTCGTGACTTCGTGGCGAAACATCCGGGGTAAAGTCAAAAGTCTTTCTCTCATTGCGATTGAAAATGGATACGCGGATCGATCAGCACATAGGCCAGATCGGAAACGATCCGGCCCAGCAGGCTCAGGAGCGCCGTCACCGACAGGATGCCCATAAAAACCATGTAATCCCGGCCAACGATCGCCTCCAGGCTCAGGCGGCCCATACCCGGGATCTCGAAAACGCGTTCAATCAGCACGGAACCGGCAAACATGAAGGTCAACACCCCGCCGAAGCCGGTAGCGATCGGGATCAGCGCGTTCCGGAAAGCGTGGAACCAGATTGCCCGGCGCAGTCCCGCGCCCTTGGCCAACACCAGACGGATGTAATCCTGGCCGATCTGTTCCAGCAGCGAATTTTTCATGAGCAGGGTCAGCACCGCGAAATTGCCGATCATATAGCAGAGCACCGGCAGGGCCATGTGCCGGGCGATGTCCATGACCTGCCCGGAAAACGGGAGCGATTCGAAGGCGTCGGAATGAAAGCCGGCCACAGGAAACACGTTCCATAGCGTTTCCGTGGCGCCGCAGAACAGCATTTTCAGGACCATTCCGAAGGCGAAGGCCGGAATGGCATAGCCCACGAACACGATCACGCTGGAAATCCAATCGAAAGCGCTTCCGTTCCGCAGGGCCTTGGCAATCCCCAACGGAATACAAACCAGGTAGGTCAGGAGGAATCCGGTGATGCCAAAAATCAGGGAAACTGGAAAGCGCTCCTTAATCAACTGCCAGACAGTTTTGTTGGGAAACTTATAGGATGCCACTGCCAGTCCGATCCGGTTGGTAACCAGCCAGGTCCAGTAGCGCTTGATGACCGGCTGGTCGAACCCGAAGTGCTTTTCCAGCGCTTGGCGCTGTTCCTCGGAAATCGCGCCCACCGCAGACGACATCCGGCCACCCCCGCCCCCGCCAACCCCGCGCATTTGCAACACAATCTGCTCCACCGGCCCGCCGGGCACGAACTGGCACAAAGCGAAACTGACCAGCGTGATCCCGATGAAAGTGGGAATCACCAGCAATAATCTCCGCGCAAAATAGGTCCAGCGCTCCATGGGCAAAGAGTATCCAGAAGTCAGGCGAAGGAATCCAGCAGAAAAAAAACAAAATCGGCTTAAGGATAAGCCGCTCCACCCTTGAAACGCAAAGGTGGAACGCATTATTTGTAGGGCGGGCACGTCCCGGCTTCGGGATTGCCCGCCGTGTCCTTCCGAAACCGGCGGGAAGCCCAGGGGGCGTTCCCGCCCTACAATCAGGAATAAGGTCCGTTCCCTTTTGGGGGCGATAAGCGCATTGCTCGCAGCTCACTAACTCACGATAGCGCGCAGGTCCGCCCAGTATAAGCCGCGGTACCCCTCGTGGATTGAATCGAAGGTGATCGAGCGGTTATCCGGTATCCAGCGTGGGTGCAGGTCGCAACGCAGGTCCACCCCGATCCGCTCGTGGGCTTCCGATTGGAACCGGCCCAGGACGCGGCCTTCCTTGCGCTCCAGCGAGTAGATTTCCAGGGCGCGCCGCTCGTCCCGGTCGGGATAGCTGTCGTAAAGGAGCCAGCGCAAATCCCGGGAATAGGAGCAGTGCCCATCGTGGTCGAAGAAGGCAAGGTCGATGAGCTGGCGGGCGTCAGTGCTGTCGCTGATAATTCCCAGTTCGCATTTATCAGTGGCATTCATTTTGGCGTAGATGAGCAGATGCTCGTCGTCCCGCCAATAATAATGGGAGGCGCGGCCCCAAACGGAATGCTGACGCAATCCGCCGCCGGCCGTGGCGGCTGTCAGGAGGTAGGTGTCCCAGCCGCCGTCCGGAGTTTGCGCAAAGGATCGCACGAGAAACATATAGCGCGCGGCCGAAGGGTTGAAGGTGATGTGGTTGATCAGCACCTTGCGTCCGGCAATGTTAACGCCGTCGCGTTCAAGGAAATCCACCACTTGAGCCAGCGAAACAAGTAGGCGACTTTTGCCGGTGGCCAGGTCCATCAGAAAAACCCCGTCATCCTGCGGGGCGGCGACTTCCGCGAAGGGATCGGGCGCCTCCTCGTAACCGTAGCCCGGCCGGAAGGCGAACATTCGCGCCATGTTAATGCACAACGCCTTGGTTCCGTCCCGGGCAACATTGGCTACCGGCAGGGGAAGCTGACGCCGAGCGCCGGTGCGGATGTTATGTCGGCAAGCGCCAAAATGTCCGTCTTCGAATATGTTATAGAGACAGGTCTCCGGCTCCGCAGCCAGCCATTGCAGCATGGCGCCTTGCTGAAAATTCCAGGCGCGTGTCTCGGCGAAACTTTCGAAGGGTAGTTCGCCGGGCGGGTCCTCGGCCGTCTTCGGCAACGGAATCCACCCGAGCAGGGCCATATCGTCCGGCGTGGGAAAGCGGTCCCGGAAGCGAACCTGGTGACAGAGGTGCCGGCCGGCGGCATCCGCCGCCGGGATGTCATAGTAGCCGAAGAAACACTGTTCTCCCCTGGGAGAAATGCGGCGGATGGGGACAATACAATCCGAGTTGGTAGTCATATATTTTAACCCTCCTGATCCTGGTGTTGCCGTATCTCAATCTTCAGGTGTGCGGGTTCGGCAAATAAACCCACCCCCGCCCCTCCAAGGAGGGGAGAATAAGATCGGAAAAGATACACCCCAACATCGCTCCAAGGAGCGGAGAAACAAAAGTTCCCCTCCCACGGAGGGGTTAGGGGTGGGTTGTCTTTACTGTTTCAATGAATCGACACGAACGACATATCCCACTTCGAACTATTTCTTCCCAAACACATCGTCGAACCGCACTTCGGCCGGTTTGGGCGGCAGGGGCAGGTTATCGCGCATAGCGTCTTTCAGTTCAGCCGCGGCATCCTCCTCGGCCCACCAGTACCAGTAGGCGGCGCGCTCGTCGTTGTATTTCCCCAGAACCGTCACGGGCATGCCAAACTTGTTCCAGTACAGCAGGCGGGTGTAGTTGATGTTCCAAAGCAACACATAGGGATAGATTTCGCCGAGGATCCGATCGATCTTCCGACAAATGGCGTGCCGCTCGCGGATGTCAAAAATCGAACGCTGGCGGACGATCAGAGCGTCGATTGCCGAGTTTTTCACACCGCTCAGGTTCTGGCCGGAGCGCCGGTCCGCCTCGGCCGAATGCCACATCGGCTCGGGATCCTTGCGCACGCCGGAGCTCCAGGCGGCCCAGGTCATCTCGAAATTGAATTCGTCCATGTCCTTGGCCCAGGCCGCGTAGTCTTTCTTATCGATCAACATTTCGATCCCGACATCCTTAAACGCCTCCTGGTAGATCACCAGGAACTTGTCGGTTGAGGTCTCGCGCGAGAGGAAATGGAACCGGAACGGCTGACCGTCCTTCTCCAGCAGGCCGGTCTTGGGGTTGACAATCCAGCCGGCCTCCGCCAGCAGTTTGCGGGCCCGGTCCTTGTCGAAAGGCGTCTCCACGTTCGGACAAGGCTGGGCCGCAGCATAGAGGTCCTCGAAATAAGAGCGATGCAGGAAATACTGATCGTGCATGAGCGTGCTGTTCATGCGTCGGCGATCGAGCAGGAAAGCCATGGCCCTCCGCACCCGTAGATCATCGAAGGGCGGCCGGCGCATATTCATGGCGAATCCCTGGAAACCGACGGGGTTGTAGTTATAGACCTTCTGCTTGATGATCCAGTTTTGAGCAAACTTATCGCCTTCGGTCTGCGTGGCCCAGAGATGGGCGGTATAAACCGGGTACAGGTCCACTTCGCCATTCTTAAACGCCTCGAAAGCATTGTCCCGCTCGGCATAGAACTTGAATTTAAGCGACTGGAAGTTGCCGACGCCCCTGACTCGTTGCGCATCCCGGTTCCACCAGTCGCCGCGTCGCTCGAGAACGGCAAAACGCCCATCCTTGACAATGCCCAGCCGGTACAGACCGGAGACAACCGGGAATTCGAAATTAATCTTGTTAAAATCCTGTTTCTCGAAAACATGCCGCGGCAAGATGGCGAACGAAGCCAGGGTATCCAGGTTCTGCCAATGCACCTCCTTGGCTGCGAAGCGGATGGTCCGGTCGTCGATGACGGACGGGGACTCGAACCGGGCCAGAAACACTTTATGGACGCCGGTTATGTTTTCGGGCTTCATGACCGCGTCGAACGTCCACTTGACGTCCTGGGCTGTTAGCGGCTTACCGTCACTCCAACGCGCTTTCGGATCGATCCGGAAGACAAAGGTTTTCTTGTCGGCGGCGATCGACCAGGCTTCGGCCAGCCCCGGCTCGAAATCCAGGCTGACCGAATTCTGCGTCAGCAGGCTCTCGTACATTGCGCCGAAGAGCTCGGCCGAAAAGGTGTTTTGAGCGAGGTAATAATTAAAGCTCTTGGGGTATTCGCCGACGTAAATGGACATCTCGCCGCCGACCACGGCGACCAACGATGCCAGCGGATTGGGAGCGTCCTGCCAGTCCTTAGCGGGGAACCACTCCTCGGCAGTCGCAGCGGCGGTCGCCACGCCAAGCATTAGAAACATTGCCATGTATTTCATCGATAGGCTCCCCTTCATGTAGACTCGGCACTGGCGCCGCGTCTACGAAGATGTCTCGACAAATCAGGTTATCATTACCATTTCCGGGCCGAACTGCGATTGTGTGAGCATAGCCGCTCGATGGCCGAATATCAATGAAGAAACGGTTAAGACGAGTTTTTGCCCGCAAAGCAAATTTGGAGTGCGGCAGTCGGACTGCCGCTTTCGGATCGCGAAGCACCCGGTTTCGTGGAAATCAAAGCGTAAGCGTCGGCTTGACTCTTCAGGACGCAAACGGCGTCACTCCAAAGCGGCTTTGCCGCGAAGACAATAGCGTAATCCCTACAGAACTTACTTGCGCCCGCCAAAACAAGACTTTTGCTTTTGGCTTGCTTTAGCAAAGCGGCTATTGCATCTTTCTATGTTATTCAATCGCGGTGGGGTACCGAAGTGGTCAAACGGGGCAGACTGTTACGCCACAGGCGGACCTGCCGCAGGCAGGAAATCTGCTGAATTGCCAATGTCGTAGGGTTGGTGTTCTTGTAATATGGTGGGGTACCGAAGTGGTCAAACGGGGCAGACTGTAAATCTGTTGGCTAACGCCTTCGAAGGTTCGAGTCCTTCCCCCACCACCCTCCTACGCCCTCAGCGGCCATGGAGGGCAGGCTCGCGTACGCACAAGGCGGCTAAGTTAATTTGAATGGCAGACAACAGCTCTGCCAAAAAGGAGAATAACCATCATGATTCGCCTGGCAATTATCGGAACCGGCGGCATGGCCAATGCCCATGCCCAGTCATTCGCCGCCATCAAGGACTGCAAGGTTGTGGCCTGCTGTGATATTGTGCCAGGCCGCGCCAAGGCATTCGCGGAAAAACACAAAATTCCAACTGCTTATGACAATGCCCGCACAATGCTGAAGAAGGAAAAGCTGGACGGAGTCTCGATCGTCACCACCGACCGGGCTCATGCGGCAGCGGCCCTACTGGCCATCGAACACGGGGCCCACGTGATGTGCGAAAAACCGCTGGCCGATAATCTTAAAGACGCCCGCCGCATGCGGGACGCCGTCCGCCGCAAGAAACTCCTAACAGCCGTCAACTTTTCGTATCGCAATAATCCCGCCACCCAGAAGGCAGCCCAGCTGGTAGCTTCCGGCAAGCTGGGACGCATCCGGCATGTTGAGGGCAGTTACCTGCAAAGCTGGCTCGTGGGCAAGTACTGGGGTGATTGGCATAAAACGGAAGCTTTTCTGTGGCGGCTCAGTACGAAACACGGGAGCGCCGGCACGCTGGGCGATATCGGGGTGCATTTGTATGATCTGGCCTCGTTCATCGTCGGCGATTTCGCCGAGCTGGCCTGTGTCCTTAAAACCTTCGACAAAGATGTTAAGCGGATCGGGCCTTATGTATTCGACGCCAACGACAGCGCGCTGACCACCGTTCGCTTTCAGAACGGCGCGCTCGGCACATTGCACACCACGCGCTGGGCCACCGGCCACATGAACACCGTGGCACTGCGTGTTTACGGCGATAAAGGCGCCCTGGACCTCAACCTGGACCGACCGACTCCGGACACACTGCGGGTGTGTCTGGGGCAAGACGTTAACACCGCCCAGTGGTGGCCGGTAAAATGCCCTCCCACCCCAAATATGTACCAGCGCTTTGTGGCCGCCCTGAAAACTAGACGCCAAGGCCAAACCAGTTTTGAAGACGGGGCCAAGGTTCAGGCCTACCTGCATGCCAGCGCCGTTTCGTCCAAAAATGGCGGTCGGTTTGTGGCCGTGTGATTGTAACAGGAGCGAACCAGACACCACAGAGCGAGGCAACAATATCCAGTGTACATTTGTCATCCTGAACGAAGCGCCCCTCCTTAGGCGGGTCCGCCTAGGGCAGAAAGGACCTCATCCACCTTGATCAAAACCGTCGAGATTCCTCGCTCCACTCGGAATGACAATGTTAATCGGGCAACTTTATCCGCCGTAGGCGGAACCGCCTCATGGCGGAAAATTCCTATACATCAAGGTAGCGCAGGGTGACCCCTGCGATCTTTGGAGGCGTAAAAACTCCTCTACCCTGAAAGACATGAACGCGATGCCACAGATCAATGACCGACAAACCCTACCGGCCGCTCACCGGATCGTGATCAAGATCGGCAGCCGCATACTGGTCCAGCAATCCGGGCGGCCTGAAACCGAACGCATCCAGTCCCTCGTTCGCGACATTGCCGCGCTCAAGCATGCCGGCCGCGAAATCATCCTAGTCACCTCCGGGGCCATCGGCACCGGCATGGACGCCCTGGGCCTGCGCCGGCGCCCCACGCGCCTGCCCGCCCTGCAGATGGCCGCCGCCATCGGACAAAGCCGTTTGATGACCCTCTACGACCGCTTGTTCTCCGCCGAGAATTGCCTGGTCGGCCAGGTACTGCTCACCCACGATGACCTCAAGCGCCGGGTACGCCATCTGAACGCGCGCAACACAATGCTGGCCATGCTCCAGCATGGAACGATCCCCATCGTCAACGAAAACGACGTCGTGGCGGTGGATGAAATCAAGCTGGGCGATAACGATATCCTGGCTTCCCTCGTCGTGCACCTACTGAATGCCGACCTGCTGATCCTATTGACCACGACCGACGGACTGCGCGAGACGGATGCCGGCGGCCGTTCGCGCCGGGTACCTGTTGTGCCGACCATCACCCGGGAGGTGCTGGCGCTGGCCCAGGGCAAGGGCAGCGAGCTTTCCTCGGGCGGCATGGCAAGCAAGCTGGAATCGGCCGGCGCGGCCGTGAAAGCCGGCGCGGCCGTAGTAATCGCCGACGGTCGTAAGCCGGGCATTATCCAATGCATCCTGGCGGGCGAAGACACGGGCACCCTGATCCCGCCGGCCGGCCGCACTCCGCAAAACGCCTTAAGTGCCCGTGAACGATGGGTCGCCTTTTTTCATAAACCGGCGGGAACACTCATCATTGATGACGGCGCCCGCCGCGCACTGGAGCAAAACGGGAAAAGCCTGCTGCCCATCGGAATCAAGAAAACGGAAGGCGAGTTTGCCGCTGGCGCCGCCGTAGACATCAAAGCACTGGACCAGACCCTAATAGCACGCGGACTAATAGCCTTTTCCAGCCGCGATGTCCGCCGCATCCAGGGCCATCGGACCGATGATATCGCCGCAATTTTGGGAACCGACAAGTTTGAAGAGGTTATTCACCGTGACAACATGGTCCTGATAAAGGGCAAAAATTTATGAGCCTGCACGATGACATTGTCGCCATGGGCCGCAACGCGGTCGACGCTTCCCGGGCGCTGGCCCAGATTAGCGCCCGCAAAAAAAACGCCATCCTGAGGGCCATGGCCGACGAGGTCGGACAACGCCGCAAGGCCATCCTCTATGCCAACGCCCGCGACATTGAGGCGGGTCAAAAGGCCGGCCTGCCCCCTGCTCTGCTCGAACGGCTGCAACTGACAGAGTCCCGGATCGACGCCATGACCAAGTCCATCCGCGACGTAGCCGCCTTGAAAGACCCGGTCGGCCGGACGATCCGGCGCTGGTCAAGGCCCAATGGACTAGAGATTCGGAAGCTGCGCGTACCGATCGGCGTGATTGGGATCATCTATGAATCCCGGCCCAACGTCACGGCGGACGCCACGGCATTGTGCATCAAAGCATCCAATGCCGTCATCCTACGCGGCGGCAAAGAGGCAATCGCTTCCAATTCCGCCATCGCCCAAGCTTTACAGGCCGGTGGCGCCCGGCACGGCCTGCCCATCAACGCCGTACAATTTATCCAGACAACGGATCATGAAGCCATCCGCGAGCTGGTCCAGCTTGAGGGGCTGGTGGATCTGGTCATGCCGCGCGGCGGCGAGGCCCTAATCCGGGCCGTCACACAAAACGCCCGGGTACCGGTGATCAAGCATTACAAGGGTGTCTGCCATGTATTCGTCGACGAAAACGCCAACCTGGATATGGCGCTGGCCATTGTGGAAAACGCGAAATGCCAGCGGCCCGGCGTGTGCAACTCGATGGAGACACTGCTGATTCATAGCCGGGTCGCAGCGGCGTTCCTGCCCCGGTCCGCCCGGCGCCTGGCAGAACTCGGCGTGGCACTGCGCGGCGACACCGCCAGCCGGGTTTTTGTGCCCTCAATCAAGCCGGCCACGGAAGACGACTGGTACGCCGAATACCTGGCCCTAACCCTGACCGTACGGATCGTGCCGTCAATCGAAGCGGCAATCGAGCACATCAATCACTACGGCTCCCGCCATTCCGATGCCATCGTCACCGAATCGAAGGCCTCCGCCAAGCTGTTCACCCAGGCAGTGGATTCAGCGGCCGTGTATGTCAACGCCTCGACCCGTTTCACGGACGGCGGGGAGTTTGGGATGGGCGCCGAAATCGGAATCAGCACGGACAAGCTGCATGCGCGCGGCCCGATGGGCTTGGAAGAGCTGACCACCTATAAATACGTCGTAACCGGACAAGGCCAAGTGCGCCCATAACTATTAAGGTGGCGTGGCACCCACCTTGATCCTGCAAGCTATTTTTTGGCGCCGTTTTGTTTTAAAAACGTGATAACGTCCGCATTGCCTAATTCTTCGGCCTTCATTAATGGCGTCTTGCCATCCTTATCTGGTTCATGAACGTTCGCTCCGTTATCGACTAAAAATTTGAGCATTTGCAGCTGGCTGGCTTTCCCTTCATATTCCATGGCAAGAATCAAGGGCGTCACGCCGTCATTGTCCCGGGCATTTATGTCCGCCCCCTTGGATATCAGGAACAAGATTTCCTTCATATTTTGGCCGTCCATATTCAAATACGGCTGATCGGCTATCAACTCAAGCTCCACATCCATCAACAGCGGCGTAATACCTCTATTGTCCCTGGCGTTCACATCCGCCCCATTGGCCACGAGAAACTTGAGCTTATCCGGGTCATGGGTGAGCATCAACAATGTCTTGCCCGCTGGGTCCTTGGCGTTCACATCCGCCCCATTGTCCAGGAGGAATTGGAGCCTAGCCTGATCTTGGGCGAGCATCAACAACGTCTTGCC
>CAZALU010000087.1:9754-12245 GCA_964486075.1 uncultured Verrucomicrobiota bacterium
CCAGGAGGAATTGGAGCCTAGCCTGATCTTGGGCGAGCATCAACAACGTCTTGCCATCTTGGTCCCTGGCGTTCACATCCGCCCCATTGGCCAGGAGGAGCTTGAACACATCCGGATCTTGAGCGAGCATTAACGGCGTCTTGCCGGCTGGGTCCTTGGCATTCACGTCCGCTTTTCTTTGAAGATGTCTTTCAATATCGGCGAGGTCGTTTTTGCTGACCGCTTCGTGTATGGTTGGATAAACAAGCGGCACCTCGCTGTTGGTGGTGACCACCTCGGAGATAGTGGTTGGGACAGCTTGCGGTTTAGATGCATTCGTATTGCTGAGCCCCGCCATAATATCGGTTACACCGGGAACCGCACGACTGACAGGTGTTGAGCGAGAGGAATGCCAGCGGAGTCCAACCAGCGCACAGACAGCAATTGTGATGATGACCAAGGCCATCCCGCCCGCCAATAATAATTTATTTTTTGTTGCGAATCCCGTTTGTTGACTGGGGGCAATCGGTGTCTTCACGTTATTATCAACAACAGAAGATGGGGCATCCTTTTGGCCGCTGACAGGCTTGAGCGGCGGGATTGCGACTGTCATTACCAGGCGCTGTTTGGGCTTGGCCCCCTGTAAATTGGCCGCTTGGCGGCCAGCCGGCGGCGGCAACAAAACCGCTTTGTCTTCGCGCAAAGACGCCTTTTCAGGCGTTTTAGCTTTATGCGCCTGGGCCGGGATGGTCAGGTTTTTATTGCAGTGAGGACATTCGATTTGCTCCCAGGCCATGTCTGCCGGAGCGTCCATGGGCTGTTTGCAGCCGGGGCATTCAAATCGCACCACATCGCCTAGCGATTCTATCCGGGGAACCATGTTTTCGGCAGCGCAGTCCCGGCAGGTGATGACACATCCCGCCATTTGTTCCGATGCCAGTATAGTCTTGCCGCATTTTACGCAGGCAAACTGAAACGAAGGTTGGGGAACAGCTATCGGCTTGTTGCAATGGGAACAAGTAATCCGCTGCGCGATGCTTGCCTTGTCAACCGCAAGGTAATTTCCGCAATCGCATTGAAAATAAATGTAGGTCATGTTTATTGCCGCATTACAGTCATAGAAACATCCCATTCAATCCCGGATTGATCAACTCTAGCGGATCAAAGCTTTGAGGGCAACCGGAAAGCATTGGAAAGCCGCAATTCTAACTAGCGCCAAAGATGACTACCTTTGCGTGATCAGCGCCTGGCGTGGCTTGGATCAACCAGCTCAGCGGGAGGCAGGTCCCCTGGCTCCTGCTTGTATGCTCTCTTTTCCAGGGGCAGCTGAGAGCGCGGGGTGTCGAAGGGGTTTTCATTGCGCAGCTCGGCGTTCAGATCCGTCAAGGTTAGATCATAGCGGGCCGCCAGCCATTTCCACTCCTTCTCCTTAAACTTCAGGCTCCGGTCCAAATCATTGATCAAATCGGCGATATTGATCGTTGCCAGGCGCTCGATATCAGCGCACCAGGGCATGTTGTCCATAAGCACGCCGGGCACATGGCGGTTATCGCCGATCACGATCACTTTGCGCACATTGTCGGCCTGGAAGCTCTGATCGGCGAAATCGGGCAGACTGATATATTGCCAATCCGCACCGGACCAGACATGCAACACCGGCTCCCTGGTCTTGGCATCGCCATGCCAGGCCACGACCGTCGCCGCACGCAAAGTCTGCATATCTAATGCCAGTTGGATCACTCGCGGCAGCGCGGGCACCAAAATCACAGTCGCCTCATCCTTCGCCGCGAGCCTCGCGCCCCACGCCACGTTCATGGCCAATCCAATCCCCACAATCCCCAATATCAAGATATTAAAACGTCTGCATTTCACAGCGCACCTCCAATCAACAAGCTTAAACTGCATAAGACGAGCCAGTGTCAAATCAGATATAAGAAAGTATACCACGGCATGCCGCCGGATGCAACAACTACTCGACAAAGTGGGATCATCAGGATTTATGGTATGGTTCAAAACCGACGCAAGCCGGGTTACAGGTAGGGACCGCTTGCCAGGCGATCCATGCAGCCTTACCCACGGCCTGACTGCTGAACGGCGGTTTCGGCGAAACCGGCCTACCAAAATTTGCCATTACCCGCCGTTTCCTCTTCGATTGCGATCGGAGGGAAGGCCCAGGGCCATTCCCGCCCTACAGCCGGATCATTACTGTGCCTTACACTCAGACGATCCACCCCGGCCTGCCCTCGGAACGAAGGCGGGCCATCTGCGGTGCAAAGCCTTTTCCGTTCTTCATTGCTCCCGCGCACTGGCCAGCCAGGTCTGCACCCAAGATAAGTTCAGACTTCCTGATCCGGGCTGACTGGCGTTAAACCAATGGATGTGCCAGAAATATTTTCTCATCAATTTTACACCTGAATTTCGCCCCTAGCCGGCCCAAAATTAAGGTACTATACATTGACTTGAGAGTACCGAGTTTTCGGCTACTTTGAGCCCTTTTTCTTTGCGATATCCA
>CAZALU010000088.1:0-12096 GCA_964486075.1 uncultured Verrucomicrobiota bacterium
CATTCCGAATTGTAGGGCGGGAACACCCAACGGGCTTCCCGCCTCCGCAATCCCCCGGCGGGCAATCCCGCGGACGGGACATGCCCGCCCTACAAAAGAATTTCCAGCACCCTTCGTAAGCCTCCATGGTCAAACATATTACTTGCGCCCCGTGGCGGGGCGCCATGAATTTTTCGCCCGCGAAAAATTCACCGCACGTAGAACATCGTGCCCGGCCCTTGGATGCGCCAATAGATCGTGCCCACCTCCCCGACCGCCACATAGTCAGAGCATCCAATGCCGTTGGTCGCCGAATAAATTCCAAAATAATGGTTATATGCGCAATATACCGCAATGCGCCCGCCACCGCCCGCGCCGCCGCGGAGTGTTGTATTTCCATCCCCGCCTTTGGCTCGGAGGGTGCCTGTGCCAGCCAGAGTCTTGGCCTTGACATACACACTCCCGCCCGACCCGCCGCCGGTGTCGCTGCCCGTCCCGGTCTGACCATCGGCCGATACGCGCCCGTTGATTGTCATGGTCTGGACCACGTTCAGCCGCACCACGCCGCCGCCCGCGCCACCTTTGTTGCCCGAAGTGGGCCCGCCGCCGCTGCCCGCAAAGGTCGGCGTCATGTAGGTGCAATACTGGTCATTGGAGCCATAGGCGATCCCCGGGACTCCTGCCCCGGTAACGCCTTTGCCTCCGCTACCGCCAAATCCGCCGCCGGCACCGTAAGTCGGCCCGGTGCCATAGCCGGGGCCATTGGTCAGCGCGTTTGGAGTGACACCGGGAATCCCGCCAATAAACCCGAGGCCATCGGCATTGATCGTGGCGCCGGTATCCACGCAGATGTTGTTGGCATAGATGATGCCGGGCGGCAGGCTGTTGGTCGGGTGATAGTTGCGGTCGTAGATCAGGAGGTTCGCTGACCCGCCGACCTGGATGTCGCCGCTGACCCGGTTGGTAAACTGGTCCTGCAAGGCAAGCGTCGCAGAGTTAGTCAGCAATATGCTGCCGCAAGTAAGCAAGCCGTTCCGCAAAGTCAGGGTCGCGGTGTCAAAGATGCTGAGCGTACCGGCACTGATTGCAGCGGCGCCATTCGTCACATCCAGGCTGGCGGAATTGGTCAATACGAGCGCGTTGGTTATGGTCACAGAACAGCCTGAATCCAACCAAACCGCCGTGTTCACCACGAAGGAACTCCTATTCAGACTGGTGAACGGCGCCAGCACCAGGACAAAGGCGCCAGAACATGAACTGGAAAAGTAACTCAAGTCCGAAAGATAGAGGCTCCCGTCCTGACCGTAGTGGGCAGCGGTATCCCCTCCTCGTCCACCCTGAGCCGTAAATGTTCCAGTATAGCCGGCGCTGGAACCGTGAACGGCAATCCGCCCGCCACCGCCGCCACCGGCCCGACCAAGAACAGACTGCACACCGCCGGTGGCGGAAATCAGGCCGGCGCCGGTCAGCGCGGCACAGGTAATATAGATCGATCCGCCCGCGCCGGCGCCGGCATCCTGCTGCCAAGTAACGGTCTGGCCATTGGCAGCAATCCGGCCATTGAGCGTCAAGTTGCTGGAGACATCCAGGCGAATCAATCCGGCGCCGGCACCGCCAATGGCGCTGCTGACGCCGACTCCTCCGCCGCTCCCGGCGTTCGTCGGCATCGTGGCGGAATCGTACATCATGCCTGCGGGCCCCCCATACATGCCGATGGAATAACCGCCCAAGCCACCGTGCCCCGCGCCGCAACCGATATAGGTGCCCATGCCTTTCCCGGGTCCGTATCCGTCTGTGAACTTACTCGCTCCTCCACTGTACCCAGCGCCACCGACATCGATGCTGGCGCCAGCATCAACAGTCAGGTTCGTGCACACCAGATATACCCGGTGAGTGAGCGCGGTCCCGCAGGCGGCATGGGTCAGCGTCGCGTTGGTCCGCAGGGTGATATTAGATGCGCTCAGCACGGTCGGCCAGTTCCGCAGGGTCAGGGTGGTGTTGCTGGCCAGCAGGGACGCCACGGTCGTGGCGATGTCCAGGGTAACATTGCCGTTGGTGATGGTAACCGCGTCCAACTCGCCGGGCATTCCGGGCGAATCCCAGCCTGCGGCATTCACCCAATACCCGGTCCCGCCGACCCAGGTCTTGCCCTCGCCGTCGTCCTTGCCGAATTGCGCGTTGATGGTACGCGGCTGATCCATGACCACCGTGGCCGGGTTGCTGTTGACCCGATCAGAGGGAATATCCCCGGACCATTGCGTGAAATGATAGCCGGTGTCGCTCGTGGCGCTGATCGTCACCTCCACGCCATTCGTGTACCAGCCGCTGGAACTCGAGACGCTACCGTGCGTGCCGGTGCCGAGCGCGAAGTAGTACACGTTCGTCCAGAGCCAGGTCAGCGTAGCGCCGCTCGTGATCGTGCATACGGCCTGCGTTCCGGACCCGCTCGTCAGGTCGCCCGTGCCCGCATAACCAATGCAGCCATAGCGAACGCCGCTGGCCTCATCGGCGGGCGAATTGACACAGTTGGTGACCGTGGTCCCGGGGAGAAATCCCCAAGTCCCGTAGCCGTTCGGGATCGGCGTGCCGTGCTCTGCCGGACTGCCAAAAACATCAAGAGCTACATACCCGTCCTGAATCACGACATAGGTCGTGCCCGTTCGCGCCGGATAATCCGCTCCGTCGGTACAGCCGAACCCGGGTGCCACGGAGAGCGTCCCCAGCGCTCCGAACGGATAGGACACATACCGGATGGCCAGCCGGCCGCCTGCTCCCCCGCCACCGCGCGTTGTGCTGTTGCCATTGCCGCCCTGCGCCCTGATTGTCCCGGTGCCAGCCACTGTGGAGGCGGTAATGTATACGCTCCCGCCCGAGCCACCCCCGGTGTCGCTGCCCGTCCCGGTCTGACCATCGGCCGATACGCGCCCGTTGATTGTCATGGTCTGGACCACGTTCAGCCGCACCACGCCGCCGCCCGCGCCACCTTTGTTGCCCGGATTCGGCCCCCCGCCGCTGCCCGCAAAGGTCGGCGTCATGTACGAGCAATACTGGTCATTCGAGCCATAGGCGACGCCCGGAACTCCGGCCCCGGTGACACCGTACCCACCCCTGCCGCCATAGCCCGCGCCGGCGCCGTAGTTGGGTCCGGTGCCATAGCCGGGGCCATTCGTCAGCGCGTTCGGGGCGACACCGGGAATCCCGCCAATGAACCCGCCGCCATCCGCATTGATCGTCGCGCCGGTGTCCACGAAAACATCGCTGGCCGTGATCGTGAATGGCGGCACGCTGTTAGTCGGATGAAAGTTGCGATCGAGCAATACCATATTAGCCGTATTTGTGACCAGGATCGTCCGGCTGACCGTCGTGGTTGCCGTCTCCCGGAGGTAGAGCGTTGTGATATTATATAGGGCCAGGTCCCCGTTGGTCACACTCAGGTTCGCGTATCTCAGATCGAAGATTGCACTGCCTCGCAGATCCATCTGGCCCGCGGTCGTGGTATTATTGCTCTCGGCCAGGAAACTGGTGTTGGTGACGGACAGCAGGTTGGTGACAAACAGGCTATAGCCGGGTAACATATCCACGGCCGTGCATTTGACCGTGAGATTGTCCAGGGCCACGTTGGTCATTACCACCAGGTAGAAATTGCCGGTCCACACGGAACCCAGCCAGCCGAGATCCTGGATGTAAAGCGTCCCGGCTTGGGCCGCCGATGCCGCTGTGCCGTTCTGATTGCCTGTGCCCGGCACTGCCGAAAACGATCCGGTGAATCCTGTCATGCCCCCGTAGACCGCTATTCGCCCGCCGCCGCCGCCCCCGCCGCGACCGGTGCTCACCGTGTTATATCCGCCGGACGCCGTGAAAGCGCCATTGCCGGCCAGCGAGCCGCAAGTGACGTAGATGGAGCCGCCGGCCCCGCCGCCCTGCTCCTGGTTGGCGCTGACTACCTGCCCATTGGCGGAGATAGTGCCGTTGTTCGTCAGCGCGCTTGTGACCACCAGCCGGATCACTCCTCCCCCGGATGAGCCCGGGTAGGCCGGGGCGCCGCTGGAACTGGCACCGCCGCCGCTGCCGGCATTTGTCGGCGCCAGGGCCGAATCGTAGGGGGCTCCACCCAGGACACCTTGATACCCCAAGGCGCCCGATCCCCCGTGACCACCCCCACCGCCACCGGTGTTGCCGTAGCCGGGCGCCGGGCCGTAGCCGTTAGGATGCGATGCGGAGGCGAGTCCGCCCGCAAAGCCTTGCGAGTTCACCGTGATCATTGCGTTCGTGGCGATGGTCAGATTCGTGCAGACGATGGAGACCCGATGCTCGGGCAGAAGCACGGCATTGGTGGAATAGTTGGTATGCGTGATTCTCCCGCTGACGCCCGCCACGGTGACGTTGGTGGCCGTTAATTGGACGGTGTCGTATCCTTGAAACGTCAGGGTGGCATTGGTGATGAGCACTGAGCCGACGCTCTGGACATTCGAGATGATCACGCTGTAGTCGTTGGTGATGGAAACATCATCGCCGGCGCCGGGGACGCCGTCCGGGTCCCAGTTGTTGGGCGTGTCCCAGTAGGCATCCCCGCCGCCGCCATCCCAGGTCACCGGTGCGGCCAGCGCCAAGTGGGTAAGAACTGCAACCAGGATCGCAATCAGCCAAAGTGTCTGTTGATTACGCATAAACATCCTTCTTATAAAACAGGCCTTTTTTATTTCAAAGCTTTCCGTAATTCCAAAAGATTGGCATGCATGATCGTCAGGTAGGACTCCGGCGACGGCGGGCCGGTAACCACCGGATCCAGGCGATACACGGTCGCCCCGGTTTCGCGGGCAATCGTTTGCGCCGTCTTGGCCGGGTATTGCGGCTCCGTGAACAACGCGTTGACGCCTGTCTTGCGGACGATGCCAATCAGTTCCGCCATTTCCCGGGCGCTGGGCTCCGAGCCGGGCTCGCGCTCAATAACAGCAATCACATTCAAACCGAATTCTCGCGCAAAATAAGGAAAGGCTTCATGAAAGGTGATGATGTCGCGGGATCGAATATCTTGCAACCCTTCCCGCAGCGTTACACTAAGCGCTTCCAGCTGCTTAATATAGGCCGTCGCGTTCGTTTCATATAGCGCGCCATGCTGCGGGTCCAGCAACGCCAGGCCGTGGGCGACATTACGGACCTGAATGATCGCATTGCTTACGCTGAGCCAGGCATGGGGATTGGCTCCGTCTGGCCCGCGGATCAGATCAACCCCTGCGCTGGAGTCGATAATCTTCAGTCCGGGCATCTGGCGCAGAGCCTTGTCCAGGAAGGATTCCATGCCGGCGCCGTTGATTATAAAAACCGAGGCGCGGGAAAGCGTGATCATGTCTTTCGGCGTCAGCTGGTAATCGTGCAGGCACCCGGTTTGGGGACGGGTCATATTGAGCACCTCTACGCCGTCCACTCCGCCGGCGACGTTGAGCGCGGCCAGATAGACGGGATAAAACGAAGCGACAATTCGGAACACCGGAACCGTTGGCTCAATTGCGCCGACGCCACCGGCAATCAATCCCGCCAGCATCAGGGCCAGCCAGCATCGCCGCTTGGCATATTCAGTTTGTGGCATCGCACGGTCCTTGTTGCGCGCTTTTTATTGGCCGGCTCAGTCTTTGAGGTCGAAGTCGCAGACGAGCGGTAGATGATCCGAATACATGACCCGGGGCATCTGAAAGTCCCGGACATGAATCCGTTTGTTGTGCAGAATATAATCCAAATGCCGTTTGGGCGCCCAACTGGGAAAGGAGGCCGTATCGTCTGAACAGGCATTAGTCAGTCCGGCGGCAGCCAGGAACAGCCGTATCTCCCGGCTTCCCCGGAACAGGTTGAAATCGCCGGCCACGATACAGGGCCGGGAAACATCCTTAACCAGCGAATACAGGTCATCCAGTTGACGCTGACGCGTCTTGTAGCGGAGTGAAAGATGCACCAGGAACACCGTCAGGTTCTTCAGTTCCAGCTCAATCACCAGGCGCTTAAAGCCCTTGTCGAAGTAATGAAATTTACTCCTCTCGATAGCATCGCGGCAAATAAAGGCGTTCACCTGCTTGTTAAGCACCGGAACCGAGTGGGCTAATGACGGCTTGGCATACTTTGATTCAAAGAGGTGATAATGCCCCAGCGTCCTGGCAATCGCAGCCGCCTGGTTGGTGCGCCGCGAACGGTATGAGCCGGCATCGACCTCGATCAGGCCGACAATATCCGGATGACAGGAATGGATAAAAGCCGATATCTCCTGCAGGTTCTCGGAAGTGCGGTTCAAATACCCGCCCCAGGGCAGGTGCAAAGGCCCGCCCGTGCCCGTGCAATAGCGTACGTTGTAGAGAAGAAAACGCATTTCGCACTAATATAAAAGAATCGCGTTCAAAAAGCCACAACGAATTTTACCGGATTTCAAAACTTGACTTTTACTTCCGTGCCTATATGCTACCAAGTCTTTTGATCCGAAAAGGAGCCACACTCCATGAGTATTCACTTCAGTCCTGAGCGCTGGAAAAAAATCAAGGCCGATGCCCACGCTTGGTGGGCCGGTGAACTCGAGCGGCCCCTGATCCAAATTGGCGTTTACGGAATGCCCCCCGACCGTACGGAGCCGGCTCTGCCCGGCCAGGGTTTCACCGCCTTCCACGACGACTCCGTCTCCGCCGAGGCCATCGTGGACCGCTGGGATTATGAATTTTCAACTCAGCGTTTTCTGGGGGACGCCTTTCCATCGCTCTGGAGTAATTTCGGGGCAGGCGTCGTCGCGGCCTTCATGGGCGCGATCCTGGAAAAAAGCATTGCGGACCAAACGGTCTGGTTCCACCCCGCGCAGGACCAGGAAATCGCGGACATCAGTTTTCGTTACGACCCCGAGAATTACTGGTTCCGCCGCATTAGTGACATCTACCGCGCCGGCCTGGACCGCTGGCAGGGGCAGGTGCAAATGGGCATGACCGACCTGGGCGGCAACCTGGACATCCTCTCATGCTTTCGGCCCGGCGACAAGCTACTCCTCGACCTCTACGATCACCCCGCCGAAGTCAAGCGCCTGACCTGGGAAGCCCACGAGCGCTGGTGGCAATATTTTGAGGACTTCAACAAACTGCTCCGCCCCGTCAACCCAGGATACACCGCTTGGACCACGCTATATTCCGAAATACCTTATTATATGCTGCAATGTGATTTCTGCTACATGATCGGCCCGGAAATGTTCGACGAGTTCGTCAAACCGGAGCTCCAAGCCTCCTGCCGCCGGTTAGGCAATGCTTTCTATCACCTGGACGGGCCCGGCCAATTGCCGCACCTGGATTCCCTACTCTCGATTCCCGAATTGAAAGGCGTACAATGGGTCCCCGGCGCCGGTCAGCCGGATATGGGGCATTGGCCGGAAGTCTATCGCAAAATCCGCGCAGCCGGCAAACTGATTCAGATTTTTGGCAACATCGCAACCCTCGATCGCCTGGCCGAACAACTCGGCAGCGCCAAAGGTATTTGCCTGATCGACTGGGAACCGGCCGCCAATGAAAAAGAAATTCGCGCGGGCTTGCGCCGCTACGGGGCCGAAAGTTGAATCGCTGGGGTCTGCCTCAAAATCTGTGGATAGGGATCGGTAGGAATTGACCACGGAGGGAAAAGAGAGCGAGAAAATATCGCTTGCGGTCTGCCCTCCCGATGATGTATATATGACTCGTTTGTTTTTCACCGCGATGTGACAGGCACACGAGCGCCCGCCTCGCGGCAGGTCCGAATTTGAATGCCAAAATCAGATCCGCCTAAGGCGGAAATGAATGGAAAACAAGTTAACAGCCGGGATGCAGCCTTTGGCTGATTCGCCTCTGGCAGAAAACCCGGCATCACTAATAAACCGCATAAGGGAGAGCAGGCTTCATGCCTGCTGTTTTCAGGGGAGGATTTGAATGTCAGTCAAAATCAGATGTCAAAGAACGGGCGCAAACAACGATCCCTTTTTCCGGATCGTCGCCACTGATGTCCGTTCGCCAAGGGATGGAAAGTCTCTGGAGATCCTGGGCTGGTACAACCCGAAAAAGAAGGATAATAATTTCTTTCTGAATATCGAAAGGGTCGAAACTTGGACGCAACAGGGCGCGCTGCCATCACCCCTCGTCAACACCTTTATAAACAAAGCTAAAGCCGGCAAAATGGCGCCCCCCTCTGCCGTGCCAACACCGGTCAGGCCATGAGAGATTTCGTAGCATACGTGATAAAAGCACTTGTTGATCGTCCTGACGATGTGGTGGTTTCCGAAATCTGCGGCGCGCACAGCGTGACGATAGAAGTGCGTTGTTATGCCGAAGATATGGGTAGGGTTATAGGCAAAAACGGCAAGACTATTGGCGCCATACGCCTGCTGCTCAGCGGATTGGCCGCTAAGCAGAAACGTAAAGCGACGCTCGAAATAGTCGAATAACGCGCCCACGATCTTATGCCGGCACCCATCAGAATTGACGTCATCACCATTTTCCCCGGCATGCTGGCAGGCTTTCTTGGGGAAAGCATGCTGAAGCGTGCCGAGGCCATGGGCGCTGTGCGTTTCCACAGCATCAATCTCCGCGATTTCACCTCCGACCGCCACCAGTCCGTGGATGACCGACCTTACGGCGGAGGCCCCGGCATGATCATGAAAGCGGAACCGCTCTTCAAGGCGGTCGAGTCGCTCCGCGGCCCGGGGTCACGCGTGATCCTGATGTCCCCCCAGGGGCGCCGGTTCAACCAGTCCATAGCTCGCGAATTAACGGCTGCCTCCCACCTGATTTTCGTTTGCGGCCATTACGAAGGTATTGACGAGCGAGTCGGCGAAACGCTGGTGACTGACGATATTTCGATTGGCGATTATATCCTGACCAATGGAACACTTGCCGCAACGGTGGTCATCGATGCCGTGGTGCGCCTACTGCCAAATGTGCTCGGCGGGGAGGGCGCCACCGAGGAGGAATCCTTTACCAACGGACGCTTGGAATATCCCCAATATACCCGCCCGGAAACATTCCGTGAAATGCGAGTGCCTGAGATTCTGCTCTCGGGCGACCACGCCGCCATCCGGCGCTGGCGCGACGAACAGGCGCAACAACGAACCAAAACACGTCGGCCGGATTTAATCAGTTAGGCAGGCTGCTTGCGAACGATGCTTTGCGTTTTAACGCGGCGACTTCAGTAAACCCATTTACCCAGAAAGAACCAGCATGACCCTATCCGAACCAGCCAGGCATTATTCTAAACCCCCGGCCGTCAACAAGGGTGAATTGCCCGACCCCTTTATGCTGCCGGGTGGTCAGAGGTTATCCGCTAAGGCGGAATGGCCGGAGTTAGCGACGGCATGGAGGGACCTGATCATAGGCACGGAATATGGGGGCTTGCCTCCAAAACCGGATACCATTGAAGTTGAACCCCTCTGCCACAGCGGCCTTTGGCAGTGGCCCAAAGCGCCGGAACTCCGATCATACCGTGTGCATTGCCGTGGCGGCGCGACCCCCTTTTCCTTTGGCGTCAAGGTGCTGTTTCCAAATTCACCGCAGCCTGTGCCAGCCATCATCAACGGCGACGGATGCTGGTGGCATACCCCCGATGAAATTGTACGGCGCGCGCTGGACATCGGTTGCGCCCTGGTTATGTTCAACCGAACCGAAATGGCCGAAGACTTGGGCTACCAGGGAGTACCGAATCGGAATAAGCGCAGCGGGGGCCTGTATGATATGTACCCGGGCCGGACCTTCGGCGCCCTTGCGGCATGGGCGTGGGGCTACCATCGCTGCGTCGATTTTCTTTATGAATTGTCGTTCATCGACCAGAGCCGCATAGCGGTCAGCGGACATTCGCGAGGAGGCAAGACGGTGCTTGTGGCGGGAGCAACCGATAGCAGGATCACGCTTATCAACGATAATGCCTCATGCGCGGGTGGCAGTGCCGCCTTCCGCTATGTCGGCGACGGCGGCGAGACGCTCGATATCGTCAACGTCTTCCCGTCCTGGTTCGGCCCGGCGATGCAGGCCTATTGCGGACGGGAAGAGGATATCCCCTTCGACCAGCATTGCCTGTTGGCCACAATTGCCCCACGTCCGCTGCTCCTGACCTACGCCAGCGATGATCGCTGGTCGAACCCGGAAGGCATGGTGCAGTGTGCCAGGGCGGCCGGCGAGGTCTACCGTTATCTCGGATTCCCCGAAAATCTAGCATTTCATCTGCGGCCAGGCGAACACGCGCATGCCGCGGCTGACTGGGATGTGCTGCTTGATTTCGTGGCTTGGAAATGGAAGGGTGCCGAGCCCCGGGCACAGTATAATCAACACCCCTACCGACATCTGCAGCCGGCATTTTCATGGACACCGCCGCCGCAATAAACTCAAATAGGCCATAGGGATTACGGGCCTGGTTTAAAAAATGTCCACCTTGGCGGATCAGCATGGGCTTGCTTTACGCCTCAGCACAACAAATCGGCGTCCCCGCCCGTAGCGGGTCCGCTGTGGCGGAAAGCCACTGCACGCCAAAAAGTCGCTCAAATCAATTTTCTAGGAAACTGCTTGGCGCGCTCGCTGGTCGCGCTCGACAAATTAGCGCTTGACGGCGCTGCCGATACATCTATTATTCATTTTTTTAGCCAAATCAGCCGCGCAGGACAGGAGCACGACATTATGAAATCAATTTTAGATAAAATCGACCAGGAAAACCGGAACCCCCAGACACCGGCCCCTTTCCGCATCGGCGACAATGTTAAAATATCGGTCAAAATCAAGGAAGGCGAGAAGGAACGCATCCAGGCCTATTCCGGCATTGTCATCGCCCGTAAGGGTGGTGGCGCAACCGAGACTTTCACGGTCCGGCGGATTTCTTTCGGAGAGGGCGTGGAGCGTATTTTTTGCGTTCATTCACCCAGTATCGCCAAGATCGAAGTGGAAAGCTCCAGCAAGGTACGACGCGCCAAATTATATTATCTCCGCAAGCTCACCGGTAAAAATGCCCGGATGAAAAAATTGTACGATGCACCGGTGAAGAAAACGTCGCCCACAGGAACCGAGACCGTTGCTAAAGCATGAACGTCAACTTTGGGGCTGCGGCAGCCGCCGGATTGCGGGCGTGGATGAGGCGGGGCGCGGTCCGCTGGCCGGCCCGGTCGTCGCAACGGCGGTAATCTTTGATCAGGCGTATATCGAGCAGGAAGAACATGGGCTCTACGCTGAGCTAACCGACTCCAAAAAATTGAGCGTAGCCCAGCGCAACATTTTTTTCGCCATGCTCGTCAAGTCGCCGCACGTGGAAATCGGCGTCGGCTTCGGCGATGTGTCCGAGATCGATGAATTCAACATTCTCCGCGCCACGCACATGGCCATGCATCGCGCCTTGTGCCGCTTAACGCCCCTCCCCGATCATGCCATCATCGACGGACTGCCGGTGCCCGGCCTGCCCTGTATTTCGACTGCCATCATCCACGGCGACGGCCAAAGCCTGTCCATCGCCGCCGCCAGCGTAATCGCCAAAGTCACCCGCGACCGCTGGATGACCGAGCTCGACCGGAAGCATCCTGAATACGGGTTCATTCGCCACAAAGGCTACGGCACCGCCGCACATATCCAAGCTTTGCTGAAATGCGGCGCCATACCCCAACACCGCCGCTCCTTCCGTCCAGTGCACGACATAGAAAACATCCGCGGACGGATGAACCGGCCTGAGGCCGGCCTGCCCCTGGAATGATGGAACGAGGGAACACTGGGAATAGGTTTGAATTAGGACCGGCAGACGCCGGTCAACTTTTACTGTAGCCGACGTCGATGACGTCGGTCTTCAAGCCAAGACCGCGATCATCGATCGCGGCTACAACATTGAAATTTCTATACATTAAATTAGGACCGGCAGACGCCGGTCAACTTTTACTGTAGCCGACGTCGATGACGTCGGTCTTCAAGCCAAAACCGCGATCATCGATCGCGGCTACAACATTGAAATTCCTATACATTGAATTAGGACCGGCAGACGCCGGTCAACTTTTACTGTAGCCGACGTCGATGACGTCGGTCTTCAAGCCAAGACCGCGCCCACCGTGCGCGGCTACAACATTGAAATTCCTATACATTAAATTAGGACCGGCAGACGCCGGTCAACTTTTAC
>CAZALU010000089.1:0-5997 GCA_964486075.1 uncultured Verrucomicrobiota bacterium
TGGCTGGTATTGTCATGGCCGGAACCGCCTATTACGATAAGGAGCAGCTATGAAATCGCGAATAATAAAATTAGCGGTGATCATGGCGGCGGCCACGCTGGCGGCGGACGGAGCCTGGGCGAATAACCTGGCTATAACCAACCTGACGATCAAACCACGGGATGACAGCACCGCCTATGTCAAGTTCGACATCCAGTGGGAGAACTCCTGGCGTTATACGAACATCAACCACGACGCCGCCTGGGTGTTCTTCAAGGTCAAGCCCGAGGGCCGCACGGAGTGGGAGCACGTCACTCTGGAGACTAACGGCCATGTGACCGGCACGGGGACGCCGATCAACATTATTGTGCCTGCCGACCAGGTGGGCTGTTTCATCCGGCGGGACGCGGAGGGGGCGGGAACGCTCTCGGTCACGAACGTGAAAGTGGCCTGGAACTTTGTTTCCAATAATTTGGTGATGACCGACCGGGTGCGACTGCAGGCGTTTGCGGTGGAGATGGTGTATGTGGCGGAGGGGGAGTTTGCCGCCGGTAGTGGCGGGACCGGAGCTTCGGAATTTATGTTGACAACTATCAACACAAACGATGCGAGCGTTGCTCCCTCGGGGAGCGGTTCGCTTGGTGGGGAGGCGGGTGGTTATCCAACCAGCCAGACAGCGCCTATATCCTCCTGGCCCAATGGTTACAGCGCTTTCTACTGTATGAAATACGAGATTACACAGGGGCAATACCGCGATTTTCTGAACAGCCTGACCCGTGCGCAGCAGAATTCACGTACGGCGACTCAGCTTGCGGACTATTTCGCCATGTCGGGCGGCATCGGTATTTCGTATCGGAACGGCATTCGCTGTCCGTCCAGTGTTCCTCTGGCGCCGGAAGTAATTGTCTTCGGCTGTGACGGCAACAATAACAAGGTGTTCAACCAAACCAACGACGCCATGGACCGGGCGTGCAACTATTTAGATTGGATGCACGGGAGTGCCTTAGCGGATTGGGCAGGATTGCGGCCTTTTACGGAATTGGAGTACGAAAAGGCCTGCCGGGGACCGCTGGCGCCGGTGGCAGATGAATACGCGTGGGGTGATGTGACGATTGTGCAGCAGACGGGGCATTCGGGCACGGATGGCAGTGGCATGGAGACCGCCACGCCGATTGGCGCCAATTGCTGTTATGATAATAAGATGGGTGGTCCAGTGCGGGTGGGAATATATACCACGGCGAGCAGCACCCGCCAGATGGCGGGGGCTTCGTACTGGGGGATCATGGATTTGAGCGGGAACCTGGCCGAGTGGGCGGTAACGATTGGGAATGCGGCAGGGCGGTTGTTCACGGGCGTGCATGGGGATGGGACGCTGAGTGCGAGCGGAAATGCGAACGTGACGAATTGGCCGGGAATTACAGCTGGAGAGGTAACGGGCCGCACAGGAGCCGGCTTGCGCGATAGCGGTTTTTTCTTCGAAAAGGAAAGGGCGCGGGTTTCCGACCGCACCGCTGCGATTTCCGGGTCCAGCGATAGCTTTTACCGTTACGGGTGGCGGGCCGTGCGTACGGCGCCGGCCGGAGTGGGGCCGTAGAGGAGTTGCGGATTGCCGATTTCGGATTGATGGGATGCAGGAGCAGAGGCGTTGATGTCATGGTTAAGAATGGTTCATGGTTGCGATGGGTAATGGTTAAAGGCGACAGATCGAAATGAGCAGTAGGAGGTATAGCGATGCAAAGGCGAATTATTAAACTGGTGCTGGTCATGGCGGCGGCCACGCTGGCGGCGGATGGAGCCTGGGCCAACAACCTGACGCTAACCAACCTGACGATCAAACCACTGGATGACAGCACCGCCTATGTAAAGTTCGACATCCAGTGGGAGAACTCCTGGCGTTACACGAACATCAACCACGATGCCGCTTGGGTGTTCTTCAAGGTCAAGCCGGAGGGGCGCACGGAGTGGGAGCACGTGACCCTGGAGACCAACGGCCATGTGACCGGCACGGGGACGCCGATCGACATTATTGTGCCAGACGACCGGGTGGGCTGTTTCATCCGGCGGGACGCGGAGGGGACTGGGACGCTCTCGGTCACGAACGTGAAAGTGGCCTGGAACTTTGTTTCCAATAATTTGGTGATGACCGACCGGGTGCGCATTCAGGCCATGGCGATAGAGATGGTGTATGTGGCGGAGGGGGAGTTTTATGTGGGGTCGGGCGGGACGGAGAATGGCAGTTTTACGGACGGGAGCTGGGTGAGCGGCGCAACAATTCCATTCCGGATCACGAACGAGCTGGCGTTGACAATAACCAACGTGGCCGGAAATCTCTGGGGCACGTCGACCAACGGTACAAGCACCATCGGAGCCAAGGGTGAACTGCCCGCTGATTTCCCCAAGGGCTACGCCGCGTTCTACTGCATGAAATACGAGGTGACGCAGGGGCAATACCGCGATTTACTCAATAGCCTGAACCGCGTCCAGCAGAATACGCGCACGGCGATCCAGAATGCCGACTATTTTGCCTTGGGCGGGGGAGCAGGCATTTCCAAACGGGAAAGTATCCGGTGTCCGTCCGTAATACCCGGTCCGCCCGGGACGATCATCTTCGGCTGTGACGGGAACGAAAACAAGATGTTCAACGAGACCAACGACGCCATGGATCGGGCGTGCAATTGGCTGTCCTGGGAGCACGGTTGCGCCTTTGCGGACTGGGCGGGGTTGCGGCCGATGACGGAGCTGGAATTCGAAAAGGCCTGCCGGGGTCCGCTGGACCCGGTGGTAAACGAATACGCGTGGGGGGATGTGATGATCATCCCAACTGCGTCGATCTTGAATAGCGGGAGCGGACAGGAAACAGCGGCCAACGGAAACTGCCACTTCAATAACAATATTGGCCCCTACCGGGTGGGTATCTATGCCACGGCGAGCAGCACACGGCAGGCGGCGGGCGCGTCGTACTGGGGGATTATGGAGTTGAGCGGGAATGTGTGGGAACGTGCCGTGATGGTGGGAAATGGATATGCGACAGGACGTTTGTTCACAGGACTGCACGGCGACGGGCGACTGACTGTGCTGGGCAATGCGGATGTGAGTTTCTGGCCGGCGACGGACGCCACCGGAGGAGGGTATCGCGGCGGCACTTCCCTCTATGGGAGCGATTATACGCGCGTATCAGATCGCTATAATAAGGCCTACGGTAGTGATTACGATCGCGGGTGGCGCGGGGTGCGCACCGCGCCCGCCGAGGTGGGACCGTAGTGGAAATGCTCAACGACGGAATGGTCACGACGGAATGGTCACGACGGAATGGTCACGACGGAATGGTTAATGGTTGGATGGTTGATGGGACAGATGGAATGGTTAACGACGGAATGGTTCACGATGGAATGGTTAACGACGGAATGGTTAATGGTTAGATGGTTGATGGGCCAGGCGGAATGAAGTTCAGATGGCTCATTGCCTGACGGAGGGAAACTATGACAAGACGGGTAATCAAACTTATGTTTTTGGCGGCGGCCACGCTGGCGGCGGACGGAGCCTGGGCCAACAACCTGACGCTAACCAACCTGACAATCAAACCACGGGATGACAGCACCGCCTATGTCAAGTTCGACATCCAGTGGGAGAACTCCTGGCGTTACACGAACATCAACCATGATGCCGCCTGGGTGTTCTTCAAGGTCAAGCCCGAGGGCCGCACGGATTGGAAGCACGTCACTCTGGAGACTAACGGCCATGTGACCGGCACGGGGACGCCGATCGACATTATTGTGCCAAACGACCGGGTGGGCTGTTTCATCCGGCGGGACGCGGAGGGGACTGGGACGCTCTCGGTCACGAACGTGAAAGTGGCCTGGAACTTTGTTTCCAATAATTTGGTGATGACCGACCGGGTGCGACTGCAGGCGTTTGCGGTGGAGATGGTCCATGTGGCGGAGGGGGCTTTCTGGGTTGGCAACACGAATGGTGTCATTGACTCAAGTTTTCGTGCCGCAGGCGATTCTAATTCCCCGATCTATATCGCTTCGACGAATGAATTTACTATCTACTGGGGCACCGGGCCAACAAGCGCCACGATCTCCAACTCCTTCCCTAACGGCTACGCCGCGTTTTACTGCATGAAATACGAGATCACCCAGGGGCAATACCGCGATTTCCTGAACAGCCTGACCCGTGCGCAGCAGAACACGCGCACGGCGACCCAGAATCCCGACGATTTTGCCATGACAGCTGCTGCTACTATTGGGACAGCGCGGAACGGTATTCGGTGTCCATCCAGCGTACCCAGTGCGCCTGACACGATCATTTTTGGCTGTGACGGCAACAATAACAAGGTGTTCAACCAAACCAACGACGCCATGGACCGGGCGTGCAATTGGATCTCCTGGGGGGACATGGTCGCCTTTGCGGACTGGTCGGGATTGCGGCCGATGACGGAGCTGGAGTTCGAGAAGGCATGTCGGGGTCCGCTGGAAGCGGTGGCGAACGAATATGCGTGGGGGGATATTACGGTTACGAGTCAAACGGGCGTCACGGGGGCGGATGGCAGTGGGACGGAAACGGCCAGTCCGGCGGATGCCAATTATCGGGCCTATACCGATGGACCGATGCGCGTGGGAATCTACGCCACGGCGGGTTCCACGCGCCAGGCGGCGGGGGCTTCATACTGGGGGATCATGGATCTGAGCGGGAACGTGACGGAGCGGATAGTGACCGTGGGGAATGCGACCGGACGTTCGTTCACAGGACTTCATGGCGATGGGCAACTCAATGAGAGCGGTGACGCGGATGTGAGTCAATGGCCCGGGACGGGTGCCCTGGGATCCGGGGGGCGCGGTTATCGTTACTTCGCTACGGGGTCGAGTCCGCTCGTGGCGAACCGCAAGGGAGCCGCCACGGCTCTCGCGGTTCGGCATACCTCCGATGGCGGGCGGGCCGTGCGCACGGCTCCGTCCGGGGTGCTGCCATGAGTGAAATTACTGGTTACGGATTATTTTTTGGATTTGCGGAATAAGAGAAACTTATGGATAGGCATGGCGGGCGTCGGGCTGATATGAACAATTAGAGGTTCGATATTTTACGTTTGTATTTTTCCGTAAATAATGGTAATAAGATCAAAACAACGAGGTGTCTGATGTTTAAGTTTAAAACAATTTTTATATGGATTGCGATCTTGGCGGCTGGAACTGTGCAGGCGGAGGTATGGAGTACGAATCTACCCTGTTTTTACGGCGGCTACTACGACGGCTGGGATATGCAAACCAACGCCGCCGCCGAGTACCTGGGCGATGATATAGTGACGATGTCGTCCGGCGCCAACCAGCAGTTCCTGTGGACGCAGGCGGAGGTGGAGCTGGAGCCGCTGACGATCACGGTTGTGGCTTGCTCAACCTCGCCGATCACCAATAACGGTACGCTGCGGGTGAGTGTGCCGGCGTCTTGGAGAGTCCGATTCGAGACCAACACGGTCGTAAGCTATTCAGGAATCGCTGCTAGCAAGGTGGCGGCGGGTAGTTTTTCGATCAATGCCCGCACTCTGTCGATTCCGGTGACAGAGGATTTTATGACGAACGACACGCTGGTTATCTCGGGCTTGCAACTGGTCGATTTACAGCTCGTGCCCGCCGGATATGGATTTCTGGAACTGGCCTTCACGAGCAACCCGCGTGACTTGTATGATGCTTACTCGCTGGAGGTGAGCGTGCCTTGGCCCGGCGGTGATTACGACGGCTGGGATTGCCTGGCCCTGGATGAGGCCCTGAGTTTGCACGGGATTCGAGGCACGATCATGTGGGTAAGCCTGTTGGGTCCAAATTTGCCCTTTTCTCCGGCAAAATGAGCAAGTTTGCCAGCCCCCGCAAAAACCATAGCCGGGATTCAGCCTTTGGCTGCTCCGCCTCCGGCGTAAAACCCGGCTCTACCGATGGAATGCATAAGGTAGAGCAGGCTTTACACCTGCTACTTCATGGGAGCAGGATAGCCGGGATTCAGCCTTTGGCTGCTCCGCCTCCGGCG
>CAZALU010000089.1:6097-12047 GCA_964486075.1 uncultured Verrucomicrobiota bacterium
CTTCATGGGAGCAGGATAGCCGGGATTCAGCCTTTGGCTGCTCCGCCTCCGGCGTAAAACCCGGCTCTACCAATGGAATGCATAAGGTAGAGCAGGCTTTACGCCTGCTACTTCATGGGAGGGTGCCATCCACTCGGGGCTCGGACGGCTTGGCCTGCTGCTGGGCGGCACACCAGCGCGTTTGCCGGGCGATGCCCATCAGGATTCGCACATCATCTTCGGTCAGGCTGCCCCGCGCAAAAATACGGCGGACGCCCAGCATCATGTGCCGGGCCTTTTTATCCTCCATGAATCCGATTTCCAGCAATGCTTGTTCCCACATGGCAAACATGCGTTCTTTCATGGCCGAGGCCGCTTCCGGAGATTTTTCCGGAACCGGCTTGAACCGGCCTCCGGCCAAGAAAAGCTCATAGGCGCAGACCATTACCGCCTGTGCGAGATTCAGTGAGCGGTACTGATCTGCGGATGGAATCTGAATCAGGTTGGTGCATAATTCAAGCTCTGCATTGCTCAGCCCGTTGTCTTCGGGTCCGAAGACCAGCGCGACTTTTCCGGTCTGGGCGGCCTCCAGAATGCGGGGGCTCCATTCGCGCGGGGTTTTGGAGTGCTGGCGGTACAAGCCCATGCGGACCGTTGCGCCCATGACGATCGCGCAATCCGCCACGGCCTCGGCCAGGCTGGCGCAATCCTTGCGCTTTTCTAAAACAGTTTCGGCCCAGCAGGCCATTCTACGGGCATCCTGGAGATCGATGGATGGGGTGGCGCCGGCCAGAGCCAGGTCAGAAAGCCCCATATTGGCCATGGCCCGGCAAACCGAGCCGACATTGCCCCCGTATATCGGGCGGACCAGCACGATCCGGATGTTGCCCAGGACGGGGAAGGAAGACAATGCATCGGCCGGGGGTGTGGATGACGATATGGCAGACATGGGACTTGTCCTGGAGGGTGGATACGAAAAATAATTTTGGTGCGCCTTGTAACCGCTATAGATGCCCAGGCAATTAACTTCAGAAGAGCAAGGAATCCACCCCTGCCCGCAGTGCTACGCCCAGCGTTGCAGGCAGGCCACGCCCCTCCTTGGAGGGGATAAGACATCGCATACCAATCGGTTCCCCTCCTTGGAGGGGATAAGGGTGGGTTCCCATGTCTGAATTTAGAACGTGGTTAACCCCTTTTGGCCGCGTTTTACGCGGCCATCATCACGTGACCGCGTTGGCGCGTGGAACGTGAATCACGTGGCGGCCCTTTGGGTTAATTTTGCGTCGGCTCGGCGCAAAATTCAGGTCTTAAATTATTACGTTATTTATCTGCAATACTATACCTCTACCCTGAACCCCGAACCCTGAACCCTATTCCCCCCCCCATCTATTTGATCAGCTTGATGACCTGTTTGAATTCCGGACAGGCGGATGTTTCCAGGAGTTCAAAGACAGCGCTTTCAACGCTGGAAATGTCACCGCCAGCCTGTTGAATCCTGGCCAGGCCGATGGTTTTATTGGCTTCGGTCCGGGATGAAACGGCATCCGCTGCCACTTGCACCTGGTATCCGCGTGTGAGCAGATCAGCTGCGGTCTGGAAAACGCAAACATGGGCTTCGATGCCACAAATCAGGACTTGCCGGCGCTGGAGCGCTTCCAGGGCTGCCATAAAGCGCGGTTCCCGGCAACAACTGAAGGTGCGCTTGCTGATAAGGGGCGCTCCTTCCAACATGTCTTTTAACTGTGGAACGGTAGGTCCTATGCCTTCCGGGTATTGTTCCGTAGCCACGATTGGGACATTAAGAATCCTGGCGGCGCCGATTAGCGCCGCTGTTTTTTTTATAAGTTCCTCAGCTTCACAAATGTGAGGAATTAGGCGTTCCTGGAGATCGATGACGACCAGCGCTGCCGATTGATGTTGATACATGGCCGAACTTTCCTGAAAATAGCAGGCATAAAGCCTGCTCTACCTTATTCATTTCATTGGTAGAACCGGGTTTTCCGCCGGAGGCGGAGCAGCCAAAGACTGAATCCCGGCTATGGTTTTGAATCTATAATTTACCCCAAATACCTTGTCCGGTGTTGAAACACGTCGTTGTTACGGGTTTATCTCATTCTTGACTCCGACTCGCCTATACCAAATACTACCTAGTATGCCTCAAAACAGACAGGAAGAAAGCAAAAACTCGCGCTGGATCATTGTCAAGGCCGTGGTGGCGACCATTCTGGCCGGGACTTTCGTGCTGATGCTCCCCTGGTCCAGCCGTTCGGCCGAATGGACTTCGCCTTTAACGGCCCTGTTCATGGCCACCAGCGCCACATGTGTTACCGGTCATGCCGTGGTGGATGTAGGCAGCTATTTTTCGTATTTCGGGCAAATGGTGATTTTGGTCTTGTGCCAGGTGGGCGGCCTGGGCTTTATGACCATGGCCACTTTTTTCCTGGTCCTGGCCGGTCGGCGCTTGAGCATTCAGAGCGAAATGACGCTGATGAGCAGCCTGGGAGTGGATGAGGCGCATGAAATCAAAACCCTTCTGTGGCGGACGGTTTTTTTTACCCTTTGGGTTGAGGGTCTCGGCGCGCTGGTATTTACCGTGCGCCTGATGGCGGCTCATGATTTGCAGTTTTCGACCGCGCTTTACCACGGCGTGTTTCACGCCGTGAGCGGCTTTTGCAATGCCGGGTTTACCTTCTATTCCGACAGCCTGATCGGGATGCGCAACGATCCTGTCATCCTACTGACCATGATCGCCTTGATTGTGCTTGGCGGGATCGGGTTTCTGGTGGTCCATGACTTTGGCCAATCCCGGATCTGGGATATGCGCCGCCGCCAGCGGAGTCGGCTTGCCCTCCATTCCCGGATTGTCCTGTGGGCGACGGGTTGTCTGGTGGTCGGCGGCGCGGCGCTGTTCGCGGCACTGGAATGGAACAGCACCCTCGCCGGGTTGGGGACGGCGGATCGCCTGGTCTGTTCGCTGTTCCAGTCCGCCAGCGCGCGCACGGCCGGGTTCAACATCACGGATATCGGCCAGTGCCAGCCGGTAACCCGCTTTATGCTGACTATTCTCATGTTTATCGGTGGGGCGCCGGGATCTGCCGCTGGCGGCGTCAAAGTGACGACCGCGGTTATTCTGTTGGGCGCCATGCTGGCCATGATCCGGGGGCGGCGGGAAATCACCATTTTGGGCCGGACCATTGTCGTGCGCGTGTTGGAGGCGGCGCTCGCCGTGTTCTTGATGGCGCTGACGTCTCTCGTTGTATTATACAGCCTTCTCCTGCTGACCGAAGCCCAAAACCTGGCGGATTTAAGGTTCACGGCCGAGTTTTTATTATTCGATACCATCTCGGCTTTTGGCACAGTAGGACTATCCACCGGTATCATGCCGGCTCTGACGACGACTGGAAAATTAATCATTATTGTTGCCATGTTTATCGGACGCTGCGGACCGTTGACCGTGGCGCTCATGGTGGGCATCAAGGAAAAACGCCAGTTATTGCGGTACCCGGAAGAGGACATCATGGTGGGGTAAGATTTCGGGAATACGCATCACGGGAATTGGTGGAATTGCAGGGAATTGGGGCCCCGAAATAGAACTTAGTGTCATTGGCTTTCTTCGTTCCCAACGGTCTGGTTATAGCCTGACGCAATTCTTCTGACCATTTAGCAGTCCAGTAATTATTATCCGGAGGAAAAGCTGGTTTTTGGAGGGGAATAAATCAATGAGAAGAATAGGCATTATCGGTGGCGGACAGTTTGGCTCCAGCTTGGCCCAGGCCCTGGCCAAACGGGGGGTGGAAGTGCTGGTGCTGGATCGCGAGCGCAGTGTGGTGGACCGGCTGGCAGATATCGCGGCCAAGGTTATGGAAGGCGATGCGACGGAAGAGGGAACCATGGAGGCCGCCGGGTTTCGGGACTGCGATATCGTGGTGGTGGCCATAGGCGCTGACTTGGAAAGCAGTGTCCTGACTACGCTCTCGCTCAAGGAGATGAAAATCAAGCGCGTGTTCGCCAAGGCGTCCAGCGATATGCACGGCAAGGTCCTGAGCCGCGTCGGGGCGGACCGCGTGATCTATCCGGACCGTGACATGGCCGATCGTCTGGCGCGAATGCTGGTGGCGCCGTCAGTGCTGGACTATGTCGAAGTGTCGCAGGGGGTCAGCGTGCTGGAAATCGCGGCGCCGCTACAGTTTGTAGGCAAGTCGCTTTCCGAATCGAATGTCCGTAAAACGTACGGCGTGACGGTCCTGCTTCTGCGGCGCGCGCCGCAGCCGGATGGGACCCAGGAGACGGTCGTGAGTCCCAACGCGGACGATATGATCGAACTGGGTGATACGATGGTGGTTTTCGGCGCTGACGAAAAACTGGGCAAATTGGAACAAGAGCTGATATAAACCTCATTCGACAAGCCGTTCGAATGGGGTTTATTTAGTTCGGGGGAATTCCCCTTCGGGATTGCCGCAAACCTCGTGCAGGATGGTCATGAACCGGCACAAGCTCTTGAAGGAAACCAGGGGCTGGATGCCGTGATCGCCGTTCGGGAAATAGCCGCCCTGCGCGAGCAGTGGCGGGACTTTGTCCATTATTTCCCGTTCGATCAACTCCTCGTTGCCCTCGTTCACGATCTCTTTTTCCAGCCAGCCCCCCAGGATCAGGTGCGGATGCTGCCGCCGCAGGATGAACAGGTCGTTGCCGGCTTTGACTTCGTTGGGATACAGGAAGTTGACGCCGCGCCGCGTGGCGCAGCCGGCGTATTCCATGATGTTGCCGTCACTGTCGATGCCTCTGACCGGAACTCCGGCGGCCCGGGCACACTCGCCGATAGCCTCGTAATAGGGTCCGCAAAATGCGTTGAACATTGCCGGGGAAAGCAGCATTCCATGGTTGTAGCACAAATCCTCGCCGAGGATGACCATCTCCGGCTTGAGCCTTTCCACGAGTGGGAAAAACCCATCCCGCGCCATCTGCGTTAGCCAGGCGATCATGTCCCGCACAAGATCGGGGTCGTCATAGAACGCCAGGCTGGCTCCTTCCGGGCCCATCGAATCCCGGATAAAGGCGTAGGCGCCCCAGGCGCAGCAGGCCAGTGGATCGCAGCGGGCATCGAAGCGCCGGCAGAACTCCTCCCGTTCGCTGGCCGTCATGAAGCCGCTGGGCGTCATACGCTCGCGCCAGAATTCCCAGGAAGCCCGGTCCCGGACCGGGAAGCGCACGAACTCCGGCATGGAATACACGTTGGCGTTATCAATCACCTGGCGTGTCAGAGCGCCGGCCTCGTTTTCCACTACCTCGAAGTCGTTTTCTATGCGGGTTGCGGTTTTGAAACCGGGGATTCCGCGTGCTCCGTCTAAAAAGTCGACGCAGATGTTTGAGCAGGTGCCCCAGTAGCGGTGCCAGCTGTCCAGGTCGCTGTCGCTGGCGCCGCCGACCCAAGACGGCATGCCCTGGGCCAGGAGACGCTCATGGGTGTTTTTCATGGCTCCCCCGCTCATGCCGGGCGCGCCGCGGATTCCGAAAATCGGGATGTAATCCGGTTGCTCAAAGCGAGCGACCGTTAGGAAGCGCTCGCGGTTTGTCATGCAATGTAGGTGGCTTTTCATTGTTGTCATGCCTCAGGGGGTGTCGGCTGTTGTCATCTGACGGGGATACTACCGGATTGGGCCGGGCCAGTCAACTCCAATGTGGGCCCACAACCCAAAAATTTGCCCGCTAATCACGCGAAAGGAACGCTAACTTGATGTATAGGAATTTCACATAGTAGAAGTCCGGCACCACCGGATTTCTGTAGACGCGCACGTTGGGCGCGGTCTTGGGGATTGGCGGATGGCCGACCCCAACGTGGTCGGCTACAGCAGAGCGGAAGCGACCCCAACGTGGTCGGCTACAGAAGAGCGGAAGCGACCCCAACGTGGTCGGCTACAGCAGAGCGGAAGCGACCCCAACGTGGTCGGCTACAGAAGAGCGGAAGCGACCC
>CAZALU010000090.1:0-11557 GCA_964486075.1 uncultured Verrucomicrobiota bacterium
AGGGGCGAGGGGTGGGTTCCTTGATCCTCGGAAGTTAATTACCTGAACATCTATACCTTGAGCCGGCGCCGCTTCTACAGTACCCCGCCACGCATCCGCCGAATTATTTTCCTTCAACACCAGGCATTTAAATGGTTCCTTCCGACGGTTTTTGTTCTATCATTGCACCCCATGAATGCTTTTCCAGTAACCGTAATTGCCGATCGTCGGGGACGAATCAGCGAACTGCCCGGCCTAGCCGCCGCCGGCCGGAGCGGACGCGTAGTCTCTCCGCTCGATCCAGACCTGCTCATCCCCCTGCCTTCGGCAAGCCAGCTTTATTTGCTCCCCGGTCGGCGCGCCATCGGGTTCGACCTTAACGGCAACTGCGCGCAGGCGGCATCCGGCCAGGTTGCCGTGGCCGCCTTCCTGCCACCCGGCTACGTGGCTCTGGCGCTGGCCGCATTTCAAAAAGAGCTTTCCGCGCCGCGCCTGCCACTCTTCTCTTACTGCGCTGCCTGCTGGCACCGCGGCCGGTTTTATGTGCCCGCCTTGCGCGTCGATCACGACCCCAGGCACGACCCATCCCGATTCGACCGGCGTAAAGTATATCGGGCGGTTGATCTCTGGCTACGGCGCCATCCCGCGAATCGGCTGGCGGCCCATCACGGACTGCTCTGCGTCAAGCAATACGGCTGCCCCAACGCCGCCAATCTGTTTTTGCAACGCTGGGAAGCGCCGGTTGCCGTGTCCGGCAGCTGTAACGCCGCCTGCCAGGGCTGCATTTCAAAACAATCCAGCACGGCCATTCAGGCCCCGCAAGAACGAATAAAATTCGTACCAACCGTGGAGGAAATCCTTGAAATCGCAGTGCCGCATCTCGAACAAGCGCCCCGGGCGATGATCAGCTTCGGACAGGGCTGCGAAGGCGAGCCGCTGCTCCAGGGAAATTTGATCGCAACGGCCATCCGCGAAATCCGTAAACGGACCAAGCGCGGAATTATCCACCTCAACACCAACGGGAGCCTGCCGGACATCGTCGAACGGCTGGCCAAGGCCGGGCTGGACAGCATCCGCATCTCTCTGAACAGCGCCCGACCGGACCTCTATACCGCCTATTTCCGCTGCCGCACCTATACTTTCAAGGACGTCCTGAACTCGTTCCGGATAGCCCGCCAGGCGGGCCTGTGGATTTCCGTCAATTACCTTACCTTCCCCGGCGTGACCGACGATCCGTCCGAATTCAAGGCCTTCTCCGGGCTGCTGAAAAAAACTGCGCCGGATATGATCCAGTGGCGCAATCTGAACATCGATCCGGACTGGTACATGGACACGGTCGAACGGGCCTGCCCCGCCAGGCACCCCAGCCCCATGGGTATCCCGACCCTAATGCGACAAATCCACCGGCAGTTCCCAAAAATCCGCTTCGGTTATTTCAACGCCGTGTCGTTGATCAGAAAGACAGAAACAAAGGGGTAGTCCCGCTCTACTGCTTCGACGACTTGTCCGCAAGACGCTTTTCCAAAAAGAACCGCACAAGCAGCGCGTTATGGATAACGCGCTCCACCTTTTTGTTACCCGGGTGGAGCGACTTGTCCAGACACATACTAAGATTCAGCGCATATGGGAGCTCTGGCGAAGCGGGATGAACGGATCCGGATTCACAAGAGAGGCTAATAAAAGTTGCGCTCATAGAGCGTTGCTACAACCCTGAGGACTTTGCAAAAACCCTACGGACGCGACGGAGCGCGTCCCTCCAGTTCCAAAACCAGTCCGCTAGCGCGACTGTTGCCAGTCCGTAATTTCTGTAGGGCGGGAACGCCCAACGGACTTCCCGCCTCCGACATCCCCCATTGTAGGGCGGGAACGCCCAACGGGTTGCCCGCCTCTGTCCGGCGGCTGCCCATACGCGTCAACCTAATTATCCCCCTATTTAGCAGCTTTCCCGTAAATATACACGTTTTTGTATGTCTCTTTCTGGGTAGCGGAGGCTTTATGCCTCCGAAGATCGCAGGGATTCAGCCTGTGGCGGATTCGCCTGCGGCGGAAAACCCTGCGCTACCGTGGGTTGCGGGCACGGCCCGGGTTAAATGTTTGTTAGGTTAACGCGTATGGGCGGCTGCCGGACTACAATGGGACAAGTCCCGTCTGAGGCGGGCAGGCTCCGCCGATCCTGGAATTGAGCATGGCGGGCAATCCCGCGGGCGGGACATGCCCGCCCTACAACATCCCGCATAGAAGAACGGCCGTACAGGCCTGCCTTTTGGTCACGCTGACCGGGCAGATGCCTATGTCTCCCATTTGGAAGATGCTGGACAGCAGCGATCAGATCCCTGCCTTGTACCTTAAGCCCGACCCCTGCAGAAGCCGTTGAAAAGCTCACGGACGCGACAGAGCGCGTCCCTCCATTTGAAGAAAATCATCATAAGGGAGGGCCACGTTTCATCGTGGCCGGTGTTGGTTGCGTTTTTCAACGGCCCCTGACCACTTCCTGATTCTTTTCAGCCCAGCCTCCCCAGCAGATACGGGATAACGGTTTCCACGCGCAGGATGCGCGCGCCGATGTGCACCGGCCGACAACCAGCCGCAATCAGCTTATCCAGCTCGTACGGAATGAATCCGCCTTCGGGCCCGATCACGAGCGTCACCGGCCGAACCACGGCGCGCGGACAGCTCTCGCCTACGCCGGGGTGCGCCACGAACGGCAAGCTGTCCCTGATCAGCGCCGGCAGTTCATCTTCGACAAACGGCTTGAAAAGCGGACGCAGGAACACCTCGGGCAGAATAGTATCGCGCGCCTGTTCCAAGCCTAGAACCAGGGCCTCTCGGATTTCAGGCGAATGCAGGACCGGGCTCCGCCAGTAACTCTTCTCGACCCTGAACGCGTTGATCAAGTGCAAACGTTTCACACCCAGGCTGGCAACCCCCGCCAGCGCTCGCTTGACTACTTTCGGCCGCGGCAGGGCCAGCACCAATCTGATTTCCGTCGCCGGCGGCGGCGTTTCGCTCAAGGCCACCTCCAGCTCCACGGCTGCCGAAGACACGGCGCTGATTCGGCCTTTGCCGATCAGTCCACCAGACCGGCCCACGGTCAGCAGATCGCCAACCGCCGGACGCTGGACCTCGATAATATGTTTCAGCCGGCGGCCCGTTAGCCGAACCGTATTGCCGGAAACAAAGTCTTCTTCATGCAGGAGAATCAAATTCATGTTTTCTCTCATACCCCATCGGGCAACCGTTGTCAAACCGGCTAATGCGGTTAATGCGAGTTTTGACCGCTCCGCGTATCAGTACCAGGAGCCACTTTGCTGCGAACGTGGCAACCCCAATTAGGCCTCTGCGCGAGACATTCCGATTGTATTTTCTCCTACAGGGCTTTGCACTTGTATTCCAGACCAGGCGCGACATACATCTCCAACATGGAGAGAGGGGTGGTTCAGGGGCTATGTCTGCCGCATTGCATCCGACTGAAGATTTGCTAATCTGCCGGCATGAAAACAGCTTCTATTCCCGGCTGGCACCTGTCATCGCTGATCCTGGCATTATTGTTGAGTGTTGTTTTGTTTTCCAGCGGCTGCGCCACCGGTGGAAAACCGCGGGCTGCCGAAGATGCCCAGTGGCTGCAAAACTCCTTGTCCCACGTCCGCGGCGACCTGACTGTCTGGATCACCCTGCCTGACGAGAAACAGACGCAAGCCCATTTTGGACTGCCGCTCCAACAAGGAAATGTCCAGCCCGTGTGGCTGCGGGTCGCCAACCGATCGGACCGTCCCTACTGGCTGCTCCCGGCATTTACTGATCCGGAATATTTCTCGTCGGCCGAAGTCGCCTATCGCTTCCGCGGAACCCTGGACACCGCCGGCAGCCGGCGCCGTCAGGAATTGCGCATCGAAGAAGTCTCCTTCGACCATTACATTCCGCCTGGCAGCGACCAGAGCGGGTTTCTTTACACGCTCCGACATGAGGGAAGCCAGGTCTATTCCATCGCGCTCCTGGGCATCGGCTCGTTACGACGCTTCGATTTCCTGATGCCGACCCGGCATTTAAAAATAGATTACAGTCATCTGACCGCGACAAGCACGAACGTCTTCCCGGGCAGCATTGCCGAAACCACGAACCTGGCCGGGCTCCGCAGGATCCTCGAGACCATGCCGGCGCATACGAGCAATCTGTCCGACCAGGCCGCCGGCGATCCGGTTAATTTTTTCATCGTGGCCCCCTGGAACGTCCTTTTTTCCGGGCTGATCTCCGTCGGCTGGGATGAAACCGAAATCCTGAGCGCCAAGACCGCGCTGCGCACAACCGGGGCCTGTTTTTTCGGAACGGCATACCGCTACTCGCCGGTCAGCCCCCTGTTTGTTTACGGGCGTCGGCATGACGCCGCGTTCCAGAAGATCCGCGGAAACATCAACGCAAGAAATCATTTACGGTTGTGGCGGCTGCCTCTGACCTGCGCCGGCCAACCGGTCTGGGCTGGACAGGTCAGCCGCGATATCGGCGTCCGTTTTACCACGCACACGCCGTGGCTGACCACCCATGAAATCGATCCGGATGTGGATGGCGCGCGCTGGAGCCTGATACAAGACTTGATCCGGGCCCAATGCCTGGCGCAAATCGGTTTTGTCGCGGGCGGCATCCCGGCAACGCCGCTGGCGCCCCTCTATAACCTGTGCGGCGATGATTATTTCACGGACGGCTTGCGGGCAGTTCTCTTTCTTTCGCCGGAACCCATGGGCGCCGACGAAATCCAGATCCTGCCCTGGGCCTATCCCCCGCGTGGCGGCATGAGCCAACCCGGCGACTATCTCAAGCTGTAAAGTCAGGCCTGCTGGGCGACCTTAAATTGCTTGTAGAGTCGGGCATAGACCCCGCCCAGGCGCAGGAGCTGGCGGTGATTGCCGCGTTCAATAATCCGCCCGTTCTCGATCACCAGCACAAGGTCGGCCTTGCGGATCGTGCTCAGGCGATGAGCAACGACAAAGCTAGTCCGGCCCGACAGCAGTTTTGAGAGCGCGTTCTGCAGGCGCTCCTCGGTAATGGCATCCACGGAACTGGTGGCTTCGTCCAGGATCAGAATCCTCGGATCGGCGAGCATCGCCCGGCTGAAGCAAATCACCTGGCGCTGACCAAGCGACAGGCCTGCCCCGTTCTCGCCAACCTTCGTCTGGAACCCGTCCGGCAAGGTCTCGATCAGGTCCCGGCAATCGATCTGCTGCGCCGCGGCCAGGGCATCGGCCTCGGTGGTCCCCGGTTTGCCGACGAGAATATTGTCCAACACCGTGCCGGTAAACAGGAAGTTGGACTGCAGCACGATCCCCATGTGGCGGCGCAGGGAGTCAGCCTTGATCCCGAGGATATCCCGGCCGTCAATCAGGATCTTCCCGGCGCCCGGAACATAAAACTTGGCGATCAGGTTGACGATCGTGGTCTTCCCGCTGCCGGTGGGCCCGACTAGGGCAACGGTCTGTCCGGGCACCGCCGCGAAGCTGATGTCGCGCAGCACGGGCCGGTCCGGTTTATATCCAAAGTTGACCTGACGGAACTCGACGTTGCCGGTAACCGCTGCCAGGTCCGTGGCGGACCCGGGCTCCTGCCAGCCCGGTCGGCTATCAAGGAAGCGGAAGACTCGTTCGGCACCGGCCATGGCCGTCAGGGCCTGGTTATACTGAGCGGCCAGTGACTGGATCGGTGCGAAAAACAGGTTGGATAGAAAAAAGAACATGATCAGGCTGTCGAACGCCATATCGTGATGCAACAGCCGAGCGCCGCCGATGACCAGCAAGGCGCTCAGGAAAAACTGGCTATTCACCTCCAGCAGGGGCAGAAAAGAAGCTTCGGTGCGGGTCACCCGCACGTTGTAGGTCGAATGGTCGTAGAGCAGTTCGCGAAACAGGCCGGCGTTGAGATCCTGCCGCGCATAGCCTTGGATGATGCGCATACCCTTAATGGATTCCGCGACCGTGGCCGTCACCCGACTAAAACTCTCCTGCACGGCCCGGTAGGCGCTGATCAGCCTAATCCGGAAATAGCGATTGATGCCCCAGACGATCGGCCCCAGCAAAAGGACCACCAAAAACATTTTCCAGTCATACCAGAGCATCATCACGGCCGCCACGATCATGCTCACGCCTTGGACCAGGCTGACAAATAGTACGGTCTGAATCCCGTTGCGCGCGGATTCAGCGTCCGAAGTAAACACGCTGATGATCCGGCCGAGCCGGATGTTGTTAAAAAAACCCATGGGCATGGAGAGCAGTTTTTTAAATAAGTCCCGGCGAACATCGTGAATGACCGACTCTCCCAATTCCAGGGCCAGCCGATGGCGGAAATGCAAGGTAACTTGGGTAAAAACGATAAAGCCCAGCAAGCCGGCCGACCAGGTCAGGACGCGCCCGACATCCCGTCCGGCGATCGGACCGTTGATTATGGCGCCAATCGCCCAGGCGATAAACGCCAGCTGCAGCGCCCGCAGGATCACAAGCACAAAAAGCGCATTGCGGCCGACGGCATACGGACGGGTATAGGCAAATACGCGGCGAAAGATGCCGTAATTCAGCGGCTTCATGTCAAGCCGGTGTTCGGTCTCCTTGCGCACGAACGCGATGGGCGACTGTTTGATGTTACTCATGCCCTCCCCTGCTGACCCTCATATAGTGTTGTAAGCGGAGCGGCTTGTCCTTAAGCCCCTGTTTTATTGTCGTTACACCATCTCTGTCAGCGCTGCCGGCGCCGGCGTTGCCTCGCCCGGCTGGAGTTCATCCTCCAGCTGCAGAAACGCGGCCCGGCGATAATGCCCCTTGGCCTGAACCAGTTCCGCGTGCGTGCCGCGCTGGATAATCCGGCCGCGGTGCATGACCAGGATGCTATCGGCACGCTTCATTACATTAATTCGATGCGTGACCAAGAACGTAGTTCGACTCCGCATGGCGCTTTTAATGCCCTCGAAAATTTCCTTCTCCGTCTCTGCATCCACCGCCGCGGTCGGATCGTCCAACAGAAGGATCGGCGGATCGAGCAGAACGGAACGCGCAATCGCCAGGCGCTGTTTCTGCCCGCCCGACAAGTCACAGCCGGCCTCGCCGATGACGGTATCGTAGCCCTGCGGCAGGGCCATGATGAAATCGTGGGCTGCGGCAATTTGAGCCGCCTTGACGATCTCCGCGCGCGTGGCGGAGGGATGCCCGAAAGCAATATTGGCGGCAATCGTATTGCTGAACAGGAAGCTCTCCTGAAACACCACGCCCACCTGGCGTCGCAAGTCGTCAAGGTCGTACTTGCGGATGTCTCGCCCGTCCAGCAGGATCGCGCCCATCTTGACGTCGTAAAACCTGGGGATCAAGCTGAGCAACGTGCTTTTACCGGACCCAGTGCTGCCGAGGATGCCAATAAACTGGCCCGGCTGAACCTCAAACGCGACATCGTCGAGCACTCGCTCCCCGGGATCGTACTCGAAAAAGACGCCCCGAAAAGCGATGGCGCCTTTGGCCTTCCCGATTTTCACTGCCTCAGGCGGGCTCTGGATAGCGACCGGCACATCAAGGATTTCAAAAACTCTCTGGGCGGCAGCCACGCTCTGCTGGAGATTGTCAAGGATCCCAGCCAGGGTGTTCACCTGGCCTGAAAATCGCTGCAGCAGGCCGAGAAAAACTATCAGGCCGGCGCCCAGCGCCAGTTGATTGTCAATCACCAGGTAGCCGCCGTAAGCCAGCAGGATAATGATGTTGACTTGGGTCAGCATATCGATCAGAGGTTTGAACAGGCTGATAAACCTAAAAATCTGCTGCCGCTGGGCCAGTACCGCATGGTTGTCATGCGCCAGTAGTTGCAGTTCCTCCCGTTCACGGACGAATCCTTTGACCACGTGGATGCCCTGGACCCGCTCGACCATGTCGAGGATCATCTTGTCCACGTTAGCGCGGTCCTGGCTGTAGGCTGCCTTGAGTTTTTTCGAGAAATAGCCGGACACAACCAGCATCAGGGGCACGGTGAACATGCAGATCATGGTCAAAAACGCGTCGATCATCAGCATGTAGGCAACGTACACCGTCAGCGAAATGGCAATGGTCACCCCTTGAATGATCACGCCATCGACGAACAGGCGCACGGATTGGACGTCACTCGTGATCCGATTGATCAGGGTGCCGCTGGTACGCGAGTCAAAGAACCGAAAACTGAGCCGCTGCATTTTTTCGTAAATCCGCGCCCGCAGATCTAAAACGATCCCCTGCTGCAGCAGCCTGACAATCACCATGCTGTAACGGTAAGACAGAAAGTAGCGCAGGATGGCGATTAGGATGTTGGCGGCGGCGATGCCGCAAAGAATGAGGAGGATTCCCCAGCTTTCCGGCGGACAAAATCCCAGGGGCCAGGCCGGCGGCTTGGTCTCCGGGTCGATGAAATACCTTAAATAATCGATACCTACGCCCAGCAAGGCAAGCCCGGCCAGGGTTAGAACGATCAGGAACGCCTGAAGCAGGATGGCCTTGATGCAGCCGGCCCGGTACTTCCAGCTCAATTTGAGGAGCCGGAAAAATATTTGTTTCTTCTCTCCTTCCTGGATGTCGTGATTTTCTGTCATGGCATTGCGAATGAAAGGCCCAAAACGGGAAATGCTACCAAACCAAGAATACCCCCCACGATCCATCGGCTGACGGACAGGGCAACCACGAATTAAGCAATTGAATCGAGAGCGCTTATCGCCCTTCGAACGGACTGTAGCCGACTTCGATGAAGTCGGTTTTATCCTCAAGGACCGCGATCAACGATCGCGGCTACAATACAATTTCCTATTAGATCAAATTAAGCTCTGCGGAGCGCATCCATTTCCAAATGTATGAATCTCGATGCCTCCTTCGTGGTTGTCCTGTCCGTCAGCCGACGTATCGTGGGGAGAATATCTGATTGTCTTGTCCGATCTGTTTTCTTCTGGTGTTTCCTTGAGAATAAGACTCTATTCCTGCTCCGTCACGATAGCCACGCTCGCGCTGGTCCCGATCCGCGTGGCGCCGGCGCGGACCATGGCCAGGGCGTCCCGACAATTACGGATGCCGCCGCTGGCCTTGACCCCCATCCGCTCGCCAACCGCCCGGCGCATGAGGCGGATATCCGCCTCGGTGGCGCCACCGGCCAGGCCGGTGGAGGTCTTGACAAACCCGGCGCCGGCTGCCAACGCGATGCGGCAGGCGCGCAGTTTTTCGTCGTTCGTCAACAGACTGGTTTCCAGGATCACCTTCACGGGCCGACCGGAAGCGGCACGAACAACCGCAAAGATGTCTTTGTTTACATAATCGTCATCGCCATCCTTTAGGGCACCCACGGCCAAAACCATGTCCAGTTCGTCGGCGCCATCTTTCACCGCCGCAGCGGCTTCGAACGCTTTGGATGCCGAAGTGTTGGCGCCGAGCGGGAAGCCAATGACCGTGGCCGCTTTCACCGGTGAGCCAACCAGGGACTTGGCCGCCAGCGCCAAATGGCGCGGCAGAACACAGACCGCCGCAAACTCGTAATGGCACGCCTCCCGGCATAATGTTAGCACCTGCTCCCGCCGCGCATCCGCCTTGAGCAGGGTGTGGTCAACCAGAGGCGCCAGCGTGCGGCCAGTTTCCGTCATCGGCAGCCACCGGTCTGCGTAACCAAGCTTGATTTGTTCCAACATCGTGCTGTAGCCGATCCCAATACACTTCGTAATCGGGAATGAGGGCGGCATCTTTGCCCAATCGTCCTTCGTTCCCACAACAGACAACATGTTGTTGATTTTTGCGTAGGACGCTAACCGTGAAGCACTGAACCATGACTCGTTTGGTTGCTGCGCATGCAGCCTGACTTCTTTCCTCTTCCCCGTCCGGACTGTACACGCTGACGAGGTTTTTTTCAAGAGGGCTGCGCGCCTCCTCAGCAACTGTAATTATGGGCATGGTTCAAAAAAGGGTTATACATTTTGTCAGCTCGTGGGGCATACGCTGGGACCAGCAATTGTCATTATGGCCTGCGCCGCCTGCCGCCTTGCGCGGCAGGGGCGAGAGATTGGCTGGAAAAGGGCGCTTTCCCAGCCAATCTCTTCACTCGCGACGCAAGGTCGCGAGGGTCTAAAGGCCAGCATGCGAATTGCTGCGCCGGGACGAAGCCTTGATGAACAAGTTTGGTTAAAATGTTACCCAAGACAGACATCTTTTGAACCAGGCCTAATTATGGCACGATCGGGCGGGATCCCTTTGACGCGGCGCAAAATTCAAGTACCAAGCTATTTTCCGCCCGGATCAGGTAGTCTGAAATTCCTTCCTTTTTGTCTTCCAATAAGCAGCCCGTGTACTAGAATGGCTGTGTTTTTACGAAGATTTAGTTTAACCGGGAAGAAAGGCTTATTTTATGAACCGAGGATTGAAAATCACATTCTGGGTATTGGGCCTCTTGATCCTAATTGGCGCCCTGTCTTATGGAGGCTGGCAAATTTGGACGTTGATGCAACAGGCAGAGGCCACGCGCGTCCTGCATGCCCAAGAGCGTGATGCGCTCAAGGCGCAGATCACGAAGCTGGGCGAAGAAATAACGGAAAAACTGAACACTGAAATCACGGCAGTCGCCACCGTGCAGTCGACCGCTCTCTCGGCCACCGAAAAAAAACTCCAGGACAGCCTGACCGAGGCCCGCCAGAAAACGGAAGCCCTGTCCGAAACGCAGACCAAGGATCAGGAAAGCGTGAAAGCGCTGGCCACCACCATCAGCACGTTGGAACAGGCCCATCAGAAACTGGCCCAAGATCAGGCGCAGTTCGGGCAAAAAGTCGCCGCAAAAGAGACCCAGGTAAATGAAAAATTTACGGGCTTATCTACAGCGCTCAACAGCCTGACCAAACGAACAGATAATATCGTCGCCACTGAAGCGGATTGGCATTATTTTTCGGGAGTCGATAAGTGGGACGACAGCGACCTGAACGGAGCGATTCGACAGTTCGCGAGAACCTGCAAGCTGAATCCCAAGTTGGCCAGCGCCCATTACAACCTGGCCCTGGCTTTATGGCGCAACGGACAATTACCAGAGGGCTGCCAGTCCGCCTACAATGCCGGCCAGCGCTACCTGGCCAAAGGCGATCTGAAACAGGCCAACCGCATGCTCTTACTCATCAGCACCATTGATCCGCTTTCACCCTTGGCCATCAAATTTCGCCAAGAGCTTGCCGCTCAAACAAAGACACTCCCGGCAATCCCCACGTCCACGTTGATGACGACGCCAGAAGCTTTGGCAACCCCTGCGTTATTGCCAGCAGCAGTAGATCCCGCACCTGCGGACCCGATACAAACCACGGCAACGGCGGACCCCATTGTCCCGGAAGAACTGGCCGACCCGATCGTGCCGGAAATCCCCGAGGCGCCGGCAATGCCCGCAGCGCCGGCGGACTCTGAACCGGTGATTATGCCGGAAGTAGAACCGCCGGCGGCGGCGCCGGAAGCAGAGCCGGAAGACCTTGCAGCGCCAATTATTCCGGAAGAACTGTCCACCCCGATCGTGCCGGATATTCCCGAAGCACCGGCAATGCCCGCAGCGCCGGCGGACTCTGAACCGGTGATTATGCCGGAAGTAG
>CAZALU010000091.1:0-11516 GCA_964486075.1 uncultured Verrucomicrobiota bacterium
GGACCGATGGGCGTCGTCAGCCCCGTTGATACGTTGTAACCTAAACAGAGCAGGGGCAGACCAGAATGGCACTTAGATAAGCCCTAAAACTCGTTTGGTCAAGGCTTTGCGTCTGGACGGTTCGGAGACTGTCTGAAAAAGCACCATGCGGGAAATTTGCTCCATACGCTTTAGCGCCGCCTGAACTTGCCGCAAGTTTTTGATCGCCTCCTTCATCCAAGCATATTGCTCCTTTGACAAGGAGGCTACCGACACCGTTTTCTGGTTATCTTTGCGCGTCCACTGATACGAAACCCCGGCAACCCCGCAAATCTCCGAGCAATACATGGGAAACGTGCTGCCGCATCCTATTTATGTTGACGACCGCATGAATTGAACAAAACCATTTCCGGCGTGACATGCGCTCGGGAGTGAGGCATTATCTTTCGCAGTCATCAGGTGAGCCTGTAGCCATTTAGAGCACAGGCTTGACTTCGACATTCGAAATTCAGTATTCGTCAATCTGCGGTTTAATTGGCTAGCAGGACGCGCGATTGAATTTAGGGGCTACGCCAGCTTTAATCATATACGGAGGATCTTATGGCCATCAATATTGTCGACCAGGTTGATAACACCGTAAATATCGATCGGGTGCTGGTCAGCGTTTCCGACAAGACTGGCTTGAACACGTTCATTCCGGAACTGGCGGAGATCAACCCCCGTCTGACGCTCTATTCCACCGGCGGCACCTATCAGGCGATCAAGGAAATAATGGGCGAGGCCGCCGCCTCCAGGCACCTGGTCCAGGTCTCGGACTACACCGGCCAACCGGAAATGCAGGGCGGTCTGGTGAAGACGCTGGACTTCAAGATATACCTGGGCCTGCTGAGCGAAACCTATAACCTGGCCCATGTCCGGGACCTGGCACGGCTCAAAGCCATCAAGCTCGACATGGTGGTCGTCAACCTGTATCCGTTCGTCAAGACGATCTCCACGCCGGGCGTGACGCCCGAGCAGGCGCGGTCCAACATTGATATCGGCGGCCCTTGCATGGTGCGGGCCGCGGCCAAAAATTTCCTGCGGGTGGCGTCGGCGACCGACCCTGCGGATTACCCCCGCATCCTGGAGGAACTCAAGCAAGGCGGTGGCACACTAACGCTCAAGACCCGGTTCGAGTTGGCCACAAAGGCCTTCGCGCACACTGCGGCCTACGACAGCGCCATTGCCGGCTACCTGGCTCGCTGCGATTTCAACGCGGTCAAGGGTTGTTATAAGATCATGAACTAAGAATAGTTATCCGCCTCCAAAGCGGGCTATGCCCGCAATCCAAAAACAAGCAGCCACGGATTACGCTGATTTCACGGATATAGAGGATCAGATGTAAACCGCATTAAATCATTATAAATCCGTATTATCCGTGACATCCGTGGTAAGATTCTTGTGTTTATGGCAATGCCCGATAAGGAACAAAGCCTGCGCGAGCATCGGCCAGGGGCGCTAAGTGGTCCAGTTCATAAGTGCGGCGATGTATTAATGAACCCACCCCCGCCCCCTCCAAGGAGGGGAGCTGGGAAAAATTAGATACCCTCTTGGCAGGGTCGCCCCGACTCCGGCGGGGCGGAGTGGGTGGCAGGAGCACACGTCACGGTATTTTCGAACATGTGTCCTCATGCATAAAGCTTTCGATTAAGATAAAGAATCTCAGTAATAGCAAACCTGTGTGGTGATTATTTCACATTGAGGGGAACCAATATGGCCATCAAGGATATCAAGGCATCCTATAAAACCATCATGGACGATCATTTTCCGCCAACGATGGAAATCAGTTTCGTGGACGGCAAACAGCGCCAGACACTGGTCTACGAAAAGGCCAGTTGGCTGATCGATGGGATTAACAAGGGACTACGGTACGGCGAGAACCCGGGCCAGGAGGCCGCGCTCTACAAGCTGGTCAACGGAAATTTGCTCCTGGGCGAGGTGCGCAGCGTCCAGCCCGGCCGCTACCTGGCCTCGGATGTGGAGCTTCTGCAGTCGGGCAAGCATCCGGGCAAAACCAACATTACGGATGTGGATAACGCCCTGAATATTATGCGTTATCTGACGAAAAAGCCCTGCGCGGTGATCGTGAAACATAACAACCCCTGTGGCGTGGCCACAAGCACCACGCTGGCCCAGTCCTATGCCAAAGCCAACATGGCTGATCGCGTGGCGGCCTTCGGCGGGGCTATCGTTCTGAATCGGGATGTTGACCACGATACCGCCGCGCTGATCCTCCAGAACTACGCCGAGGTGGTGGCGGCGCCCGGCTTCGCCGCTGGCGTGCTGGAGATGTTCGCCACGAAGAAGAACCTGCGGGTTATGCGCGTAGCCAACATGGCCCGTTTGGAAAGCTTCACCTGCGAACGCGTGGTGGACTTCAAATCCCTGGTGGATGGCGGCATCATTGCCCAGTGGTCGTTCACGCCGGTGACCCGCACAAAGGAACAACTTGTGCCGGCCCAAACTCTGTACAAGGGCAAGGACTACAAAATCAACCGCCTGCCGACGGATAAGGAATACGATGACCTGCTTTTCGGCTGGCTGATCGAATGCGGGGTGACCAGTAATTCGGTGCTTTATGTCAAGGACGGGGTCACGATCAGCATCGGCGCCGGCGGACAGGACCGGGTCGGAATGTCCCAGTTCGCCCGCGACAAAGCCTATCGCAACCTGGCCGACCGTCTGTGCTGGGAGCAGCATCAGATTCCCTACAACAACCTGCAGGACGAATCCATCCGCGCGGAGATCGACAAGGAAGTTGCGCGGCGCAAAGGCGATTTACCGGGCAGCGGCATGATTTCCGACGCCTTTTTCCCGTTCCGGGACGGCGTGGAGGTCGGTCTGCGTGAGGGCATCAGCGCCGTGATCCAGCCGGGCGGTTCGGACCGGGATTTCGAGAGCATCGAGGCCTGCAACGAGACCGGCGCCGCCATGGTCTTCACCGGCCAGCGCTGCTTCAAACATTAATGAATTTTTCGCGGGGTAAAAAACTCATCACGCCCCGCCGCGGGACGAACTTTCTGCATGCGCGGACCCGCCTCTCTGGCGGAAACTGTAGCCGACTTCGGTGAAGTCGATCTTCATTCCCAAGACCGCGATCAGCGATCGCGGCTACAAATACAATTGGATTTCATTCACAACCAGTGGCGGAGAATATTTTATGACGAACCAAGAGCGCGTCCTGGCCTCCCTCGCCCACCGGCAGCCGGACAAGACCCCCTACAACGTCAGTTTCACGCAGAAGGCCCACAAGAAGATGGCCGAATATTGCGGCGATCCGGACTTCGAGAAGAAGCTGAACAATTGCTTCCTGATCATGGGCACCGCTCCCCGGAATGCCTGGCGCGAGACAGCGCCGGACATCTGGTCGGATGAATTCGGCGTGCAGTGGAACCGGTCGGTGGACAAAGACATCGGGGTTGTCTGCAATTGCCTGGTGACCCCGGAGACGGTGGACGACTATTGCTTTCCCGATCCGGCCGATCCGTCCCGCTACGAAACTTTTCCTGAGCAGATCGCGACGCACAAGGATCGATTTATTATGGCCGACATCGGGTTCAGCCTGTTCGAACGGGCCTGGACCCTGGCCGGTATGGAGACGATTCTGATGGGCATGGCCGCCAACCCGGATTTTGTGCACCGGTTCCTCGACCGGATCATGGAGCATAACTTGCGGATCATCGAGCGCGCCTGCGCCCATCCCATCGACGCCATGCGCTTCGGCGACGACTGGGGCCAGCAGACCGGATTGATCATGGGGCCACGGCTCTGGCGTGAGTTCATCAAGCCGCGCATCAAGCAGATGTACCAGCTTGTGAAGTCCAGGGGCAAACGGGTCGTGATCCATTCCTGCGGTAAGGTGGACGCGATCTTTCCCGACCTGATCGAAATCGGCCTGGATGTCTTCAACCCCTTCCAGCCCGAAGTCATGGACGTGTTCGAGATAAAGCGGAAATACGGCGACAGGCTGTCATTTTACGGCGGGATCAGCACCCAGAAGACCCTGCCCTTCGGCACGGTGCAGCAGGTGCAAGACGACGTGCGCCGGCTGCTGGACCAAGTGGGCAAAAACGGCGGCTACATCGCGTCACCCGCGCACGACATCCCTGGCGACGCCAAACCCGAAAACGTTGCCGCCATGCTCGACGTGCTGAACAACCAATAATCGGATCTTCCGCGGAATCTGTGGGTAGATCGGAAATAATTCACCACAGAGACAGTGGAAGCACGGAGAAGAGATTGCTTGAAATTGCCCCGGCCCGAAAACGCCTCGGGGCGATTTCAAGCAATGACTTTTCATTGGAGAAAGACGGGAGGCGACTCATGAGGCACAACTATTGACTTATATGAAACTGACCAAGTGCCGGGTTGGGTTACTGATAAATTTCAACGTTCCAACCATTAAACAGGGGCTTAAACGGATGGTGCTATGAAATCTCTCCTCTTTCTCCCATACACAACCAGTTTTGTCAAATTCGAGAGCAAGATTCCGCTGCTCTCAAATTTGACAAAATCTCCTCTTGTTTTACCTCTGTGTTTCCGTGCCTCCGTGGTGTGTTTTTCTCTTGCGGCAAGGCATAACCGTATGGTTACAGGACATATGAGAGCATTTTAAGATCGTAAAGCGCAGCGAATTAATAGGTTGTGAAATTACCTAACAATTAACCACCCATAAATTGTGCTATGGAACCCAATAATCAAACAGGTCATTTCTCGGTCATGACCCAGACGCCTTCCCAGGGCGAGACAGGGTGCGCGATCAAGGCGCGGCACTTGCGAACGTAGGCGGCGGAAGGCGGATCTTTCTCCTGAAGCGCTTCGAAAAAATCGATCGCCGCGTCAAATTTTCCTGCGTAATAGGCGGCCAGGCCCTGGGCAAACACGTCAAACTCCTTCTGCCGGGCCGCGAATTCTTCCGGGAGCATGGGCTCGAACACGCGCACCGCAGCCTTGCGTCCAACCACCGCCACGCGGGAAATTTCGCGCATTGGGAAAGCCGGACCCATGGCGGCCCGCGTTGCTTCGGACAGCATGGTATAAGTGCCGAACTGCTTGTTGATCCCTTCCAGGCGCGAGGCCAGGTTGGCGGCATCGCCCAAAATGGTATAGTTGAACCGGTTGTGCGAGCCCATGTTGCCGACCACCACGGCGCCGGTGTTGAGCCCGATGCGCATGAATAGGTCCTTGCCGGTGCGAGTCCGGAACTCCGGGCGCATAGCCGCGAGCTTGGCCTGACAGCGCAAGCCGGCGCGCACGGAGCGCACGGCGTGATCGTCCTGGGCCAAGGGCGCGTTCCAAAAGGCGATGATGGCATCGCCCTCGTATTTGTCCACGGTGCCGCCCTCCTCCTGAATGATGTCGGTCATGGCGGTGAGGTAGTCGTTCAGGAGCGAGGTCAGCTCCTGCGGATTCAGGCCCTCGGAGATGCCGGTAAAACCCTGTAGATCGGAGAAGAAAATGGAAAGCGTACGCTGTTCGCCACCTAGCTTGAGGCTTTCGGGGTGGCGAGTCAACTGTTCGATGACATCCTCGCTCAGATACTGCTTAAACGCGCCGCGGATAAATCGTTTTTGCTTGCCTTCGGTGGCATAATTGACCAGCACGGCGCCGACCAGCGCGAAAACAACGGCGAATTCCTGGACCAGGAATTCCAGCCAGAACCCCTTCTGGTAGGCCAGCACACACAGGATCGCCGGGAGGGGCAGGGTCAGCGCAAAAACCAGAATGTTTTCCCGGGCGTTGCGGCCCAAACGAGTCAGGATACCGGCCAAAAGACTCATCACCAGGACGCACAGGACAGTAAACCCGTTGGAAGCATTGCGCATGAAATCGTTGGAGAGCAGGTTATCCAGCGTCGTGGCAAAAAGTTCCACGCCGGGATAGACCCGGCTGATCGGCGTCGGACGCAAGTCCAGCAGACCGGGCGCATTACAGCCCAGGAAGACGTAACAATCCTTGAAAGCGGCTGGGTTGGTAATGGGCGGGGTCTCGCCGGCCTGCAGGCGGAGCTCGGACTGGATCACGGAAGCGGCGGTAAAGCGCTGGTGGGTGCCCGAAGGCCCGCGGAAATTCAGCAGCGCCCGCCCGCGACGGTCGATGGGAAGAGCATGAAGAATGGTTGATGGTTTATGGTTTATGGGGTAGGGCTGAGAGGAAATGGTTGATGGCTGATGGTTGATGGTTGACAGGGAACTGATGGTCAACAGGCCAGGTGCGATGGAGAGGATTTCGTCGGGGGCGGCAACGAGATAGGCTGCCAGTCCCAAACAGGGCACGGCCTTGGCATCGAAAACGCTGAACAGTTCCAGGCGGCGAAAAATGGCATCGGCATCCGGCGTGCCGTGGACGTTGCCAAGCATATCGGCATTGGTCGCCACCTCCGGGATGGGAAAGGTGGCGGTCGGCATGACTCGGCGTCCGGCCCTTTCCGTTGCTAACGCGGCCGGCACGGCGGCGCTTGGCCGGTCGCTCCGGAAAAGAGAGCGCAACAGACCGCGCCGCCCGCCGCCATCCGCCAGCCAATTCGTCAGGCCGCGCATTTCGGGGGGCGGCGGAACATCGGCCGGCCAGTTCGTGCTGGCGCCGTCCTTGCCCAGGAAGACGGTACCGACGAAGCCGGTGGTCTGGGCAATGGCATCGCCAAAGGTCCGGTCATCCTCGACTCCGGCATAGGACGGCTCGGTATAAACCATATCAAAAACAACGGCCTTGGCGCCCTGGCGTCGGCAGAAATCCAGGATGGGCTTGTAAATTTCCCGGGGCCAGGGCCACTTCAGGGCCATTTCATTCTTGGCCCAGTCGAGGCTGTACTGGTCGATGAAGATGATGCGGATTTTATCGGTGGCGGCGCCGGGCCGGGCCAGGCGCGTGACGCGCAAGTCCCAGGTCTTGGCTTCGAACCGGGTCAGCAAGCCGCCAGCCCAGAGCGCGAGGGCAATAAGCGTGGCAGCCAGCCCGACCAGAATGCCCTGGAGGATTTTTTTCAACATGACGTTCGGAACGCTTCAATTATTTGAAAATATTTTTCAGTTCTTTAGCCGCTTCCGAGGCCGCATCGCTGGCCCCCTTGGCAGCGTCCGAAGCCGCATCCGTAAAGCCCTTGGCCGCCCCGGAAGCCGTATCGGCAACATCCTGCCCCATTTCGCCAGAGTCCTTGAGCAAGCCCTTGAGGGCTTCGGAAGCCTGGCCGACCGACGCCGTAACGGCCTGTCCGAGGCCGGCCGTAATCGCGTTGAAGATTTGGGTGACGGCATCCACGGACGACACGCCGCTCGTATCTTTGCCGATGTCCCTGATCGTCACCGGGGGCAAAAGCAACGTGACCACATTGCCAAACGTCATGCCGGATGAATACGAAACTTGTGCGCCATTCAGTGTGAAGAGCTCGATGATAACCTTCTTGCCGGGTTTCTTTTTGGCGGCCTTGGCGTCCGCCGGCGGCTGATTGGTGTCCGCTTCGGAAGCTTTCCCGACATTGGCCTGGATCGTGTCAAAGTTAGAGGCGCCTTCCCTGGTTTCATAACTGATCGCCGGGGCATCGACCTGGATTTTTTCGACCACGATCACGTCGCCCAGCAGCGACGTCATCTTCAAATCAACATCCACCCGGTCCACCGCGCACGCGGGCTTGTCCGAGTAGCCTTGCGGGTTGCCGACCACCAGGCAGGAAATGACCAGGCGTCCCGCGAACGGGTTAAGCGAAACCTTTTCCACCGAGACCGGCACGCCGAGTAATTTGGGCCCCATGGTTGAAGCCGCAGTCTTGACGAGCGGATCGATCGTGAACGGCAGTGTCAGCACAACGGCCAGCGCCAGCACGACCAGGACGATGATCATGCCAATAACCACCTTAATTAGTTTCTTCATAATACCCGCTCTTTCATGGATCGCTTGGTTACTATATATCTCATACCGGCTTCAGGTGGATCGCATTATCCTTAACGCGATCTTCGCCGCCACGTGGACCACGATATCTTCAACGCTGATCTGAACGCCGTTAGGGACAACGGCGTCCACCTCCTTCATTCTGCAAGGAACGCGGTCTCCCGCCATCTGCCGGAGGCTAAGCGCCCCTGCATTTTGGATTGGGCTGATCTCTGTGGTGCTCCTCCTCACTGCACCGGCGTGTAGCCTGGTCCGCCCAGGGCAATGGACGCGAGATCATAATTTAACGTCGAAAGCATGATACTCCACTCTTTGTTCGCTTCGTGGTAGACACCCGGATCGGTCTTGCCGTCGTTATCGTAATCACCCGGCACTGCTAAATAACCCGGGCCGCCCAGAATGGCATAAGCAAATTCATATCCACGGCCGGAAAGCGAGACGATCCAAAATCCCGTAGAAGGTTCATACACCGCTGGATCGGCTTTGCCGTCGGCGTCAAAATCGCAAGGAATGGGTATGTAGCCCGGACCGCCCATGGTGGTCGAGGCCAGCTCGTAGTCGGAGCCCGAGAGCAGCACAAGCCAGATCCCGGTCTCATCCTCGTATACAGCCGGATCAGTTTTACCGTCGGCATCGAAATCGGCCGGAACCGGATGATAGCCGGCGCCGCCCAGTGTGGTCGGAGCGACTTCGTATCCGCTGGCGGAAAGCATGACATACCAGTAGCCGTTGCTGTCACCGTACACGGCCGGATCGGCCTTGCCATCGGCATCATAATCACCCAAGACCTGGGTAAAGCCGACGCCACCCAACGTAGTCGAGGCCGTGGCATAGTCGCTGCCCGACATTTCCACGATCCATTCACCGGTCACGGGCTGATACACCGCCGGATCGGTTTTGCGATCGGCATCGTAATCGCCGGAAACAGGCAGGTAACCGGCGCCGCCGAAATGCGTGGTGGCCCGGGCATAGTTGAAGGTCGAGAGCAGGACGTCCCAGTAGCTGCCCGCCGCCTGATAGACGCCCGGATCGGTCTTGCCGTCGGCGTCGTAGTCGCCAAAATAATAATGGTAATACGGCAGGTAAGCGCCATTAAACGCGATCGAACCGGCATCGGTCAGCATGTTAGTCTGCGGCGACGGCGCTTGGTAACGGCCGATGCAGCCGTAAGTCACGACATACGACCCGATCGCCGCTGAGATCGGCGCCAGACTGCCGCTGCCGGAGGTCGGGCCGGCATAGGATGAGGGATGCGTCGTGATCTGCCAGGAGCCGTTAGCCGGGTCAAGCTTGATCGCCAGCGTTCCAAATTGACTCATGCACACGGGGGTCAAGGCGGCAATCCAGGGACCGTTGCCGAGCTGCCCCGCATTATTATCGCCCCAGGCCACCAGCACACCGTCGGCCCTCAGCGCCAGGCTGTGATTACCACCGGCGGCAATGGCCGTCACATTGGAAAGACCGAGCACCTGCACCGGCCGGTTGGCTAAAGCGCCGATGTCGTTACCGAGTTGTTGGACGGAATTATCGCCCCAGGCCCAGACCGTGCCATCGCTCCTGAGCGCCACGGAATGCAGGAGCCCGGCGGCAATGGCCGTCACATTGGAGAGACCGACGACGGCCGCCGGCCGGTTGGTGTCGTTAAGACTACCGTGGCCTAACTGACCGTTGGCGTTGAATCCCCAGCTCCAGGCGGTGCCATCAGATCTTAAGGCCAGGGCATGATACGCGCCGGCGGCAACGGCCATGATGTCGGCAAGGCCGCCGACAGCCGTTGGCCGGTTGGTTGGCGTATGAGTTCCATTGCCCAGCTCGCCCAGAGTATTATCGCCCCAGGCCCAGACCGTGCCATCGCCTTTCAGCGCCATGGAAAAATACATCCCGGCAGCGGCAGCGATAACGCCCGATATACTAGCGACAGCCACCGGCCGGTTGGTGCTTGTAACCGTACCGTCGCCCAGCTGGCCGTTATTGTTCGCGCCCCAGGCATACACTTCGCCGTTGCCGCGGACCGCTAGGGAATGGTAAGCGCCGCACTTCACAGAATGGACGTTGATAAGGTCGGGGACCAGTATCGGGATGTTGGTGCCCGTGGCAATGTTGCCCCAGTTCCCATCGCCCAATTGGCCATACATGTTATTACCGCAAGCCCAGACCGTGCCATCGGATTTAGCAGCCAATGAAAAATAAGGCCCGCCATCCATGCTGCGGATTCCAGTTAAAGCAACTGCACGAACAGGGATATTCGTGGAAATATTCGTGCCGTTGCCCAACTGGCCGTAAGCGTTAAACCCCCAATTCCAGAGTGTACCGTCAGTTTTTACCGCCAGCGAGTGATAGAACCCGGCCGCTATGGCCGTGGGATGGGTGATGTCGTTGACCTGGCGAAAATAACCACTGGAGCCGTCGCCCAGCTCTCCATCGCCTCCATATCCCCAACTCCAGACATTACCATCGGTATCCAGGGCATACGAAGAATTGGCGCCGGCGGCGATCGCCAGAACATTGGAAAGACCCGTAACCTGTACGGGCGTATTGGCGTTGGAATTGGTATTGTTGCCCAGTTGACCGTAGGTATTCAAACCCCAAGCCCATACGGTACCATCCGCTTTCAGCGCCAGGCTGTGATCCCAGCCGGCGGCAATGGCGACGGCATTCGTCAAGCCATCGGTCTTAATCGGCACAATCGAGGATACCTCCGAGGCGTCACCCAGTTGGCCATGGCCGTTCCAGCCCCAACTCCACACCGTTCCGTTTTGTTTCAATGCCAGGGAATGACAGTAGCCGCCGGCAACTGCGACAACGTTGCTCAGTGATATAACCGCCACCGGCTGGTTTACGGTATTCGTGGAGCCATCGCCGAGTTCACCCTGATTGTTACACCCCCAGGCTACAAGCGTGCCGTCAACCAGAATGGCGAAAGCATGTTCCGCGCCGGCGGCAATGGCGCGCGCATTGGTTAAACCGCTAACCGCCATGGGCACATTGGCATCGGTCCAGCTTGAGTTGCCGAGCTGACCCTGGCTGTTCCAGCCCCAAGCCATAACCGTGCCATTGGACAGCAAGGCATAGGAAGAATTAATGCCACCAGCCACGGCCGTCCCGCCGCTCAATCCGCTTACCGCCACAGGCGTATTGAAGCTGACGTTGGTGCCGTTGCCAAGCTGGCCACAAGTATTCCGGCCCCAGCTCCAGAACGTGCCATCGGACTTGATCACCAGCGTGTGATACCCGCCGGCGGCGCAGGCGGCTACATTGGATATGCCACCCACCCGAGTTCGGGTGGCGCTCAAGTCCCAAGTTCCATCGCCAAGTTGACCGTAATAGTTGCCGCCCCAGGTCCAGGCTGTGCCATCGCTCTTCAGAAACATGGCATGCCGAGCACCGGCGCTGATATCGCTGACCGACGCCGCGCCGGCCAGGCCGACGCCCATGACAACCGCCAGCAAAAACGCCACCCGCCGATTCATAACTTTACGCATGATGATCTCCCCTGTAAGAAATGGAACCAACCGTCACCGCTTGAAAGATTAATTAGGAGCGGCAGCTACCGGTCAACTTTTACTGTAGCCGACATCGATGATGGCGGTCCTAATCCGAGGACCGCGACCATC
>CAZALU010000092.1:0-11451 GCA_964486075.1 uncultured Verrucomicrobiota bacterium
TTTCTGAACCTGCCCCCAGGCGTTGGTCCCGCCGGCATTGCGCTCGAACACATACGCCGCGCCCTTCAAAGACGCCACACCATACGCGCCCACGAGGGCCACATCGCCCGCCACGGACACCGCATATCCGAAGCAACTGTTGCCCACGGCGTCGGCTGCGGTCAGTTTGATTTGAGAGCCGTAAATGATGGGGTCAACCGTGATCGGATAAACGGCATTCGCCGTGTTGAGGAGAATGGCAAGCTGGGCTGTAGGCTGTAGACTGTAGGTTGAAGGCTGAATTCCATTACCCAAGCGCCCCGCTGATAACTGCTTACTATTCACGGTTGGGGATGGTGAATTACCTTCCGGTGACTCTCCCCCCATTCTGCATTCTGCATTCTGCATTCTACATTCTACATTCGAGACGCGCCGGAACCGCGCGCCCGTTGGCGTCCCACGCTTTCAGACCTTCGTAGCGGTAGGTCTCGCGCCCGGTGGTTTTCAGCTTAAAGACGGCCTTGTCGCCGGCCGGCGCGATTTGGCAGGTCAGTTCATCGTTGAAACGGAGCAGGAGGGTGGTGGTTTGCTGGGCGCGCTTGTCCGCCGTGGCGGATTGCGAGCCGGCGGCGGCGGCGAGGGTAAAGCCCTGCTCCACGCCGCTGGCGCGATTCAGATACCACTCCGTCACGGGGCCTTTGTGGTATTCCACTTTGTCGCCAACGCGCACCGGCGCGACCGCCGGGAGCGGGAGCGAGCCGGAGGCGTCTTCCAGCGCGATGGCCTGGAGCTTGAGCCCGGGTTGGTCGTTAAAACTGACTTCGAATCCCGTATCCCGGGCGTTCATCTTCAGCGCTCGATCGCTATTTCGCGCGGAAAAAGAGCCCTCACCCGTTTCCTCAAACGCCAATGCTCCCGCGCGCAACTGGTCCTGGATTTTAGACCAGGCCGCCGCATCCATGCCCGCCGGCACTTCGCCCGGCTTGACGAGCTGGGACTTGCCCGCCGAATCCGGGGCGGTTTCGACCGCATTGGCGGCCAGGCCGCCCAGACAAACGCAGATCAGGGTTGCGCCCAGTGCGCCGCGGCGCACCGCTGTTTGGGAAAACCGATTCAGGAAACTCCTGTTATTCATTTCACCCTTCCTTTCGTATGATTGTCCGATTAAAACTGCATTGCCGCGATGGCGCCATTGCATTAACGATGCAAAGGGTAGTATCCCCCCCCCCCCCCCCCGAAAGCAATAGAAAAACAGAAAATTATTCAAGCCACTTGCTGCCGACTGGCGCGCTCGAGGGCGTTGGCGGTAATGAATATGTTTCTGGAGCGAAAGGCCGGCGGGCTCTCGATCAGCAAGGTGGCCCGTAACGCGGCGGACGCGTTCCCAAACTTCGGCCGCCGCAAATAGCGCTGCCGGCCAAAAACCCAGGCGGGAATATCCAGTCCGTATTCCCTGGCCAGATGTTCCGCAATGCCCGCCAGATAGGCGTTCACGGCCGCGCCGGATTCCCCCTCCATCAACGGCGGTTCATCCCCCAACAGAGCAGGGGACGGTGCGCGATAAAACGCGTCGAGAAAATTGCCCAAGGCCACGGTCAAAACCGTCCCGGAACGCATGTCCGCAATTACATGGGCCAGCGTATTCATGGTATTCGATCTCCTCATCGTTCGAACAAAGATTCGATAAAATATTGAACCCTGGGGGGAATGGCGGCGGCTGGATAATAGGTTTCCACGAGCCGCAGGGCATCTTCCTTGCCGGCCAAGTCCATGCGCCGGATCAGGAAGCGCGCGTCCGCTTCATCATGTCCCCCATCCAATCCCACCCGCGAGGCCATGCATTTCATGGCAAACAGATATTCCGGCACGGGCATGGTCACCTGCAAATGTTCAAATTGCGGCAGATCGGCCGCCGTTGTCTCATGGCGCTCCGATATGAATCCCTTGACGCCATCGTTAAACCAGCCTTCGGCATATCCGTTGTCGCGACCAATCTCCTCGGCAATCTGCCGCACCACAGCCGTGGGCGCGAAAATGGCGTCAATATCCCGGGTGGACTGCCGCGCCTGGAAGGCCAGGATCATGGCCGATCCGCCAAAAACGCAGATTTCTCCGCGCACCCCCCGTTCCCCCAAACGCCGCGACAATTCACCCAATGCCGATATAATTCGCTCTCGATCCAGATTGTTCATACGCGGTCTTCTGTATTTGGAGTTTTAAGCATTCAATACGTGTAAATACTATAGCCGTTTTATCGCAATACAGCAACCATCTATCATTTTTAACGCCGCACACAAATCTATTCCGGAGAATAATTCCCAGCATGTTTCCGAGGCCATTCAATACCGGACATCGGATCGGCAGTTCTGGGTGTAGCCCGCTTGAGTTGGGTAAAATTTAATCATCATTCCCGCGCCGGGATATAACCCGGACCACCGTATACACCAGTGAACAACTGGTAATCTTGCGAGGATAAATAGATCTTCCACGCGCCCGTGGACGGTAGGTAGGTTGCCGGGTCGGCCAGCCCGTCGCCGTCGAAGTCCGCCGCCACCGCCAGCGGCGTGATGAAAGACGCCCAGTTCGGGCCCTGCCCGAGGATGCCCGTTGCGTTGATCCCGCCGACGATAATGTTGGTTATATCCGAACCGTTCCCGATAGCCGACGCGCAGTTGGAAACGATCACGCTGTTCCCGCCCGCGAGCGGCCCGTTCGAGGGCGCCGCGGTTCCGGCCACCCCGCCGGCGGGAACGATTTGACCGGCGATATGTTCCCAGGCGCCGCGCGCCAGCCAGCCGCGAGTGGCATCCGGGAGCTGGAATTGAATCCACCCCAGGTTGGTTTGCCTCCCGCGAGGAACTTGACCCCCACATAACTGAACCCTTGGCCGATCAAGTTGGTCCAGGACGCCGTTTCAGCGTTTGTTCCCGCAAGACCGATTGCCGCTCCGAGGTCGTAGCGCCGGGTTGCGTAGTCAACCTCGTCAATGACAAATATCCCGTTCCCCGGCGACCCGGTGATGGATCCGCCGCCGTTGAAGTAACTGAGATCGAAATCGTTGGTGCCGTCCCCATCCATATCAATTTGCGCTACAAAATTGGAGGTCAGGTTCAACTCGACATTCGAAAATTACGCGGCCGCAATCTCCGCGGAAGCCGTGGCGACTGAGAGCGCGATCAAGGCGGATACAAAGCTGAGCGTTTGTTTCATGGCCAACGGCCTTTGAATAGGTTCAGTCGTTTGCTGTAATACATATATCATAGCTCAGGCCGTGAATCATTTTTTTCAAATGTATCCATGGTCGCTGGTCAACCAGAATATTTCCGGTATGTTCACTATTATTGGACATACTGGATTTCAGCTTATTTTCCAAGCGCCAGGAACAAGTCCGCGCTGGCCCGGATGGCGCCCTCTTTCTCCCGGACCACCTGACGGGCTTTTTCGCCCAACTTGTTCCGGCGGGCAGCGTCGCGCCAAAGATCGCGCACGGTCCGTTCCAACCCCGCCTGGTCCGGAACCTGGATCAGCGCGCCGGCGGCCAGGAAATCGGCCATGACGCTGCGGAAGTTTTCCATATGCGGGCCGACGACGATAGGCTTTCCGAAGACGGCCGGCTCGATGACGTTCTGGCCCCCCTGCGCGGTCAAGCTCTTGCCTACGAAAATAACCGAGGCGGCACCATAAAAATGCTTCAGATCGCCGGTGGTGTCAACGAGCATGACATGCGGCTCCCCGGCCGAATCGACCGCACTATCCGCAGTCCGGCTCCAGCGGCGGCAGGTCAGCCCGGCAGTTTCTATTTCCGCTGCCACGGCATCGGCCCGTTCCGCATGCCGCGGCACAAGCGCCAGGCGGGCTTCCGGATGCTCCGTCCGTAAACGCCGGAAGATTGTCAACAAGGCGGTTTCCTCGCCCGGCCAGGTCGAGCCGCCCACCAGCAGCTGCGTGGCCGCGCTGAACCCGGCGCGTTGTAAAAGCACATGGGCCGGGATAATATCGTTGGCTGACGCCGCCACATCATATTTGGCGGAGCCCATAACCCGGATACGCGCGGGGTCGGCGCCCAGGTCGGCGAAGCGACGGCGCTCTTCCTCGCCCTGAACGCACAGCAGGTCGATCAGGGGCAGGAGGTGTCGGGTGAGGAATCGGATTTTCTCGTAGCGCTGGTAAGAGCGGTCGGAAAGCCTTCCGTTCAAGAGCATAATGGGAATCCCGCGCCGCTTTGCCTGTCGCACCAGGTTGGGCCACCATTCCGCCTCGACCAGGATCAGGGCCAGGGGGTTGAGCCGGCTCAAAACCCGCCGGATAATCGGCGGGAAATCCACCGGAAAATACAGCAGGAGATCCTCCGCTCCGATTTGTTTTCCGGCAATGGCATGCCCCGTCGAAGTATTCGTGGTCAGGATGAAAGCCGCGCCGGGCCGGCGAGCCCGGATTTCCTCCATGAAACGCAAGGCCACAAACACCTCGCCGACGCTGACCGCGTGAATCCAGGTCCGTCGCCGGGATTGCAATTGCGCCGCGAGCGCGGCATAATAAATGCCGAATCGCTGAAGGAATCCGCGGCGATAACCGCCGCGCCGACACATGCGCAGCAGAAAGCGGGGCAGCATGAGCAGAAAGACGATCGGGAACAGGCAATTATACAGAATCCAGACCATGATTATGTGGGAATGTCGTCAATATCCGTGAAGTCCGCATTATCCGTGGTTGAAACAATGCCCTGTGGCGGCTCCATGATCAATCATTTTTTTCACCCGCTATGTATAACCTGAATTTTGGGCTCGGCTCGGCGCAAAATTCAGGTATAAGTTTCCTTCCGCCCCAAGGTAATATGCACAGCGAGGGCGGGCGGACGAGGTGTGAAGATTGATGAGTTGCCTTGCCTGGGTGGAAGTGCTATCACAACACGGAGAGCCATCTATGGAAAACGCTTTTTTGAATGCGAGGTTATGATCGGTTGCGGCAACGTCCGTGACACCTGGCCGCGCTAGAACTGCGAATCATCTGTCATGGGAGACGTGTATGCATTCTGAAGTCGCTTGGAAACAGAACTGGGCCGAGACGAAACAACATTTTAACGACTGGTGGCAGCGGCAAGGGCTGGTGCTTGCCGTGGGAGGGGATTTTCCGGCCGATCCGCCCCATGCCGCGGTGGACGATCCCCACTGCCAAGTGTGGGGCTATGGCAACGAGGAATATTGCTCGAATCCGGAATTGCGAGCCCAAAATTGTTGCCATTGGTTGTCGCGGCAACTATATCCCTGCGACAACCTGCCCCTGGCGGGATTCGATTTGGGGCCTGGTACCTTATCCATCTACCTGGGCGCGAAGCCGGTGTTTGACCGGGGCACGGTTTGGTACGAGCCGCGTCTGACCGACGAGGATCCGTCCGGCTATCCACCTTTGCGCTTCGATCCGCAACAGCGCTGGTGGAAAATCACCGAGGACTCCGCCCAGGCATGTGCCCGGCTGGCCCAGGGCAAGTACATGGCCTCTTTTCCAGATCTGGTCGAGAATATAGACACCCTAGCCGCCCTGCGCGGCACGAATCAGCTCCTGGTGGACCTGGCGGATCGCCCGGCCTGGGTGGAGCAAAAAGTCGCCGAGATCAACCGGGCCTGGTTCGAGGTCTACCAGAAAATATACGACATCATCGCTCTTCCCGACGGCAGTTCGGTGTTCGGGGCTTTCGCGCTCTGGGGTCCCGGCAAAACAGCCAAGGTGCAGTGCGATGCCTCGGCCATGTTTTCACCCGCGATGTTCGACCGCTTCGTGATGCCGGCCCTGACGGAGCAATGCGAATGGCTTGACCACTCAATGTTTCATCTCGACGGCAGCCAGTGCTTGTGTCACCTGGACTCCCTGCTGGGGATTGCCGCGCTCGATGCCGTCGAATGGACTCCCGATCCCACCGTGCCCAGCGGCGGCAACCCGTGCTGGTACGACCTGTACCGGCGTATTCTCGCGGCCGGTAAATCCGTGCAGGCGGTCGGGGTCAAGGCTGACGAAGTCGTCCCCCTGCTCGATGCCGTGGGCGGCAAGGGAGTCTATATCAACGGGGCCTATGGATTCTCCGGACTGGCCGAAGCCGAAAAGCTGTTCGCCAGGGTGGAACAGTATCGGTAAGATGTCTTGTCAGGCGCGATGTCTTATGGTAGGCGCCGCGGTACCTGTCCTGCGAAGCTTCTTAGCGAAGAAGGACGAGCGACGCTACCTGTGGTTCTGATTGTCGGAAGCTGTGAAAAAATCGGGCGGACACGATGAAACGTGTCCCTCCCTGGATCCAAGCATGCGAATTTACTGGTAAAATGGAGGGACGCGCTCCGTCGCGTCCGCTCTTTGTATAGGAACCCGTAATTTTTTCACAGTTTCTCAGGCATGGGGATGGGCCTGGTTGTAAACCTTTTTGAGATGCTCGATGGTAACGTGGGTGTAAATCTGGGTTGTGGACAGGCTGGCGTGGCCGAGGAGCTCCTGGACGCTGCGCAGGTCGGCGCCGGCGTCCAACAGGTGCGTGGCGAAAGAATGCCGCAGGGCGTGCGGCGAAACGTTTGGATTTAAATTGGCCCGGGCCAGGTAGCGCTTCAACAGACGTTCAATCGAACGCGGCGTCAGGCGTCCGCCGGTGTGGCCGACGAACACGGGGCGGCCCGAGCGCAGTGTTCCGCCGCCAGCCGGCGGCTGCGTCGTTTTCTTTTTTAAAAAAGGAGTGATGGCTTCGCACTGTTCCAAAGCCGCGCGCAGGGCCTTGATGGCCGGGGCGCCGACGGGGCACAGCCTTTCCTTTTTGCCTTTGCCCCGCACCTTGATCACGCCGGACAGCAGGTCGATGTTGCCTTCGGTCATGCCGGTCAATTCGCCGATGCGCATGCCGGTGCTGTAAAGCGCTTCCAGGATGGCGCTGTCGCGCGCGACGACATATTCCAGCCACCGGCGCCGGACGGCATTGGACTCGGCCGCGAGTGACTCGATGCCGGCTTGGCGGGGCGCGTCCAGGAGCCGGCCGACTTCCGGCACGGTCAGTACCTGGGGCAAAAACTTCTTGCGCTTGGGCGACGCCAGGCCTGCAAACGGGTTTCGAGGCACATGGTCTTCGCGGGTCAGGAACTTGAAAAACGAGCGCAGGCTGGACATTTTACGGCCCACAGTCGTGGCGGCTGCTTCCACTTTCTGGAACTGCACGATGAACTTGCGCGCCGCAAACTTGTCCACGCTGTCCCAGGGGAAGGGCGGCTTGGCGTCCGCGCCCCAGGTGGCGCCAACGAATTGCTGCAGATCGACTAGGTAGCCGGAGATCGTGTGGGTGGATGCGTCGCGCTCGCCGGCAAGGTAGCGGGTGAACTGCTCCACCAGCGGGTCGGCGATGATTGCAGGTTCGTTGCTCATGGTTAGTGTATATTGCCCCCGCCGGCCGGTCCGGTCAAGGATGGAACGGGAGCAAATCATCATTATGGTTGTTAGCGCCCCCTCCGTGAGCTTGTGTCGCGGGTGAAGAGATTGGCTGGAATAGCATGCTGTTCCAGCCAATCTCTCGCCCCTGCCGCACAAGGCGGCAGGAGGCGCAGGCTCGATCTCAATTGACAAGACGTGTCGGATGCATCATAAAGTAGCCTTGCTTCTTTATTCAGCACAGGAATTGACAATATGACATCACGAGAAATAATCATTCGCAATCTGACGTTCCGGGATCCGGCGCGGATCGGTATGAATTTCGGATTTGCCGAAGGCGTCATGAACGATATGTGGGGCGTCGGCATGGGGTCTTCCGCGACTTGGCAACAGCGCCGCTGGACGGAAGGCGAATTCGAGTATTATGACGACGAATGGGGCAACGTCTGGTATCGCGTTCAGGGCCGCAGCGCCGGCGGCGAAATCTTCGAGCCGGCCCTGCGAGACTGGGCTATGCTGAAAGACCTGCGCTTGCCCGATTTTGCCGAGCCTTCCCGGTATAAAACGGTCACCGAAGCATTTGCCGAACACCAGGACCATTATCACATGGGCTATTTGCCCGGTTTTCCCTTCGCCATCTGCCGCTACCTGCGTAAGATGGAGGTTTATTTCGAGGATCTGCTCCTTGAGCGGGAGCGGGTTGACGAATTACATGATAAAGTCACCGGTCTGCTGAAGGCGGTCATCCGTCAATATGGCCGTGCCGGGTCCGATGGCGTGTTTTTCTGCGAGGACTGGGGCACCCAGGAGCGGCTCTTGATCAGCCCGGCCCTCTGGCGCGAAATCTATAAACCGCTTTACCGGCGTCTGTGCGCCGCCGCGCGCGAATCGGGACTGCACGTGTTCATGCATTCCTGTGGCTACGACTGGGAGATATTGGATGATCTGGCCGAGGTGGGCATCAATTGTGTGCAATTCGATCAGCCCAACCTGTACGGTCTGGAACGACTGGCCGAAAAGCTCCAGCGGAACAAGGTCTGTCTGTATTCCCCGGTCGATATCCAGAAAATATTGCCAACCGGAAATCGGCGGCTTATCGAATCTTCTGCCGCCGCACTGGCGCGCCTGTTTGGCGGGCAGCACGGCGGATTCATCGCCAAGGATTACGGGGACTTGCCGGGCATCGGGGTGAAACCGGAATGGAACCGCTGGGCCTATGACGCATTTGTGCGCGCGGCGAAGGGATAGCCTCGACAAAGTCTGTCCCAAGGCCCCCGTGGCCTTGCGTCACGGGTGAATCAGATTGCGAGAAAATAGTTTTTTACCGCAATCTGATTCACCCACGCCACGAGGGCGTGGGGGTATTGGGACGCACACAATCGGGCAGGATGCGGGCCTAGCCCGCGTTGGGAAGGTTCAACAAAATGACGCTGCCAACAGTCTATGTCATCGGCGACAGCATCTCCATCCACTATGGGCCTTTTCTCGAACGGTATTTGCGCGGTAAATTCGTCTATGCCCGGAAAGCAGACGAGCAGGAAGCGTTGTTGAACCTGGATCGGCCCCAAGGCGCCAATGGCGGTGATTCCGCCATGGTCCTGGCTTTTCTGGACGCCCTGCTGGCGTCCGGTAAACTGGCGGCGGATATTCTCCTGCTGAATTGCGGACTGCACGATATCAAGACAAACCCCCAGACGCAGCAACTTCAAATTCCCCTCGACGTTTATCGCCGAAACCTGCAGGCCATGGCGGCGCTCTGCCGAGCCGGTAAAACCGAATGGGCTTGGATTCGCTCGACGCCCATCGCCGATGCCGTGCACAACAAGCCTGGCATGGAGTTTTTCAGGCACGCTAGCGATCTTGAAGCTTACAACGCGGCTGCCGACGAAATCATTTTGACCGCCGGGATTGCCGTCATCGACCTGTACACGTTTACCCGCAATCTGGGCGATGATCTATTCTGCGATCACGCGCATTTTCACGAACCGATCCGCGAAAAGCAGGCGGCTTTCATCGCCGGCTGGCTGGAGCACTGGCGTCATGGCCGGCCGCGCTGACACAAGACAAGCCCCTCCTGGGAGGGGTCTGGGGGGTGGGTTTCCCAGCGCCAAATCCGCGCGTAACCCGTGCGGATAATCTCTGTTGGAGGGCCATTTCACATGTGGGATCGTGGCCGTTCTTTATGGCGTTTTGCACCAGCATCAACCTCAAGCCCCCCCCCCCCCCGCGACCTGGTGTCGCGGGCGCAGGCTATAAGCGAATGGCTGTCAACCATCAGCCATTTTCCATGAATCATTCTCGGTCCGCGTACGCGGATCGGGACAGCGACCAGGCTTTGACAGAATAATATGGAAAGATTATTCTATGACCTGTTTTTTTATTGCAGAAAGGAACAAAGCATCAAACGTTTCGGCGGCGCAATGTTGGCGGGAACGCTATTAATTATAGGAGGTTGTACCACGATGCAAACCAAGGTTAACGAGGCTACGTTTGGAAAAGATCTCGCGTTTTTGAAAAAGCACACGGATGTTGTGCTGCTCTCCGATGCCGTGGGCCAGGGCCAGGTGGCCGTCCTGCCCAAACTGCAGGGGCGTGTGATGACCAGTTCAGCCGGCGGGGCCGATGGCCTCAGCTATGGTTGGATAAACCGCGAACTAATCGCATCCGGCAAGCTGCTGAAACATATGCATCCCTTTGGCGGGGAGGATCGGTTCTGGCTTGGGCCGGAAGGCGGCCAGTATTCCGTGTTTTTCGCGAAGGGCGCCCCCTTCGATCTTGAGCATTGTTTTACGCCGGCGCCGATAGATAAGGAGTCGTTCGAGCTGGTGTCCCAGTCCCGGGACCGGGCGCTCCTAACAAAAGAGATGCAGTTGAAAAATTATTCCGAAACAGTCTTTGCGCTCCGCGTGGACCGTGAAATTCGCATTCTGGAACATATCCAGGCTTCGACCTCCCTGGGCTTTGATTTACCGGCAGCGCTGAAGATGGTGGCGTTTGAATCCAACAATCGGATAACCAATACCGGCAGAACCCCGTGGGTCAAGCACAGTGGCCTGCTGTCCATCTGGATCCTGGGCATGTTCAACTCGTCACCGGACACGACGATCATAGTTCCGTTTCTACCTGGGCCGGAAAACCGGCTGGGCCCGATCGTGAACGATACCTATTTCGGGAAAGTGCCGGCTGACCGGTTGCAGGTCAAGGACCGGGCGTTATTTTTCAAGGGCGACAGTTGTTACCGCAGCAAGATTGGGGTGTCGCCCAAGCGCGCCCGACCGGTGCTCGGCAGTTATGATGCCGCCAATAAAGTGCTGAGTATTATCCAGTTCACCAAGCCTGAGGGAACGGCGGATTATGTGAACTCGATGTGGGAGATTCAAAAAGATCCCTATGACGGTGATACGATCAATTCATACAACGACGGTCCGGCGACGCCCGGCGCCGCGGGCCTGGGGCCGTTCTATGAACTGGAAACCTCGTCTCCCGCAGCGGCCTTGAAACCCGGAGCTATGTTGGCGCACTCGCACCGGACCTTCCATTTCGAGGGATCCCAGACGGAGCTGGACAAGGTGGCCCGGTCGATCCTGGGCGAGTCCCTGGCCGACATTCGGACCGCTTTGGCATAATCAGGCATGTATCAATCAGAATGGACGATCGTTAGTCTTATTTTATACGAAGGAATGGCTGGAAACGGTGGGAGAGGGCTGGCTTAACGAAGCCGGGAGTTGTCCTTTGGCGCTAGTTTGTGACTTTTCGGCGTGAAACACTTGGCGCAGCGAGCGTCGCTGCAATGCCGGCACTCGCTGCAGTCAGGGCAGGGGTGCTTACGCTTGCCGCGTGCGTCGGCTGGGGGTATGTAGACCAGGCCCTTGATTCCCTTGATGCGTTGAAAAGGCAAAATCCACCTCGCTTTTTTGAGGCTGTTCAGCTCCTGATTTTTTCTCCAAGGCGGGAATCATAGTCGGTGTCCCTCCTTGTGCTAGAGTACGCTTTTTGCTGTCGAACAGCAATTCTGATTGTGGCGCGACAGCGGTTCCAATTCATCCTCACATTTGAGTATTGGCGGGGGCAAGCACAAAA
>CAZALU010000093.1:0-11301 GCA_964486075.1 uncultured Verrucomicrobiota bacterium
AGATGAGATTTCTCGCTACGCTCGAAATGACAATCTTTGCTTATCCGGGTTTTTCAGGCTGAGTAGTTACAGATTTTTAACCACAAAAGAACGCCAAGATAAAACTTGTCTGTTTCCCTTACCACCTTCGACGGATCCGCCTTCGGCCATCGCTGTGCAAGTTGAAGCGCGGCGCACGCGACACATGCCGGACAATGCGCGGCTTAACACCTTATCCACACGGAACCGGCACCAAAACAAGAACATTTCTGAGTCACCCCGTGCAGCTATCTTGGATTGCGGGCGTCAGCTCGCTTGAGTCACCGGGTCACGCGAGAGTCTTTTTCATCCGCGAAGGGATGGCGTTGCGCCAGGCGACGCTCAGTTTTTTCAGCGGGAAGTCGATGATGGCCTTCTCTTGAAATTGAATTGTAAATCTTTTTCCACCGACGCTGCCCAGAACGTGATAAGGAACAGAATATTTTTTTGCGATCTTTTCCAAAGCGCCCAGGTTTTTCTTATTCAGCGAAACCACGATCCGGGAAGGCGCCTCGCCGTACAATATTTCATCCAGCCTGATAGCGTTGTTCTTTAAACCATCCAGGTTGATCTCCGCGCCCAGCATTTTACTGGCATTGCTGACAGATGACTCAACCAGGGTTACGGCCAACCCGCCTTCTGAACAATCGTGGGCGGAATTGATAAGGCCTGATTCGATGGCCTCAAGAGCTGCTGCCTGAACAGCTTGCTCGACCTTCATATCTATCCGGGGATTGCCCCGCTTTTGCTTGTGCACCAGGTATAAATACTCGCTGCCGGAAAGATCGGCCTTGTTTTTACCCAGCAGAACTATCAAATCGCCCTCGTTTTTAAAATTCTGGGTGACATATTTATCCGCATCTTTAATCAATCCGACCATTCCCACCAACGGGGTCGGGTCTATTGCCCCTTTAGGACTTTCATTATAAAAACTCACGTTACCGCTGACAACCGGTGTGTTTAACACCTTGCAAGCATAAGAGAGTCCTTCGATACACTTAACGAATTGCCAGTAGTTTTCCGGCTTCATCGGATTGCCAAAATTCAAGCCGTCTGTAATCGCCAGCGGCTTGCCGCCGCTGCACACTATATTTCTCGCAGCTTCCGCCACCGCCATCATCGCGCCATGGTAGGGGTTCAAACAGCAAAACCGTCCATTGCAATCCACGCTTATGGCCAGGGCCTTTTTAGTGCCCTTAACCTTGATCACCGCCGCATCCGAACCTGCTCCCACCGCCACCGTGTCTTTGTCCATGAAAGTAAAGCTTTTACAAGCCGATTCCTTGCTGGCAATGGTAGGCGCGTCAAGCAATTGCAGCAGCACTCGGCTCAAGTCAGCGGGCTCTTTAATCGCTGCGCGATCCAATTTCTGCATCTCTTTCAAATCCTTGGGAAATTTAGCTTCCCTGTCGTAGAGCGGCGCGTTTTTCGTAAGGGCTTCCGGTGGAATCTCGCAAACCACCACGCCATTTTCCTTAATCCGCATTATTTTATCAGCGGTTACCTTGCCGATTTTAACCGCCTTGACTTTCCATTTTTTCAATATGGTCAAGGCCGCTGCTGCGTTTTCCTCACTTAAAATCGCCAGCATTCTCTCTTGCGATTCAGACAAAAGCATTTCATAGGGGCTCATCCCTTTTTCGCTGCGGGGAACCAATGCCACATCTATTTCAATGCCAGTACCGCTCCGGAAAGCTGTCTCGCATGAAGAGCAGGCGAGTCCGGCTGCGCCCATATCCTGCATTCCCACAACCAGTTTCTTTTCTATCAACTCAAGACAGGCCTCTCTCAAGCGCAGACCCAGTGCAGGATCGCCGATGGCCACCGGGCTTTTAGCGGACTTAGATTCTGCGGTAATTTCCTTGGAAGCAAAGCTGGCCCCGCCTACACCATCCCGGCCCGTATCCTTGCCTATATAATAAATGGAGTTACCCACTCCGCTGGCGGCGCCTTTGACAATATTGCTATGTTTGACAATGCCGATAACAAAGGCGTTAACCAGGGGATTCCCCTCATAACTCTCATCGAAACAGGTTTCTCCGCCCACCACGTTGATCTTTGCGATATTGGCGTAATGGGACAGCCCTCTAATGACTTCTTTAAACAGCCATTTAACTTTTTTGTTATCCAGACTTCCGAATCGAAGCGCCGCCAGACCTGCCACCGGCCTGGCCCCCATGGTAAATATATCCCTTAAACATCCGCCTATGCCCGTGGCCGAGGCCTGAAAGGGCTCTACGGCTGAAGGATGGTTGTGCGATTCGATCTTGAAGGCAACGCCCAAACCATCCCCGATATCAACAACTCCGGAATTTTCCTCACCGGCTCCCACCAACACCTGCTTGCCCTTGGTGGGAAACAATTTGAAAAGCTTACGCGAATTTTTATAACTGCAATGCTCCGACCACATTGCCGAAAAGACGCCCAGCTCCGTAAAATTCGGGACCCGGCCCATCAATTTCTTGATCTTGCCAAATTCAATATCGGTAAGCCCTAAACGCTTGGCCAATTCCAGATTAACTTTAACGTCAGCTTTCATGGTTTTAACTCCTTAAATAAGTTTGGGACTTGGGTCGCACTGTTCGCAGCCCAAGTCCTCTGGTTCCTTATTGAACCCCTTTCAACGCTGAATTACAATAAAAAAATCGGGTCTTCCGCAGGAAGTTTGGGCCAAGGCCGGCATTCACCACGGAACAGATTTACAATGGAGGCTCTTGCAAAACCCCTGCGGACGCGACGGAGCGCGTCCCTCCAGTTCTAAAACCAGTCTGTTAGCGCGACCTCGGGAGGGCCACGCTTCGTCGTGGCCATCTTCAGCAGGGGTTTTGCAAGAGCCTCAATGATAAACAGGATGCACAGGATCGATAGCGGCCACCAGAGCCTTCATCCTGTCCATCCTGTTAAATTCCTAATGAATCCTGATTTCATGCACCAGTCTTATCTTTGCATTCTTTGCGGTTAAATAATCGGCTCTTGTCTGCAGACCGGAGAGGAGAAGAATTATCTCGCGCAGAGGCGCAGGGTTCAGATATAAAACAGATAACTCCGACACGCCGTTACTCCCATACGCCGTTACGTCGCCCCCTCTGTGGCTACTCCGTCACTCGTAGGAAACTGCATGCCTCCGCGTCTCTGTGGTGAAGGTTTGCCTTAACACAAGGATTCTGCAGAAGAACCCCAAAATTGAGAGGTATCCCGATCTTTTAAAAATCGGGAACGCTCGCCGATCAGCCCCGGGCCTTGACCAGCATTTCCCGGGCGTGCTTGAGGGTCACGCTGGTCAGATCTCGTCCGCCCAGCATGCGGGCGATTTCGTCAACCCGGCGCTCCGCGCTCAAGCGCGTGATCCCGCTGAAAGTCCGCTCGCCCCGCGTCGCCTTGCTGACCGCGAACTGGGTGTCCCCATAGACCGCGACCTGCGGCAGATGGGTGATGCAAAGAACCTGGTGCCGACGCGCAATCCCGGCCAGCTTGATGCCAATAGCCTGGCCCATTTTGCCGCCGACATTGACATCAATTTCATCGAACACCAGAATGGGGATGCGGTCGTGATCGGCACAGACGGTTTTAATAGCCAGCATGACGCGGGACATTTCGCCACTGGATGCTATGGCCCGCAGTGGCCGGCCGGGCTCGCCCGGGTTCGGCGTGAACCCGAATTCCACGGCGTCCAAGCCGGAGGCCCTGGCCTCCGCCTCGCGCAGAGCCACGGAAAACGCAGCCTGCGGAAAGCCCAGGTCCTCCATCTCTTTCTTGACGGTTTTTTCCAGGCGCTTAGCCGTTATCGTCCGCTTGCGCCTGAGGGCCAAGCCCTGCGTCTCCAGGCGCGCTCGGATTGCAGCCAGCTCCTTGTCCAGCCGGGCCAGCTGTTCTCCGCGCGTTTTAAAATCATGCAGTTTGTGTCTGGCCTGATCGAGATAGACCAGAATTTCAGGGACAGTTGTCCCGTATTTACGCTTCATTTTACGGTAACAGGCCAGGCGTTCGTCCAGCCATTGCAGGCGGACCGGGTCGCCCTCGATTTTCTGCATGAAACTATCCAGGCCACGGGCCAGCTCCTGGATCTGCACGGCCGCGGATTTGGCGTCCGCCTGCCAGGCCACAGCCTCCTCGGCCAGGTTGGCCAGCTCACCCAGGGAGTGCTGGGCCAAGGCCAAGGCGGTAAAAGCGCTGGATTCGCCTTCCGTCAGAGCATGACGCACATTTTCCACCAACTGGAGAATACGCTGGGCATTGCCCTGCAACATCTGCTCCCGGCTGACGGCATCCTCCTCGTCTTGCTTCAAATTCGCCGCCTCCAATTCCTTGACCTGGAAATCCAGCAGGTCGATCTGCCGCATCACATCCTGATCATTCGCCTCCAGCGCCAGCCTTTGAGCCTGTAACGCCCGCCAGGCATCGTATATTTGGCGGTACGCCTGCCGTTGATCGTCCAGGTCACCAAAGGCATCCAACAGCCCCATCTGAAACTCGGGGCTGAAGAGCGATTGATGATCGTGCGGGCCGTGCATATCCACCAGCAGATCGCCGATGGCTTTAAGGACTTGGAGCGTAGCGGCGCCGTTGTTGACATATTGACGCCCGGCACCAGATGCCGAGAGCATGCGCCGGATGAGCAAACGTCCTTCGGAGCATGGATCAAGGCCCGATTCGTGGAGAATGGCGTCTATTTCCAGCGGATGTTCCAGCGCAAAATCAGCCTCGATGATACACTGGCTCTCCCCCTCACGGATAACGCCTTTTTCGGCGCGCTCGCCGAGCAGGAGACTCAGGGCGCCAACGATGATGGATTTTCCAGCGCCGGTTTCCCCGCTAATCACGTTGAGCCCCGGCGTAAACTCGACTCGCAGCGCATCCACCAGCGCCAGATTTTTGATCTGGAGAGATTGGAGCATCGCTAATCCCCGCTATACGGGCAACTCCCGCTCGAACAGGTCGCACAGGCGGCCGAAGGCTCGTTTTTTCGTCCGCCGCCGGAAACCGACACGCTGAATCCGGATAGCGCCTTTTGCAAGTTTTTGCCGCCGCAATGGGGACACTGCACCGGAACATCACCCGCCGAACGCAAGAGGTGTTCAAACCGTTTTCCGCATCCGCCGCACACGTATTCAAAAATCGGCATGTCTTAAATCCTTTTTACAGACTATTGATATCAGATCGGTTCCGGCAATCGCAGGGGCCATCCTCAATCTTGCCGATCACCTCCGGCAATATTCGCAGAACATTCGCCGCATTGGATTCCATAGTCTTCAGGATGAGTTCAAAGGTGACCGATTCCTTCGACTCATGCCAGCAATCATAATCGGTGCTCATGGCTATGGAGACGTAGCAAAGACCCGCTTCCCGGGCCAGGACAACTTCCGGCACGGTGCTCATGTTGATCACATCCCCGCCCCACATCTGAAACATGCGGCTCTCAGCTTTTGACGAAAAACGGGGGCCTTCTATAGTCACTACGGTGCCTTTGAGATGATGGGGAATTTGCAGCTCGCGAGCAGCTTCCGCACACAGGCGCCTGAGTTTGGGACAGAACGGCTCAGCCATCGGAATATGGCAGACGGTGTTGCCTTCGTAAAAAGTCTGGGTGCGACGGGTGGTGCGGTCGATAAATTGGTCGATGAACACGAGGTGGCCGGGCTCGATCTCCTCGCGTAGACTGCCGCAGGCCGTCGTGGCAATGACATGCGTGACTCCCAGTTTCCGGAACGCCCAGATATTGGCCCGATAATTTACCAGCGAAGGCATGATCCGGTGGTCGGTCCCATGTCGCGGCAGAGCGACGACATCTAGCCCTTGCAATTTTCCGGTGATAACCAGATCCGATGTGGCGCCGTAAGGCGTGTGAATTTTTTCACGCTTGATATGGGTCAGGTTTAATTTATCGTCCAACCCCGACCCGCCTATAATTCCGACTTTAGCCATTACCTGACTCCCTTCTCAAATCTTTCCAAATACCGGGCAACTTTATTCCAGCCAACTCAAAAAAATGATAGTGTATAGTCGCTACCTCAGGCACGCGTCGAGTTGATCCAGGACCGTGTCGGGCACGTTCAAGTCGCCGAAGCCAGTACCCAGCTTGATATCGGGCATCGGGGCGCCGTGAAAATCGGTACCGCCGGTTGCCACCAAGTTGAATTTAGCGGCCAGGGCGGAATACTGTTTCATCAGCTTGGGACTCTGCTGGGGATAAAACACCTCGATCCCCTGCAGCCCTGCCTGCGCCAAATCGCCAACCAGCTTTTCTAAGGCCTGCTTGCCCAAATGCAAAGTGAACGGATGCGCCAGCACGGCCAGGCCGCCGGCATTGTGGATAATTTCCACGCCCTGAGCGGGCGTCATACGCAGGCGATTGGCATAGCCGGGCTTGCCCTTGGCCAGGTATTTCTGGAAGGCCTCGTCCCGGGTGCGCACGTAACCCCGGGCCACCAGCGCCTGGGCAAAATGTAAACGCCCCACATTATCCTCGCCGGCATACGCGGCCACTTCGCTCATGGTTAGGGCCAGACCCATGGCATTGACCTGCTTCAATATTTCACGATTCCGGTGTTCACGTCCGGAGCGCAGCTTGGCAATATGTTCGGTCAAAACCGGATTCCGGTGATCTATAAAATAGCCCAGCAAGTGCATGGTGCCGCCAGGAAAATCTAAGCTGATTTCCACTCCCGCAACACCGCGCACTTGCTGTTTAATGCAAGCCGCCAGGAAACGCTCCACGCCCCCAACACTGTCATGATCCGTCAAGGCAATCGCCGTGAGCCCGATACTCGCCGCCGCGGCGGCCAACTGCTCCGGGGTAAAACTGCCGTCCGAAAACGTGGAATGCGTATGCAGATCGATCATGAGCCGCCTTTCTGAGTTGCCAACGCGAATGACTTAAACAAATCATGACCGGTAACTACCGGTCAACTTTATTCTGTAGCCGACATCGCTGATGTCGGACATCGTTTCCCAAGACCGCGACCACCGGTCGCGGCCACAAAAGTTTGAAATCCATTAACATTCAGCCAAGCCCTGCGGCGGGTTAATTTTTTCTTCCAATAGCGCTCCGACGAATCCCCAACGCGGCGAGGGCGCCGCGTCTACTTGTTTAAACTTCACACACAAAGATTCATTCCGATAATAACCGTTTGACGAGATCCGTCACCGCGCTAACGTCGTCACCCGCCTGCTGTCCCGCGCGCCGGTAGCGGACCATGCCTTTCGGGTCAATGAGCATCACGTTGCTGGTGTTGCCCATCATCCAGAGCGCCCGCCGCGCTTGACCTGCAAAATCAAATGCTGCATATTAGCAGCAAATCGTTTTTCGGGTAGTCTTTTCATAAAGGAATATTTGATGAATAACCAAATCGGTGTGTTTACAAGCCTGCAAGAAGATAAGCCCTGTTTTGACTCGCTTAAATCCATGAACCTGAGCGCCTGCCAGCTCGGCTGTTGGAATCCCACGATCTGGACAGAGCCACTGGCAAAAAAAGTGCGCCAGGAAGCGCAGCAGGGAAATATCAACGTAACCGCACTATGGGCGGGATGGTCCGGTCCCGGGGCATGGAACTTCAGCGAGGGACCCGCCACCCTGGGTCTGGTGCCGGTAACATTCCGGGACCGGCGGATTCACGAACTGTTGCGCGCCGGCGATTTTGCGCACTGGATGGGACTGCGCGCCATAATCACCCACTTGGGATTCATTCCTGAAAATCCGGGCGACCCGGTATTCACGGATGTCGTCATTGCTGTGCGAGTCATCGCCCAACACCTCCAACGGCTTGGACTGGAATTCTGGTTTGAAACCGGACAGGAAACGCCGATAACGATGCTGCGTCTGATCCAGGCGGTGGGCACGCCAAACTTGGGGATCAATTTAGATCCGGCCAACCTAATCGCCTACGGCAAGGCCAACCCGATCGACTCCCTGGACGTCTTCGGCAGTTACGTGCGCAATATCCACGCCAAGGATGCGTTGTATCCGACCGATCCGATGAAACTGGGCCAGGAGGTCAAGGTTGGCGAAGGCCGAGTGCGTTTCCCGGAATTTGCGCGGCGCCTGCACGAGATCGGATTCAAGGGCGAATTCATTATCGAGCGCGAAATTTCAGGCGAGCAACAGCGGCGCGATATCGAGGAAACGGTCAAGTATCTCGATCATTTGTTGAAATCCATTTAAGGACGAATTATATGCTAAAAGTTGGTCTCATCGGCACCGGAGGCATCAGCGGAGTTCACTTGGATTATCTTAAAACCAGAAAGGACATACGCATCGCCGCCCTGTGCGACACCAATCTTGCGGCGCTGAAAAGGCGCCACAAGCTATACGGCGGCCTGGCCTTTAATGAATTCCGAAAGATGCTGGACCAGGTTCGGCTGGACGCCGTCTGGCTCTGCACTCCGCCCCTGGTCCGCAAGGATCCACTGCTGGCCTGCGCCGCACGCGGCATCCCTGTTTTTTGCGAAAAGCCGGTTGAGCATGACGCAACGCGCGGCCGGGCCATTGCCGCCGCCCTGGCCCGTCGAAAAGCCAAGGTGCAAATCGGCTATGTCTTGCGTCATATCCCGCTGGTCACAGCTTTGCGCCGGGCCATGCAGGACGATAAGATTCATTTGATCCACTCTTTTTATGCATGTAATTTCAGCATGGGATCAGGACTGCCGGACTGGTTTTACGACAAGTCCAAATCCGGCGGCGGGCTGGTTGACCAAGCCACGCACAATTTCGATCTCCTGCGCTTCCTGTTCGGCGAAATCCGGGAAATCCATGCCCTGGCCTCAAACCCGCTGCGCAAAAAATCCGGGCGTTACACGATCGACGAAGCCATTGGCCTGGTTTTTATGTTCCGCAACGGCATTATCGGCACGCACAACCATTCGTGGGTCGCCGGCGGCTGGCGCAATGAAATCACCCTTAGCGGCGAAAAACGCCTGTATCGGGTGGACCTTATCAGAGGATCGCTGGTGGTGAATGGGCCGCGGTCCAAAAAAGACGGGCCGGTGAAAGTGAACCTGATACCGGATGCCGGCCAACCAGACCGGGCCTGGTTCCAGCACGACGGCAGCGGCATAATCCAATATGAAAATAAGGCTTTTATCAAGCAGGTAATTTCAGGGAACTGGTCCCAAAACCTGTCTGATTATGCCGATGGTCTAAAAACACTCCAATTAACCCTGGCCTGCAATCGCGCCATAACCCATGGAAAGACAACCTTGGCATCATGAAAATATTAACCACTGGCGGCGCCGGATATATCGGCAGCCACACCTGTCTCGAACTCCTGCAAAGCGGACACGAGGTGGTGGTGGCGGACAATCTTTCAAACAGCAAGGAAGAATCCTTGAAACGGGTCCAAGCCCTGACCGGCCGGACGCTTGAATTCCACCAGGTGGACCTACTGGACAAGCCGGCCTTGACTGCGATCTTCCGGAAACATAAAATAGACGCCGTCATCCACTTCGCGGGCCTGAAATCGGTAGGGGAATCAGTCCGGATTCCCCTGCGCTATTACCACAACAACTTGGCCGGCACCCTCGTCCTGTGCGAAACAATGCAGGAAGCCGGCGTACAGACACTGGTCTTCAGCTCTTCGGCCACGGTGTATGGCAAGCCATCGCAGGTTCCGCTTGCCGAAGACGCGCCCCTTTCCGCCACCAATCCCTACGGGCAAACCAAGCTTATGATCGAACAGATTCTAAGGGATCTACAGGTTTCGGATCCGGCCTGGCAAATCGCCCTGCTCCGTTATTTTAACCCCGTCGGCGCCCATGCAAGCGGGCAAATTGGCGAAGACCCGAACGGCATTCCCAATAACCTGTTTCCCTATATCGCCCAAGTCGCCATCGGCAACCTGAAGGAGCTTTCGATCTACGGTAACGATTACCCGACCAAGGACGGGACAGGAGTCCGCGATTATATTCACGTTGTCGATCTGGCCTGCGGCCACCTCGGTGCCCTGGAGCGCCTGCAGTCCAAGCCCGGGCTCGTCACCTACAATCTCGGAACCGGGCACGGCTACAGCGTCATGGAAGCGTTGACGGCATTCGGCCAAGCCAGCGGCAAAAAGATACCCTATCGCATTGTGGATCGCCGGCCGGGTGATATTGCCGCCTGCTATGCCGACCCAAGCCTGGCCAATCGCGAGTTGGGCTGGCAGGCCAAAAAGGACCTGGCCGCCATGTGCGCCGACGCCTGGCGCTGGCAGGTCAATAACCCGAATGGTTATCAGTGATCAGTCCTTGGCGTGAGGCTCTGATCTCTGATCAATGAGCATTATTATCGTCAAGAAGGAAACAGCCATGGCAATCTTGCGTCAGATCCAGCAACGTTATGCAGTGCGCTCATACCAAGCCCGCCCGGTGGAAAAGGAAAAACTGGCCGCGGTCCTGGAGGCCGCGCGGATGGCGCCTTCGGCCCGCAACTGCCAGGAATGGCGATTCGTGGTTGTACAGGACGCCGGGCTGCGCAAAAAACTGGCGGCGGCAGCCAATAATCAGGCGTTTGTGGGCGAAGCCCCGGTGGTCATCGCCGCTTGCGGAATCAACACCGCCTACACTATGCGCTGCGGCCAGCCGGCCTACCCTATCAACCTGGCCATAGCCGTCGATCACATGACGCTCCAGGCGGTGGAAGAGGGATTGGGCACTTGTTGGGTCGGCTCGTTTTGCGAGGACCAGGTCAAGCAGATCCTCGGCATCCCGAACGACGCCCGCGTGGTGGAATTATTGACCCTGGGTTATCCGAAGGATGCGGCCCAACCAAAAAAACGATTGCCGATCGAACAGATCGTAAGCCACGAACAGTGGGCAAGCTGAACTCTTTTCATACCCAAGCAATCGCATAATTAACCGTCTCGATTTCCGGAACGGCCAGACGACTCAAGGCGCCTTTGGCCATTAGGCGGCTGCGCCGCAACTAAAAACTACGCCCCGGACGAGCCTCCTTCACTGGGAAGTCTACGGCGGGCCAAGGCGGGGCGGATAGAGGCTTTTTCCTATAGCCACGGCGCTCTGCCGCCGTGCGAGTTGCATACCCTATGCCTGCACTTATCGCCCCGCAACGGGGCGGACCTTATTCTGTATTGTAGGGCGGGAACGCCCCCCGGATTTCCCGCCGTCCGGGAATGGGGCGGCGGGCAATCCCTCCGAAACGGCGGCACGTGCCCGCCCTACAAATAATAAATTCCTATCAGATTAAATTAGGACCGGTAACTGCCGGTCATTTTTACTGTAGCCGACTTCGCTGAAGTCGGTCCTAATCCGAGGACCGCGACCATCGGTCGCGGCTACAACACTTTGAAATTC
>CAZALU010000094.1:0-11136 GCA_964486075.1 uncultured Verrucomicrobiota bacterium
ATTTTGTGCTTGCCCCCGCCAATACTCAAATGTGAGGATGAATTGGAACCGCTGGGATGGCGCCATCCGACTTGACATTCCGGGCCGGGGCAGGCACCATGCCTGCCATGCGTCAAATTTTGACAGCTGCGGGGTTAAGCCTTCTGCTGGGTGTTGTCCCGGCCGTATCCGACATGTTCCAGGATGAATTCGACCTGCTCGAGGATTGGGATGTCGAAGATCTCCAAGTTGTGCAGGAGGTGGTTGCTCGAGTCATGCCCAAGGTGATCAGCCTGGGCGATGACCAGGAATGGAACGTCTTCTGGGCCCAGGTGGAAAGCGTACTGCGCTCGCAGTCGCTGGAGGATATGGAGTGGATGACATCCTCGGTCGGCGTGGCCTATGAATACGTGAATTCCTTGCCGGAGGCTCGGCCGCTGGCCGACTGGCTGAAGCAGCGCTTGGATTATTTCGACATGGCCGATCTGGCGATGCGCCAGATTCCCGACCCCTCTTCTGCCGTGTCGGCGCCTTCGCCGGCCTTGGCAGGATCCGGCCTGAATTTGCCGCCGGCAATCCGCGCGGCGACACCGCTTATCCAGAAACCCAGGCCGGCGTCGGAACCAATCAGGGAAAAGCGTCTGGCGGTTGTGCGCAGTCCGGATGCATGGAAAACCAGGCTGAAAGGTCGCGCCCTGTCGCCGGCAGCCCAGCGCCTGGTTCCGCGGCTGAAAAAGGTGTTTAACTCCGAGGGCACGCCCCAGCGCTGGGTCTGGATGGCGGAAGTTGAATCTTCCTTGAATCCGGAGGCCCGCAGCCCGGTGGGCGCGGTGGGCTTGTTTCAGCTGATGCCGGAGACTGCCAAGCGGTTTGGCTTAAAAACGTTTCCATTTGACGATCGCATTGAGCCAGTCAAGAGCGCCCGGGCGGCGGCGCAATACCTGAACATCCTCTATAAGCAATTCGGATCCTGGCCGCTGGCCCTGGCGGCCTATAATGCGGGAGAGGGCCGAGTGGGCCGTGCGCTGAAACAAAACGACGTCAAAACGTTCGAAGAAGTCGCCAGGCACTTGCCGCTTGAAACTCAGATGTACGTGCCGAAGGTGATGACGACGGCTGCTCTACGGGAGGACCAGGCCAAAGGCGTGCCTTACGCATGCTGGATGCCGTGAGGTACGTTGTTTTAGGTTGTTGAGTACAGGAAGGGGAAACGTTCAACTTTCGATTCTGCTGAAAAAGTCTAGCGGACGGCAGGAATGCTGTCCCTCCCTTGGTAAAAACAGGCCTTTTTTAGAAAATTGGGAGGGTCGGGATTTCTTCCCGACCGTCTGTGCCGCCTTTTTCAGCGGAATCAGCTTTCAATAATCTTGAGCGTTCAAAAATGGATAGCGAATATCTGTGTTCATCGGCAGTCTTAATATCATCGGGAGAAATAGATGCAACCTATGACGGCTCGGGAAAGGGTGAAGAATCTCTTGGAGCGCAAGCCGGCGGATCGGGCTTCGTTTCAGGAGGGGCCCTGGGGTGAAACGATCAAGCGCTGGACTGACGAAGGTCATTTACAAAAAGATAATGCGTGGGAGCCGCTGAAGCTGGAGATAGGATCGGCCGGCTGGCTCAATAGTAATGCCAGACTCGACGTGCCCGACGAGGTGGTCGAAGAAGATGCTGAGACAAAACTCGTCCGCAACAGCAACGGGGCACTGTTGCGCTGGTGGAAAAACAAATCCGGCACGCCGGAGCATGTGGATTTCCTGGTCAAGGATCGCGCCGGCTGGGACGAGCACATCAAGCCGTATCTCAAGCCGGAACGTCGCCGGGTAAATTTCGAGGATTACCGCAAGGCTAAAAAAGAGATGGCAGATGCCAATAAGTTTTTTTGTTGGGGCGGAGTAAACGTTTTCGAGCAGATGCACCCCATGTGCGGCCACGAGCATATGCTCGTGGGCATGGCGCTCGATCCTAAGTGGATTCTGGAAGTGGCGCAGACCTACGCGGATCTGACCATCGGTATGTGGGAAATGCTGTTTGCCGAAGAGGGTCTGCCGGACGGTATTTTTTTCTACGAGGACATGGGGTTCAAGGAAAGACCTTTCATGTCGCCGGCCATGTACCGTGAATTGATCCTGCCTGCCCATAAGCGGACCATAGGCTGGGCCCACCAGCGCGGCTTAAAGGTTATTATGCATTCCTGCGGGTTCGTGGAGCCGTTGGTGCCGGGCATGATCGAGGCCGGGATCGATATGCTTCAGGCGATGGAGGTTAAGGCGGGCATGGACATGGTCCGGCTGAACAAGCTCTTCGGCGACCGCATCGGTTTCATGGGCAATATCGACATCCGGGAAATCATTTCCAACGATAAGGCACGGATCGAAGCGGAGTTGAAGAAGAAGATTCTGCCCCTGATGGCGACGAAGACTCCCTATATTCTCTCTTCCGATCATTCCACGCCGCCGGAAGTGGATTACGAAAGCTTCGTTTATTTCCGGGATCGCGGCTTGGAACTGGCGACGTATGGGAAATGATGCGCCCCGCCTCTGTCTGCCGTGGCGGACAAGAAGCGGGGACCGCCAGCCCGTTGGGCCGTCCGATCGGTGTAAGAGCAGCGGACCCGGCCGCTGTCAGACTATGACTAGGGCGAACGACTAATCTCGGAAGGGGAGTTCGCTATCCTTATCATGGGGAAAGTATTAATGCGGGCCATGCCCGCAACCCAAGGTGGTGCAAGGTTTTCCGCCGAAAGTGGATCCGCCACAGGCGGAATCCCTGCGATCTTCGGAGGCGTTCAGCCATAAGCTGATCCGCTGCTGGCGGAAAAGCCTCCGCTACCCAGAAAGATACACGTACAAGTGTGTTTTGACGGGAAAGGTACTGTTATTCAGTGAGTGGAACATCTGGACTGCAGGTTGGATTCGGGCGCCAGTCACTTTGGGGGACCTGGCAAACCCAGGACACGCTGGTCGATGAGGTAGATGTCCGCGTCATGGCGGTCCGCTCGGACACTTGCGTCGCTGTTCTGGCGATGGCCGACGTGTGTGCGTTGTGGCCCAGCATCGCGTTGCGCTGTCGGTAGGCCATCGCGACGGCATTAACAATCCCGCCGCAAAACGTGGGGGTCTTCGCCACGCAGAATCACGCTGCCCCGATTATGGCCTTGTCAATATCTCGCCAGTATTCCATACTTTCCATTTTCTATCGGCCGAATGTGGCCTAATTGAACGGCTATCTCTTTTGTTTCAGGCTTCCATGACGGAACCATGTTCCAAACCGGGCAGTGTCGGGGTAGTTCGGACGCAGGTCATCAAAATCGATCTGCCGCCGGAGGGACTGGTCCTGGAAAATCGCGAAACCCTGCCTGAATTACAGGTGGCGTACGAAGCTTACGGCGCGCTCGCCCCGGGCCGTGACAACGTGATTTATATCTGTCACGCCCTGACCGGTGATGCACATGCGGCCGGTATGCACGAGGGTCAGGAGAATAAGCCGGGATGGTGGGATGCCATGATCGGACCTGGCAAGGGGATTGATACCAACCGCTTCCATGTCATTTGCGCCAATATCCTTGGCGGATGCATGGGCACCACCGGACCCTCATCCGTCAATCCGCGCACCGGGAAGCCTTACGGTTCCGCCTTCCCCTCGATTACCGCGGGCGATATCGTTCATGTTCAGCAATTGTTGCTGCAACAGCTTGGTATCCGTCGCCTGGCGGCGGTAGTGGGGGGATCGTTCGGTGGCATGCAGGTGCTGGAGTGGTCCATTCGTTACCCAGATATGGTCGATAAGTGTATTTGTATTGCCTCGGCTATGAACCTCTCGACGCAGGCCTTGGCGTTCGATATTGTTGGACGCAATGCGATCCTGACCGACCCGGCCTTGTCCGGCGGCGATTATTACGGGCAGGCGCAGCGTCCGGCCCAGGGGCTGGCCCAGGCCCGCATGATCGGCCATATCACCTATCTTTCCTCCGAAAATATGAAGCGTAAATTTGGGCGGGAGAAAAAAAAGGGGGTTATACCATTACACCGCTTTACGACACCATTCCAGATTGAGAGCTATCTGGATTACCAAGGCAATAAATTCACCAGCCGTTTCGATGCCAATTCCTACCTGCATATCACCAATGCCATGGATGCGTTTGATTTGACCGAGAACATGAAAGACCCCGCCGAGGCCTTCCGGAATGTGGACCCCAAAACCGAGTTCCTGATCGTGGCACTCAGTTCGGACTGGCTCTTCCCGCCGGAGCAGTCCCTGGAGGTGGCTCGAACGTTGCTGCGCGCCGGGCGGCGAGTGACCTATTGTCTCTTGAAATCACCCTATGGTCACGATGCTTTCCTAGTGGAAGTGGAGCGCTTGGCGGAGGTGGTGCGGGCGTTTTTGGAGGCGCCACGCCGACCGGGAGAGGCATTCGTTGCAACGGCGCCGGCGGCTGTTCAACTCGGCGCACGCTTCCCGATCAAGACTCTGTTACAGCGCTCCAGCGACGACTACCGGCTGATCGAGGATATGGTCCGGCCCAAAACGCGCGTGCTGGATCTCGGGTGCGGTGATGGGGAATTGCTCTGCCGGCTGATCGCGGCCCGCGACATTGAAGGGCTGGGCATGGATATCGATCTTGATAACGTGATCCGGGCGATTCGCCGGGGATTGGACGTGTTCCAGTATGATCTGGATGACGGATTGGGGGCCATTCCCGATAATTCTTACGATTTTGCCGTTCTCAGCCAGACGCTGCAGGTGGTGCGCAAGCCGCGCTATGTCTTGAGCGAAATGTTGCGGGTGGCGCGGGAGGGTGTCATCAGTTTTCCTAATTTTGGGCATTGGCGACATCGCCTACGCCTGGGTCTCCGCGGGCGCATGCCGGTCTCCCATTCCCTGCCGTTCGAATGGTATGACACTCCCAACATCCATCTTTCGACCCTAAAAGATTTCCGGGAGCTGTGCCAGAAGGATGGTATTGCCATTGTGGAAACGGTGTGTGTTCCTGCAGGCTGGATGGACGCCGCCCTGCTGGGGCTGGGCTTGCGCAACTTCGGCTCGGATCGCATTCTGCTCAAGATCGCAAGGGCGGGCGGCTCTCGGACTCTTGCCCTGTCAGACAGAAATAGGGTTTTAATGGGATTGAAAACAAAACCATAGCCGGGATTAACCCGGCTCTACCAATGCAGTGCATAAGGTAGAGCAGGCTTTGCGCCTGCTATCTTCAGGAGATACGCCTATGAAGCTGATCGAATGGATGGATAAATCATTGCCCGGCGTTGTGGAACGTTTGGTGCGCAGTGTCAAGTCACGCCCGACAACAAGCACGCGGAAACGTTTCAGCTTGGCTGGTCAAAAAGAGGTGCATGCGGTGCTGGATGCGTTCGTGGCCATTTTGTTCCCCGGGTGTCACAACGGGTCCGCCCAGCCGGAGGATCAGTTAGACATGATTTTTCATGTCCAGCTCCGTTCCGCCGCCGCCGCCCTGACCGACCAGTTGCAAAGCGCGTTCCGCTACCAGTGCGAGTTCGAGCAATGCAAGGATTGCGGGGATTGCCGAAAACGGGCCGAGCAGGGCGTTATCTTTCTGGTCGAATCGTTGCCGGAAATACGTGATGTGCTCCAGCGGGATGTCCAGGCTGCCTACGATGGGGATCCGGCCGCCCGGTCGCTCATGGAAATCGTGCTGAGCTATCCTGGGCTGCAGGCGATCACCATCCATCGGATCGCGCATCCGCTCTACCTGCAAGGTGTGCCCTTGATCCCACGCATCATGTCGGAACTAGCCCACTCGCGGACGGGTATAGATATTCATCCCGGTGCGGAAATCGGACGCGGTTTTTTTATCGATCATGGCACTGGCGTGGTCATTGGCGAAACCTGTGTCATCGGCGAAAACGTGAAGCTGTACCAAGGGGTCACGCTGGGCGCGCTCAGCTTCCCAAAGGATGAACAAGGGAACCCCATCAAGGGCATCAAGCGCCATCCGGAGGTGCGAGATAATGCCACTATTTATGCCGGGGCCACCATCCTGGGCGGTGAGACCGTGGTAGGCGAGGGGGCCGTTATTGGTGGCAATGTCTGGCTGACGCATTCCGTCCCCGCCAAGGCCAAGGTCTACAACCAGCAGCCCAAGCCCTTGATCCAGGTGGATAAGTGAACGGCATGGCCGTTAAAAGACCCCTGAGGGACGCGACAGAGCGCGTCCCTCCAAGGGGACAATCTTTGCATGCCCCCAAGAATGGAGGGCCACGCTCCGTCGTGGCCGTTTCAGAAAGCCGTCGGCGATCCGTTGAACTCCGTGTGTTGCTTCCCTTTCTGCTTCTATTCCCCGTCGCCCTCCGGGCGGCGAATCTGGATGGCCGGCCGGTTCCCAAGTTGGTTTGTCCGGAGCCGGAATACTCCTTCGGATCGCTGGTCAACACCCAGGAGGTTGTTCACGAGTTCGTGATCCGGAACGAGGGCGATGCATCCCTGATAATTAACCAGGTAAAAATGCCGTGCGGCTGTATGCTGCTGCGCTTGATGAACGATAATATCGAACCGGACGCGCAAACCATTCTCCGCGCGCGTTTTCCGCTCAAAGGTCTGAGCGGAACCCAGCGTAAGCGCATCCTGCTCCTGTCCAACGACCCGCTGCGACCGCGGGTGACGCTGCAACTGACTGGCGAGGCCACAGCGGAGTTGGAAATACGTCCCCGCCAGTTGTTCTGGGGTAATCTGCGGGAGGATGCCGCGGAAGAAAAAACGATTGAAGTGCGCTTTCGTAAGGGCGATGATTATCATCTCATTGAGGCGCAATCCTCGTCAGCGCTATTCGCTGTGGAAGTGGAGTCAGCAGACGAGGTATCTGTCAGCCGCATCAAAGTGCGGGCGCTCCCCCCGTTTCCAAGTGGGAGGTTTCAGGAAAACTTGACGATCCTGACCGATCATCCCCGTTTTGGCGCCGTCACTATTCCCATGAGCGGGCGGGTTATCGGCGATTTATATACGCTTCCCGACGAGATCGTGCTGGCGCCTTCGAGCCAGCCAGTGGCCCGGGCCATCATGATCTATGCCAGTCGCAAGCAGAAATTTTCCGTGCTCCGGGTGGATTCGCCGACGACCAATATTCAGGTCAGAATCAGAAGCAGTATGTCGTCCGGCTACCGGGTGGAGTTGAAGAATATCGTTCCGGACCCCGCGCTGGATGGTAAGCGCATAGTGATCACCACCGATTACGCACCATTAAAGGAGCTGGTGGTGCCTCTGCGCATTCGCGAACCGAAGGCGGTGCAATAGAACTCACCAGAGCATCTATTCTTGGTTGAATCTTATTGCCAAATGGAGGGGCGCGCCCTGTCGCGTCCGTAGGTTTGTTCTGGGCGCGTGCGGGGGGGGCATAGACAAGCAAACAATCAGAAGAGGAGACTTGACGCATGAAAAATGTTCTGGCGATTGGCGCGCACCCGGATGACATCGAAGGCGCGATGGGCGGCACCCTAATCCTGTTGAAAAAGGTCGGCTGGCAGCCGCATTACATGAACCTCTGCGATGGATGTTGCGGTACGGTGACAAAGGATATTCCCGACATCACCGCCTTGCGCAAGCGGGAGGCCCAGGCCGCCTGCCGGATCATTGGCGCGCAGTTTTATCCCAGTATAGCTCCTGATCTTCAACTATATCACACCACAGAGACTGTGGCGAAAGTCGTGGCCGTGATACGCAAGGCTAACCCGCAGATCCTGTTGTTGCCGGCGCCAAGCGATTACATGGAAGACCACATGAACGCCAGCCGCATCGGAGTGACCGCAGCCTTCGCGCGGGGTATGCGCAATGTTCCCTGCGACCCGCCGCTGCCCACTATCGATAGCGAACTGACGTTGTATCACGCCCTGCCGCACGGGCTTTGTGATGCGTTGCGGCGCCGGATACGTCCCGGCCAGTATGTGGATATCGGCACGGTTCTGAAAACTAAACGGCGGATGTACGCCTGCCATGCCAGCCAGAAGGAATGGCTGGATAAAAGCCAAGGCTTCGATTCCTATCTTGACACGATGGAAGACGGGGCGCACCAGATCGGCGCCATGTCGGGCCGCTTTGCGGCGGCCGAGGGCTGGCGTCGGCATTCCCACATGGGCTTCTCCGTCGCCGACCGTGACCCGCTGGCGGAGGCACTTGGCGACTGCTGTATGGTTGACGCTCGCTATGAAGCGGAGCTGAACGCAGGCTTTCTTGGCGCGCTGAAAAAATAACTCCATCTGACAGTAAATTGTTATTGGCAGGGTGAGGTCTCCGGGCCTGTTCCGCCATAGCAAAACCCTTGATTGCGAAGGCTGGATCGAGTCGTCTGAGGTTGCACGGCTCACCCTGGAGGGGGTGTCTTATCTTCCGGATTAAAGCGCGCAGCATGTGTTCAATAAAAATTATAACAAGCAACCAGCTAAGAATATTAAAAATCCGAATTATATCCATTTTTAAATCGGCCGCTTGAGGCAGTTTCAGAATGGCGTTCGCACAAGGGCGGGTTCCCATCTTAAGTTTAGCGCCATGCTGGGCTGGTCCTCTTAAAAAAATGCAAAGCATGGTTGACGGAGTATGAAATTTTGCTATAGTCACATTCCTTTTTACGGAACTCCGCCTTTGTCTCCGAGCCGGTCGGCGAGAGATCCGAAAAATTAAAATTGCGGGAGATCGAAACAGGTTTAATAACCCAAGAGGAGAACTCGTCATGGCAATGAAAGTAGGTATTAATGGATTCGGACGCATCGGACGCCTGGCCTTCCAGGCCATCTGCGACCAGGGACTGCTGGGTAAAACGATAGAGGTGGTGGCGGTGGTGGATATCTCTACCGACGCCGATTACTTTGCCTACCAGATGAAATATGATTCGGTGCATGGCCGGTTCAAACACGCCATCACCACCGAGAAGAGCGATCCTTCAAAGGAGGAGAACGACACCCTTGTAGTCAACGGCCATAAAACCCGTTGTCTGATGGCCACGAAAACTCCGGACGAATTGCCTTGGAAAGCGCTGGGCGTGGATTATGTCGTCGAATGCACGGGACTCTTTACCACTTCCGAGAAGGCTAAGGGGCATCTGGCTGCCGGCGCCAAGAAAGTGATCATATCGGCTCCGGGCAAGGGCGAGGTCAAGATGCTTCTCATGGGCGTGAATGAAAACGAGTATGACCCGGTTAAGCACGCGATCGTTTCTAACGCCTCCTGCACCACCAATTGCCTGGCGCCGCTGGTGCATGTGCTGCTGCAGGAAGGTATCGGTATCGAGACCGGCCTGATGACCACGATCCATTCCTACACCGCGACCCAAAAAGTAGTGGATGGTCCGTCCAAGAAGGACTGGCGCGGCGGCCGCGCGGCGGCCATCAATATCATCCCGAGCTCAACCGGTGCCGCCAAAGCCCTTGGGGAGGTTCTGCCGGCAGTTAAAGGCAAGCTCACCGGGATGGCCTTCCGTGTTCCCACGCCTAATGTTTCCGTGGTGGACCTGACCTTCCGCGCGGCCCGCGACACCTCGATCGAAGAAATCGACGCGGCGCTCAAGAAGGCGTCCACGACCTATCTCAAGGGTATTCTTGGCGTGGCGGATGAAGAGGTGGTTTCCACCGATTTCATTCACGACGAGCGTTCCTCGATCTACGACTCGCTGGCCTCGTTGCAAAATAACCTCAAGGGCGAAAAGCGCTTCTTCAAGCTCGTGTCCTGGTATGACAACGAGTGGGGCTATTCCCATCGCCTGGTTGATTTGATGGTGCACATCGCGAAAAAAGATGGCGTGGTGAAATAGTTTTCCGCCTGGCGATAAAATAGTTTAATGCCGGGATTGACATGGTGGAAGCGACGTTCTTGGACTACGCTCGACAGGCCTTGTCGCTTTCCGGCTCTTGTAGCCGTGACCGCTGGGCGCGGTTCTGGAATGAGGACCGGCATGCGCGCTGTCGGCTACAGTAAGCAAAAGGGGCGCAAGATGAACAAAATGACGGTTCGCGATGTCGATTTCAAGGGTCGGCGCGCGTTGGTCCGAGTTGATTTCAACGTGCCGATCAAAGACGGCAAGGTGGCGGACGATACCCGCATTACGGCGGCCTTGCCGACCATACGCCACATCCTTAATCATGGCGGATCGCTGGTGCTGATAAGCCATCTTGGTCGGCCCAAGGGCGGCAAGGCAGAGCCGGAGTTCAGCCTGAAGCCCGTGGCCGAACGCCTGCAGGCGCTGCTGGGCAAGCCGGTTAAGTTCGGTCCGGATTGCATCGGACTCGAGACCCTGGCCATGGCCCAGGCCCTGGCACCGGGCGAGGTTCTCCTGGTGGAAAACACCCGCTTCTACAAAGAAGAAGAGGGTAAGGTAAAGTTGGCCGAGGATGCCGGAGAGGAACAGAAGAAATCAGCCAAGGCGGATATGCAGGCCAGGCAAAAAGAATTTGCCTGGAAACTGGCCCGCTTGGGCGACGGCGAAATATTCGTCAATGATGCCTTCGGTTCCGCCCATCGCTCCCACGGGTCAACGGCCGTGGTCTGCCAGTTTTACAAGCAGAACGTGGCCGGATTCCTGATGGAAAAGGAAGTCGACTATCTGGGCCGCGCGCTGTCCAGCCCGGTGCGTCCTTTTGTAGCTATTCTGGGCGGCGCCAAGGTGAGCGACAAGGTCAAGGTCATCACCAACTTGTTGGACAAGGTGGATGTGCTGCTGATCGGCGGCGCTATGGCTTATACCTTCTATCGCGCTAAAGGGTTGCCGACTGGTAAATCGTTGGTGGAAGAGGATAAGATTGATTTAGCCAAGGATATTTTGGCAAAGGCGCAGGCCAAGAATGTTCCCCTGCTGCTGCCAGTGGACAATATGGAAGCCGACGCGTTCAGCGCGACGGCGCAGGTCAAGGTGGTGGGTGAGAGCATTGACGATGGATGGATGGCGCTGGACATCGGTCCGAAAACCGGCGCCGTGTTTGCTGCGGAGATCGCCAAGGCCAAGACGATTGTCTGGAACGGGCCGATGGGCTGTTTCGAGATGGCCCCGTTTGCCGCCGGCACCCTGGCGGTGGCGAAAGCCATTGCCGGCACGAAGTGCCTGAGCATTATCGGAGGTGGCGACAGCGTCAGTGCGGTCAATAAGAGCGGCCTGGCCGACAAGATGACCCACATCAGCACCGGCGGCGGCGCCAGCCTGGAATT
>CAZALU010000095.1:0-4043 GCA_964486075.1 uncultured Verrucomicrobiota bacterium
CTCCCCAGTAACACGGGATGCCGAATTTGACATAACAGATCTAACGTGTTTCTTTCTTTGCACCGCCGGCCGCCGGCGGTGGCTTCGCTGAGTAGTTACAAAAATCTTATTCCCATTCGATCGTGGCCGGCGGTTTGGAGCTGATGTCGTAAACCACCCGGTTGATGCCCCGGACTTCGTTGATGATCCGGTTGGAAATGCGCGCCAGCAGGTCGGCCGGCAGATGGGCCCATTCGGCGGTCATGCCGTCCTGGCTGGTCACGGCGCGCAGGACGGCTGCGTTTTCATAGGTGCGTTCGCCGCCCATGACGCCGACGCTGAAAACCGGCAGAAGTACGGTGAACCATTGCCAGAGCTCATGGCGCCGATCATATTTTTCCATTTCCTCCTGGACGCGCAAATCGGCCTGCTGGAGCAGGGCTACGCGAGTGGCAGTGACCTCGCCCACTATGCGCACGGCCAGGCCGGGGCCCGGGAATGGCTGGCGGTTGATGATAACATCCGGCAGTCCCAGTTCGCGCCCCAGGGCGCGGACTTCGTCTTTGAATAATTCGCGCAACGGTTCGATCAGTTCAAATTCCAGGTCCGGCGGCAACCCGCCGACGTTGTGGTGGCTCTTGATGGCCACCGATGATCCGCCCGGCGGCACAACGCTTTCAATAACGTCCGGGTAAAGAGTGCCCTGCGCCAGAAAACGAATGTTGCCCAGCCGGCGGGATTCGGCGGCGAAGATATCGATGAACCGTTTGCCGATCCGTTTCCGTTTCTCCTCGGGATCGAGCACGCCTTGCAGGTCGGCCAGGAACTGTTCGCCGGCGGCGACTGCGTGCAGGTCGATTCCGAAGCGTTCTCCGAACGTGGCTTTGACTTGATCGGTTTCACCGGCGCGCATCAGTCCGTTATCCACGAAAATGCAGTGCAACTGGCGTCCAATGGCTTTTTGCAGGAGCACGGCCGTGACCGAAGAATCCACCCCGCCGCTCAGTCCGCAGACGACATGTTCTTTCCCGACCTTACGGCGCACGGTTTCGATGCTTTGCTGGATGAAGCCGGTCATCCGCCAGTTTGCTTGCGCCCCGCACGCGGTGAAAATAAACCGGCGCAGGATGTCGGCGCCGTGTGGTGTGTGCGCGGCTTCGGGATGGAATTGTAGCCCGAATATTTTCCGTGCCGGATGCGCCATGGCCGCGATCGGGCAGGCGTCGGTACGGGCCAGGCGGATGAACCCATCCGGCATGGCTTCCACCTGGTCGCCATGGCTCATCCAGGCGTCCAGGTAAACGGGCAGGTCCTGGAAGAGGGTGTCGGCCTCGATCACGCTGATTCGGGCTGGCCCGTATTCCGGCGCCTGGCCGAGCTTTACTTTGCCCCCCAGCGTTTTGGCTGTCAATTGCATACCGTAGCAAATGCCCAGAATCGGGATGCCCAGGTCGAAAAGTGCTGGATCGCAGGCGGGGGCGTTGGGTTCAAACACGCCGGCCGGCCCGCCCGAAAGGATAATGCCGACGGGCTTGCGCTGCGCTAAGTTGGCCGCCGTCGTATTCCAGGGTAGGATTTCGGAATACACCCGCAGTTCCCGCACGCGCCGCGCGATCAACTGCGTGTATGGCGATCCGAAATCCAGCACGGCTATCCAGTCGTGTGTTGTCATAAGTGGGTTGATGTTTAGCACGAACCGGCGTGCTTGACAAGCAGTGCTTCGGCGTGCGGTGGAATATAATTACCCCATCCTAGGCGGATTGCATTGCTGCGCATATAAAACAAAACGGTTGATCGGCGTTCTTATTGTAACGTAACTGCTCTTGCCGGAAAAACCCAGATAAGAATGCCTTTAAAAAGGTTCCGAATTATATCTATTTTCAAATCGGCCGCTTTAGGCAGTTTCAGAACTGCGTTCGCAGGATTAACGAGTCAGTTGCAAAAGTCCCAGCAAAGAAGGCCACGAGGGACCGTGGCCCTCCAAATGCCGAAAGGAATCCGCCTGTTTTCGGCGGTGGCGTTTTTCCTCCGTGTCTGTCGTGCAACCGGCATCCGCTAAGGCGAAAAAATCTTTTCGGGTTGCGGACACAGTCCGCCTGGGGCGGAACGCATCGGAACCTGGCGGAAGGGATAGAGTTGCGTGCCTTTTTTGGTGCCGAATCGACGCGCCGCAACTGCAGCAATTAAACCCAAGAACGGAGAATGGACTCATTGAAATTATTGAATTTATTTGCTTGCATCGATCCGGGAAACGCCATAGTCTAAAAAAGTTAACTTCTTTTTTGTTCGTAAGTGATGAATTAGTTGGTCGATAACTCGAAAAACGAGGGTTTGTCATTTTGGAAGCGCCAAGCAATCTCAGTGCACATTCCCGAATTATGAGATCCTTCGCTTCCTTCCGAGCGGTAGTTTTTGTTCGTTATAACCCCTAGGAGGACTTTATTGTGAAAAAAACACATTGTGTTGCCGGCATCGTTCTGTTAGCCGCCATTATGTTCGGGGCGTCTGGAAAACTGTGGGCGCAAGCTAAAGCGGGCGCCGATGAAATTCCTCCTTGGTATGTTGGCTTGGCGGGCGGCTATTTTGGTCAAGAAGGCGACGAGGCCACTAAGGGCGGCAGCTTTATCCAGTTAAAACTGGGCTATGATTACACGGCTTGGTGGTCGTTTGAAGGGTCGGTGAGGGTGTTTCCGTACCTCGCCAAAAATGATGTTATAGATCAACACCCAGCGCCTCATCTTAGGCCGGGGCTTGACGGCGATTCTACTTGGGCGGTCGGGCTTGTGGCAGATGCGCTGTTCCACCTGAACGCCACCGATAACCGGCATTGGGACCCATACCTAAAGGGCGGGCTAGGCTTCAACTATTATGATCGCGAACGGGACGACTGCTGGCGGGCTGATCCGCTTATTCGATATGGCATTGGTATGGCCTACCACTTTAATCCGGAGTGGTCCGTGCATGCCGATTTCGATATGGAATCGCCGATTCATAAAAAGCGTGATTCCTTGGAACTCAACATGCTGCCGTCCGTGGGGGTCAACTGGAGATGGGGCGCGCATGTTCCTCCGAAATTTATAGTGGCCGGCGGCGCGGTGGATAGCGATGGCGACGGTCTGACCGATGCGGAAGAACTGGTCTTGGGCACCGATCCCCATAACCCGGATACCGATGGCGACGGGTTGACGGATGGCGAGGAAGTCAAGATATACAAAACCGATCCTCTGAACCCTGATACTGATTACGACGGGCTCAAGGATGGCCCCGAGGTGTACGACTACAAAACCAACCCACTGGATCGAGATACGGATAAGGGCGGCGTGGCTGATGGCCACGAGGTGATCGAGGACCATACAAATCCGCTGGATCCCTCCGATGATCTTCTGTTGTTCACCCTGCATATCGAGTTTGACACCGATAAAGCAGTCATTCACTCCGAGTATTTTAACGATCTGGACACGATCGGCAAGGTATTGACGCGCGACCCGAAGGCGACTGCCAGGATCGAGGGACATGCCGACAAGCGCAAGACCTCCTCGGCCAAGCACAATATGCAGTTATCTGAACGACGCGCCAAGGCGGCGGCCGATTATCTCAATAGCAAACACGGCATTGCGCACAGCCGCATGACGCCGGTGGGGTATGGTTATACCCGGCCCATGGCGCCGAACGACCCGATCAACGGCAATCGCAAGAATCGGCGCGTCGAGGTCTATATTCGCAAAGGCGCTGAACTTCCGGATGCTCAACCAGTGGGCGTGCCGGCGCCGGCTGCTGCGCAAGCTAAGTAAAACATCTCGTCCTGCAGGGCTGAAGGAAAAATCCTTTCCTTCAGCTCTGCTTGTTTTTCAGCAGCAGCGTTAGCCTCATTTGCGCGAAAGCGCCAAAAAACAAAGAAGATTAACCATAAAGAACTCAAATATCGCAGAGAAAACGAGATAAAGGGATGAAAAAATAATCTTTTTTTGTGCTCTTTGGTGCGGTTAAATATCTCTTAAAATTTGGTTTACGGGCATGTCCCGGCTTCGGGATTGCCCGCCGTGTCCATCCGACACCGGCGGGAA
>CAZALU010000095.1:4143-10990 GCA_964486075.1 uncultured Verrucomicrobiota bacterium
CGAAGACCGACATCATCTGTCGGTTACAGTAGAAGTCGTCCCTGCGCGTCACGCGATCGCGGCCTAATTCAGATTGCGAGCACAGCTCGTTTTAAATAAATCCGGCTTGCTTGTTGCTGATCAGTCTAGTATATAAATCTGGCTTGAAAGGCGCTTATGGAAGAAATATTTAAATTAACCGGGCGGAGCCTGCTGCGACTCTCCGACTTGACGGATGCCGAACTGAAACAGCTACTCGATCTGGCGGACAGCCTGAAGAAGAACAAGAAAATGGGGCTACAGCAGGATCGCCTGCGCAAGAAAAATATAGCCTTGCTGTTTGAAAAAGCATCCACGCGGACGCGGGCGGCGTTCACAGTGGGCGCGGTGGATGAGGGCGCCAGCGTGGAATATATGGGCATGCACGATATTCACCTTGGCAAGAAGGAGTCCATCAAGGACACGGCCCGAGTGCTCGGCCGTATGTTCGATGCCATCGGGTTCCGGGGGTTCAAGCAGGAGACGGTCGAGCTCCTGGCGCGGCATTCCGGGGTGCCCGTCTGGAACGGGCTGACCGACGACGCGCATCCCACCCAGGCCCTGGCGGACTTGATGACGATCCGGGAATATTTTCATTTTCTGAAAGGCTTGAAAGTTGTTTTCATGGGCGATGGGCGGAACAACGTCTGCCTTTCGCTCATGATGGGCTGTGCCAAGAGCGGGATACATTTTGTCGACTGCACTCCATCCGCGCTGACGCCGCCGCGGGAAATTTTGGAACAGGCTACCATCATTGCCGGGCGGAACGGCGGTTCGGTGTCCGTTTGCCATGAGCCAGCCGACGCCGTCAAGGGTGCCAATGTGCTCTATACCGATGTCTGGGTTTCCATGGGGGAGGAAGCCCAATTCGCCGAACGGGTGCGCCTCCTCAAGCCGTACCAGGTGAACATGGAGCTGATGCGCCAGACCGGCTATTTGGCCAAAGACAGCGCGATATTTCTGCACTGCCTGCCGGCGTTCCATAATAACGACACCGAATTGACGAAAACTTGCGGCGCCCTGGAGGTGACCGACGATGTTTTCGAGGCGTCGTTTTCCAAGGTCTTCGACCAGGCCGAAAATCGTTTACATACCATCAAGGCCGTTATGGTGGCCACGTTGATGACAGGGGAGGGGCGACATGAGCACGCCGATTAAGTCTTTGACGGAAATCGAATGGGATGAGCTTCAAAAACTAAGCCTGGACGACAAGGTCCGCTGTTTTAACATGGGCAAGGGGCCGTTTCACGTTCTCGTGGCCCAGCAGTTCGATCGGGCCCTGTTGCAGGAGCTGGGTGATATGGCCTCGCGCCTGCGCCAAGTTAGCAAGAGCAAGAAAGGCATGGATTTTCTCGGCCGCCTGCTGTCGCATAAAACGGCCATGCTCTATTTTACCCAGCCGAGCACGCGTACATTCCTATCCTTCCATTCCGCCTGCCAGATCCTCGGGATGCGGACCGTGGAAGTGCGCGATAAGGCTACCTCCAGCGAAGTGAAGGGCGAGACACAGGATGATTCCATCCGCACCTTCAGCTCGTTTTCCGATGTTATCATCATGCGCAGCGCCGTCGGCGGCCTGGCCGAAAAAATGGCTTGGATGCTTTCGCATACGGAGCGTCCGGTGCCGATCGTCAACGCCGGCTCCGGCAAGGACCAGCATCCGACCCAAGCCTTGCTGGATATCTACACGTTGCAGCGGAGTTTTGAGCGGCGGGGTGGCATTGACCGCAAGAAAGTGGTTTTTGTAGGCGACCTGGCCCGGGGCCGAACAGTACGTTCGCTGGCGCACCTGTTGACGACCTATGTGGACGTCAAGCAGTACTTCATCGCCCCGCCGGCCCTGCAGATCGGCAAGGATATCCTTGAGCATTTGACGGCGGCGGGCGTCGATTTTGAGGTCGGCGACGATTTCGAGCGCGTGATTCCGGAGGCCGATGCCATTTACATGACCCGCCTCCAGAACGAATGGGACGACAAGGCGCTGGACAGCGGCCAGCTCGATATTTCCAGGTACAATTTCACAGCCAAGCATCTCAAGTTGCTTCAGCCGCATGCCGTACTTATGCATCCTTTGCCGCGCCGACAGGAGATCGCTGTCGAAGTCGATCACGATCCCCGCGCAATCTACTGGCGGCAGGTGCGTAACGGTATGTGGATCCGCGTGGCCCTGCTGGCCCGCCTTTTCGATTGCTGCGATGCCGTCCGCAATTTTCACGGATCGTGAGCCGCTGGACTCTGCCGCTGGTAGCGTCGCAGATACTTGTGATTTGTGGAGTGTTGTATACATGTTGATTGATGCTTTCTCATTCTATTATGTTGGTAAATCTGACTTTACGTCAGCGACTGCTGTGATAAACCCGGCGTTTGCCGGTCGGCCGGATTCAGCGCGCTGCCACAGGCGCATGTATCTGTAGCCGTTTAAGGAGATAGCCCGATGCAAGACCCCATCTTTGATGTTTATCGTTTGCGCGAGCTGTACCGGCCGGACCCGGCGCGGCTTGACTTGGCGCGCCGCCGGCAGCGGGCGTTATGGCGCGGCGAGCGGCCGGATGCCTGGCCTGTGGCGATGTGGGGGGCGCTGCCGCCCGCGGCGGAAATCATTCCCAACCCTAATCTTAAGCAGGCTTTCGAGAACGCCGACCTGATGTTGTGTTCCCAGGTCCGCGGCGCCATGGCGCTCTGCGCCGGAGGTGGCGATGGCGTGCCGTCCATCCGCGTCAACTTTGGCACCGGCGTCTGTCTGGCCTGCCTGGGTCTGGAGCAGGAAATATTCGAGGATAAAATGCCGTGGTTGAAACGGCATCTGGCCAAGGCTGAAATTGCCCGGCTGACACCGGATGATATTCGCATCCAGGGCAGTTTTGCCCGCGGCCTGGAATATATGCGGCGTTTTCAGGAGGTCATGGGAGACCGGCTGCCCGTTTATTGCATGGATACGCAAGGCCCGTTCGATCTGGCGCATTTGCTTTACGGGGACGACCTTTTTTACGCGGTGTACGACGACCCGCCGTTTGTCCATCACCTGATGGAGCTGGCCCTGGAAATTGGCATCAGAACTCACCGCTGGATGAAGGCGGTCAGCGGCGAACCCCTGGGCAGTTTACATCACGGCAACGTGTTATATGCCGATAATATGGGCGTTCGGATTTGCGAGGATACTCCCTCGATCGTGGGGCCGGCAATCATGGAAACCTTTGCCCTGCCGTATACGCGCCGGCTGGCACAGGCCTTCGGCGGCGCCTGGCTGCATTATTGCGGACGCAACGACCATCTGACGGATCAAGCCTGCGCCATTCCTGAAATCCGGGGCATTAACTTTGGCCATGTCCCGGGGCATGAAGATGACCACCAGTTTGAGGATGACATGCGGCGCTGCCTGGCGGCCCGCAAGGTTTATTTCGGGGATTGGCCGCGCTGGCCGGAGGAAACCGGGCGAGCTTACCTGGAGCGCCTACACGCCTGGTCGGCGCAGGGCGTCCTATTCCCGTGCATCAATGCGGCTCTCAACCAGCCTGGGGGATTGTCATCGTCGGCGGAGGCTCTGGCCTACTGGTACGAAATGTAACTTATAAGTTTGCATCCCTGGATGGCAGTGTCTATTATACAATTTTTGTGCGGAAACAGGCCAATAGAACCGGGAGAAACTTATGAGCAGCGTTGAAGAAGCCATTATTAATGTGTTGAAGGAGCGCCAGGTGCCCTACGAGGTTATCGAGCATGCTCCGGTCTTTAACAACGCTGCCATGGCCGAGGCCGCCAAGGTGCCCTTGAGCGACACGCTGAAAAACATTGTGCTGGAAACGACCGAGGGTGAGATCATTGTTGTGGTCGTGCCGGGCGATCAGCGTTTCGATGCCAAACGCCTGACGGCTAAGGCCGGTACCAAGCGGGTGGTTTTCGCGAAACCGGAGAAGGTGCTGGAGTTTGCCGGATGCGCCGTGGGCAGTGTGCCGCCTTTTGGCCACCTGAAGCCTGTCCGGGTATTCCTCGACGTCGCCGTGCTTTCCAAGGACGCGGTTTATTTCAATCCGGGTCTGAACACCAAGTCTGTCAAGATCGACGCGAAACGCTTGACGGAACTGGGCGCGCCGATCGTTTTCTGAAGTGAGATTTCCGGAGATGTTGTTGTTTGTACCCAGCTGATTGATACAAATTTTTGAAGCCAAAGGGTCCCGCAGCATGGAGTCTAAAAAAGAAAAACCGGCGCCGCAACGCGGCGAGGAAGATAAGCCCAAGATCGCTATGCGCACGATTATCATCTGGGTGCTGCTCCTGGGCGGTTTCCTGGTGATGTTCAACATGGTCCAGGGCGGGCGCAGCCAGACGGAAACCATCGATTATAACCCCCAATTCGTGCAATGGGTGGAAAATGGTAAAATCCGCCGCTGCGAGATCGTCACCGAAGTCTCAGGCGCTCAGTATATTCGTGGCGAAATGACCGATCTTGACGCCAAGACCGGCAAGCCCCGCAAGTTCAAGGTCGATATCGTTGTCACGGACGGTCTGCCGGTCTGGCTCAAGGACAAAGGCGTGCCGTTTTCCTTCAACCGCCAGAAGATCGACTTGTGGCAGGTGGCCCAAGGCGCGATCCCGATCCTGATTTTTGTCGGGCTGCTGTATTTTCTGTTTGTCCGCCAGATTCGTTCCGTGGGGCACGGTGCCATGAGTTTCGGAAAAAGTCGCGCCCGGCTGTTGTCCCGCGACCACAGTAAGATCACATTTCAGGAAGTCGCCGGTATTAACGAGGCCAAGGACGAAGTCCAGGAGATAGTCGAGTTCCTCAAGGACCCCAAGAAATTTCAGACGCTGGGCGGACGCATCCCGAAAGGCGTTTTGCTGATGGGCCCGCCCGGCACCGGCAAAACCCTGCTGGCCAAGGCCATCGCCGGCGAGGCCGATGTCCCATTTTTCAGCATCAGCGGGTCGGATTTCGTGGAGATGTTTGTGGGCGTCGGCGCCTCGCGCGTGCGCGACATGTTTGAGCAGGGCAAGAAAAATGCGCCTTGCATCATCTTCATTGACGAGATCGACGCCGTCGGGCGCAGCCGATTCAGCGGGATCGGTGGCGGGCACGATGAGCGCGAGCAGACGCTGAATGCCCTGCTGGTGGAAATGGACGGATTCGAGACCCAGGATGGCGTGATCATCATTGCCGCCACCAACCGCCCGGACGTGCTCGATCCGGCTTTGTTGCGGCCCGGTCGGTTTGACCGGCAAATCGTCATCGACCTGCCAGTGCTGGAGGGGCGCGAGGATATTCTTAAAATTCACGCTCGCAAGATCAAGCTGGGGCCCCAGGCCGATCTCAAGCGTCTGGCGCGGGGCACATCGGGCTTTTCCGGCGCCGACTTGGCCAACCTGCTCAACGAGGCCGCGCTTTTGGCGGCGCGCGAGGGCAAGGATGGCGTGGATATGGAGTCCTTGGAAGAGGCCCGTGACAAGGTGCGCTGGGGACGCGAGCGCCGCAGCCGGGTCCTAGATGAAGACGAGAAAAAACTGACCGCTTACCACGAAGCTGGGCATGCCCTGGTGCTTCAGTTGGTGGAGAAAAGCGAACCACTGCATAAGATCACGATTATCCCCCGCGGCACGGCTTACCTTGGTGCCACGATGCAGTTGCCGAAAAAAGATCGTTATACCGAAGGCTTGATCAAGCTCAAAGGCATGTTGACGGGACTTATGGGCGGGCGGGTTGCCGAGGAGTTGGTCCTGGGCGATATTTCGACCGGCGCCGGTCAAGATCTGAAACAGGCCACGCACCTGGCCCGGATGATGATCTGCAACTGGGGCATGAGCAGTGAGCTTGGCCCCCAGACCTTTGGCGCCCAGGAGGAACTGCTGTTCTTGGGACGCGAAGTGTCCCGCAACCAGGATTTCAGCGAGGAAACTTCGCGCCGTATTGACCAGGAAGTCAGTAAACTGCTGCGAGAAGCCCACGAACAAGCCCGGACCATTCTGCAGACGCACCGGGCCAAACTGGATTTAATCGCCACCCTGCTGATCGAGCAGGAGACCTTGGAAGGCCGGGATGTCGAGGAGATTGTTAAATTCGGGCGTGTCCGAAAGGCAGAAGAGCGGGCCCAGGATGATGCCGTGAGCGAGGCGGGCGCCGAGAGCCAAGCTCAGCAGCAAGCAGCGACGCTCCCGGATCCGTCTTCCACCGTTGCTACCTGAATAGCACGATTATCGTGCTATTCACTTTCGCCTAAGCGGGCATTGCCCGCTGGCGAAAGACGTGCAGTTTCGAAAATAACGTGGTTCACCCCGTTTGGCTGTGTTTTACAGGGCCAGCATCACGTGACCGCGTTGGCACGTGGAACGTGACTCACATGGCGGACCTTTGGGTGAATTTTCGGCCATTGGCGGATCAGTCCATGGCTGACGATCTTTTGTAGCCGCGCACGTTGGGCGTGGTCTTTTGTTTGGCGGATGACCGGCCAGATCCCAAACATGCAGCGTATCGTGGTCGGCTACAGAAGAGCAGAACCGACCCCAGCGTGGTCGGCTACAGAAGAGCAGAACCGACCCCAGCGTGGTCGGCTACAGTAAAGGTTGACAGTCAAATGCCCGTCCAATGTATAGGATTTCCAAAAAGGTGGGGCGAAGCCTCCGGGCGAGCCGCCTGATGCTGCATGGCTCACCCAGAGGGTTCGCCCTGCCTTGGGATAAAGTTGCCCCCGTTGCGGGGGCCTAATTCAACGTATAGGAATTTCAAAGTGTTGTAGCCGCGACCGATGGTCGCGGTCCTCGGATTAGGACCGCCATCATCGATGGCGGCTACAGTCAGAGTTGCCCCCCGATCCGGATCGGGGCGCCTAATTCAACGTAT
>CAZALU010000096.1:0-10904 GCA_964486075.1 uncultured Verrucomicrobiota bacterium
TGTCATCTAACGGCACACCCCCAAACAAAGTTGAAAAAAGATGAAGGCAGGTTCAAGGCCCCAATATTACCGTATCCGGCGCATGGTGCAGATGGTGCGGGAGGGTTGCGGCGGCGGGAAACCGCCCAACAGCACGGATTTCATGGCCGAGTTCGGCGTGTCCCGGCGCACCGTGGCGCGCGACTTGGACTTCCTGCGCGACGAGGAGCGCGCGCCTCTGGAATATGACGACGCCCGGCACGGGTTCCAACTGACCGATGAGACCTATACCCTGCCGCCGGTAACGATCAGCCGCCGGGAGGCGTTCAGCTTCGGTCTCGCCCGCAAGCTGCTTGCCCACTACGAGGGAACACCCCTGCACCTGGACATGCGCTCGGTCCTGGACAAGATCGCCGAGTCGCTGGAGGGCGACATCAGCATTGAGCCGGACTGGCTCAGCGAGCACGTCGGGGTCTTGCCGGAGGACCGCGTACGGATTGATCCAGAAGTATGGTCGCAGATTGCGGGTTCCGTAGAGCGGCGGGAAGCAATCCTGGCGGAGTACCAGACCTTCACGGGACGCGTTTCCGAGTATGAGCTGCATCCCTACCACCTGCTTGCCTATCATGGAAACTGGTATGTCCTGGCCCGGGATCTGGCCAAAAACAGGGTTGCGACGTTCGCCCTCTCGCGTTTCCGGAAGATCAAGGCCGCCGGCCAGGCTTTCACCCGCCCCGCCGATTTTAACCCGGAAGCCTACGCCCGGCAGGCGTTCGGCATCGTGGGCGGCGAGGAGCCGATCAAGGTTCGGCTGCTGTTCGAATCGAAACTGGCCGTCTACATCACCGAGCGGCAGTGGCATCCCACGCAGGAGTTTCGGACACGCGCGGATGGGCGCATCGAGATGCGGCTGGAGACGACCGGGCGCAAGGAGCTGATCCGCTGGATTCTGTCCTGGATGCCGGAGGTGAGGGTGTTGGCACCCAAGAGCCTTCATGACCGGATCGTGGAAAAGCTTCAGGATGGTCTACGGGCACAGAAAGAAAGAGAATTCAGGCGGTAGCGGGTGGAGCGGCCGCGTCCAATTTGCACCGCGCCAAACGTCAGGCCAGAACCGCAGCATGGCTTACTTCTGCAGGCTTGCAACGACTCGGCGGATTCTTCGATCGACGATTCTCTCGGGATGGGACTTCTCACGCTTGCGCAGGTCAGCAATAATCTCGTCGAGATTATTGTGGTGCTTTCGGGCATACGCATCGCGGTTGCGCCACACTTCAGCAATGACCCCATCTTTATACATTTTTAATCTCCTCCGATAGCCATCAAAAGCGCCTCAATCTGTTTTGGCTCTGGCAGTTGGCCCTTGAGTCCCCTGGGCAATGTTCTCACAATCCTGTAGGATGCCACGCCTATCGGCTTCTTGCTCTCGCGCAGCGCGTATTCGACGATTGCCCGGTCCTTCATCCGGCACAGGATCATGCCGATGGACGGGTTTTCGTCCGGCATGCGGACCTTATCGTCCAATGTCGCCAGGTAGAACTGCATCTTGCCGACGTATTCCGGTAAAAACTCGCCGATTTTCAGATCCACGGCCAGCAGGCACTTCAAGCCACGGTGGTAGAGTAGCAGATCAATGAAATATTCCTTGGCGTTAATCTCCAGCCTGAACTGGCTGCCCATGAAGGCAAACATGCCACCCATGGCTCGCAGGAATGATTCGATCCTCCCGATGATGGCCCGTTCCAAATCGCGCTCGGAATGTTCCTCGCTGAGTTCGAGGAAGTCGAAAGTGTATTCATCCTTCACGGCCAACTTAGCCTGATCGCGAAGGCTTGCGGGAACGGCCCGGTCGAAGTTGGTCTGTCCAAGGAGCGTCTTCTCGTAGGACTGGTTGTCGATCTGGTGGGCGAGCACGTCCTTGGTCCAGCCGAACTTGCGGGTCATGCGAATGTAGAACTCCCGCTCCAGCGGGGCCTTGCATTGCATCAGGATGATGACGTTCTTCGTCCAACTGATTTCTCTCACCAATGGTGAGAGTTTTTCACTGTCGGCATAGGCCAGGTAGAACTGACGCATCCTCCAGAGATTCTGCGCCGAGAAACCCTGGATTCCGGGGAACTCCTGCTGCAAATCGCGCGCCAGACTGGCGACCACGGATTTCCCCCACGTTTCGCCCTGCTGCCGCGCCTCGATCATCCGCCCTATGTCCCAGTACAGACCGATCAACTCCTTGTTCACCGCCCGCAGGGCGTCGTACTGAGCAGAACGAATCCGTTCCTTGACCTCCCCCAGCAGGACTGGATAATCGGAAGGCACACTGTTCTTTAACTTCATCACTCGCTGTCTCCTGAAATCCCCCCCCCAGCCCGCGGGAGTTCTTAGCGACACACGACGACTGATTGAGATAATAGAGCCTTCCCCAGCCGAAAGACAATTAAATAACTGGGGTAGTCGTCCACTGTGCCGGGATGGGCGCGAGAATGGGCCACCAGCTCGTCGGAGCATACATTCCGGCGGCGCGTCGTTCCGGGGCCGCGATACGGCCGGGACGGGATACGCTCCTGGCATGCCGCGTAGCCCGGACTGGACGCGCGAGCGGAGCGGCGGACAAGGGGGGTGAGGAACTGTTTGCGGCTTTGCGCAAACCCTGACGAATCCCCCTTTCCGCTGCGGAGCCTCTTTGGTTGGGTCTGGAGCGCTGCGCGGGTGTTCCGGATGGCGGCGAGTCTTCAAGCCGCCTCTGACGTTCTTTGCCGATGCGGCTTGCGCTTCGCAAGAGCGTTTCGCGTCCGCATCGTTTAAATAACTGACTGATATAAATTGCGCCGGCCGTGCCGCGTGGACAGCACAACAAAGATTGCGCCGGCGCGGGGCCGCAAACCCGCGTAGCCGGGCATGCCCACCCGACACCGGCTTCGGGCGTGCCGAGTCTGCGAGGCCGCTGAATAGGGGCGAGGAATTTCCGCTTCGGAAACTGACGAGCCCCTGGCTTCGTCCGGGTCTTGGGCTTCGTCCTGGATCTGATTCTATCTTCTCTTAATCCTCTCCTCAATCGCCGCCTGGAGCCGCGCTTCGCGGCCCAAGCAAAAGCAAGGCTTCCGCCAGCTTGAGCGACCACACCGGCGGCGATTCCTTCCCTGGCTTCGGTGTGCGCTCCTGCGCCTGACTGGCAGGGCGCGGAATTGCCGCTTCGGCAACTGACGCGACCTGCGCTTCTCCGCTCTTGCCGCCGGAGCCGGTGCGCGACGGGCGCGGGACGGGAAGGACGGCTGCTTTGAGCCGGACGTAGGACCGCGCCCCAAAGCGCATGCCTCGGTGGCCGCGCCTCTGACATTCTTACCGGCGGAGTTATAACACTTTTTTATGCGACTGCCGGCGCTTCGCCGGAAGTGCCTTGCCAGCGCTTCGTGTGCGCATAGAAAATGTTATGACTTAAGCCGGCTCCTTCGGCGCGGTGCTCCGAGGCAAGGCGTAGGCGGCTCCGTTCTGGAGGCAAGCGATTGCGGTGGGTGCCCCAGGCGGCGACGCGCCTTTGCGAGCTTCGAGTGAAGGCGCCAAAGGCGACAGGGGCGGGTTCCCTGCCGCAATGGCTTGCCGCATCCACGGCCGCGATACCTGCCGCTTCGGCCTGACTATCCTACGCCTTAATTCCCACCAGGAATGGGGCGTCAAATGCGCCCAAGGGAATGGTGGTCTTTTGTATCCTTCCCCTCCCCCAACACCAACAATCCTGTCTTCGGTCTTCTTCTTGTCGCGGGCGGGACAAGCGCGGGATGCCTCATTCCTGCGGTTGTTCCGTCCCGCTCTTTTCCGAAACAAAAGGGGATTGAAACAGAACAGGACCTATTCCGTCCCTGGAGCAAAAAGGGTCGCTTGGAGGCCGCGATAGTTCTTGCGGGCTCCGAGCTTCCCTTTTTGCGGCTTTCTCTTTTCCGTAGGCGCGGTGACGGTCCCTGCGGGCCTTGCGCAAAGCAGGGTCCGCCATCGCGCCGTTCTTTCTTTCCTTCTTTCCGATCCTCGGCCTGCGGTCTCGTGACGGGAGCTTCGAGCCGGCACGATTCCGCTGGCCGATCCGAAAGCGGCGTGGCGAACGGTTGCTGGGCTCTGACAGCTTCCGTTTGACATGCCGCGTTCTTCTCCGAGAGCGGTGACAGCGCGGAATCCACGACCGGGGCGCTTCCCGCTTCGCTCGTAAGCTACGCGGGACAAGTCGCCCCGGCGTGGAAGTGAAGGCGAGCGGGGCGTCGCGCCAAACGCCTCGTTTGAAGTGCTTCACTGGTGCGCGTCGCTCCGCCGCCGTAGCGGTTCTGCGCTGTGACCGCGATCTTCTCCGACAGCGCGGTGATCAGGGGGGAAACTGGAGCGAGCTTCGAGTGGAGGGTTCCCACCTGATGTCCGCGCGGTCGTTCTTCGGCTTCGATATCCGGCGGAGCCGGACTGATTATCATACGCCGTGTCGGCCGCGGCGCGCGTCGCGAAGGCCGTCACGGCGGGCACGGCATGTATGTTCGCAACTTGACGATCCCGGCGCGCATCGCGGAGGATCGTCAAGTTGCGTGCCCGGCATGGCCCGTGGCATTACCCGCGCGGACCCCGGCGCGCCTCGCGGGGGGCCGTCGCGGCGAGCGCGAACGTAGTGAGCGCGTCCGGTCGGCATGGGGCGTGGCGGGAGGCGTCAGCCGGTATGCGCGAGGCTTTGCGAGCGCGAACATCAGGTTAAGCTGTATGGGAAACCCGTACAGCTTAACCGGGTGTCGAACAGAAACTGCACTTATGCAATTTCTGAATTTACCCCTGGTCTTTTGGGATTGGTCTTCCTTGAGGCCCCGGTATAAGCACCAATGGCAGTGATCCGTGTCGGGCAACAAAGGCCGCCAGTGTGTCATATTGTATGCCCTCGGCCATAAAACCGCCTTCTGCACGGGCATATAGTACCAGAGGCTCGGGTGGGCGGTTCCGGCGTTGCAAGTCGGCCAGTAGGTACTCAATTCGTTTTGTCCGGGTCGTGTTCATTCTTAGGTTCCTTTCTGTTTTGAGAGTTCGCATTCGATGGCATCCAAACGGTTATCCAGAGCGTCAACTTCAATTGCGCGGAGTAAAACATTTGCCAGCACGCCAATTGCGGCACCAATCCGGCAATCCAAACGGCCCGTTTGGACGTTTGAAATGGTATTCGACAATAACCGGCACACTTCAGCCGGGGTCTTAAATTCTGTCGGCGATATATCAGCATCTGCAAGGACGCGCCGTGCGAGCTGACCACTTCGCCGCAAGCCGCCACGTTGCCGTGCCATGGTGCGTTCGGCAGCGCGTGCTGGGTCATGGGCAAAACATAGCCCATTCATTTGCGGCTTCATCCTGCAAGGTGTTCCATCAGCGTTTGTTTCTTGGCATGTATTCATGTTCAGCCCTCTATCTATAGCCAGAATGTCAACCAACGTCATGACCCTCTGTGGTTATGGTTTATCATCTCATCCTCCCCCTGCCGTAGACACGCATGTGCACCCAGTCGCTTAGATCCGTAGGTGGATATGAGTGGCGGTTTCGGGTACGACTTTGCCGCTTTTGAGGCTATTTTCTCGTGGCGGTTTCGGGTACGACTTAACCGTGATGCACCGCTACCTTGATTTGCAATGACAAACCAATTTCGCGCACCTTTTCAGTGATCGCCACTTCAACTATTCCGGCCTTATCGACAGGCAGGATGGCATATACTGCGTCATGGACAGGCACAATAACGCTGGCGCAATCCAACAGGCGGAGGCACGCATCATTAACGATGTCAGCAATCGTACCTTGTACGCGCCAGTTCATCGCGATTCCGGCATGAAAATGGCGGCCTTTCACGGCAACCATGGAACGCCCGGTATGCGTGGTAACGGTTCGGGTCCGTCGCGACGTGGCGAAGAGCATCGCTTTGTAATCGGCAAGTTTCTCGACATAATCACGAAGCACAGACTGGGCGGGCTCCGGCCAATGGTTAAAACAAGCCAACGAGTTCTTGCAATAAGCGAGGGTGTTGACTGGAGTCTTAGCATTGTCGCGGCTACATCCGGTGGCGTTTGCGTATTCCTGATACAGGTCGCGCTCCAGCGGCATCTTCAAGATATTTAGGATGACCATGGGTTCCGCCTGCCGGATGTCGGCATGGACCAATATTTGGCCTTGCTTCAAGCCAGGCTTTAGGCCAGCCACACGAGCACTATCTTTTCCCTTCGTTCCTTGAATGTTTGGATCTGATGATGACAAACGGCCGGTTACACCGACAGTCCAACATGGCTTGACAATCTTGTCGACGAAATAAAATGTCCTGCCTGATAAAGCGGTTGCCAAACGGTGAGCGTTATCATCGCCCTGTGTAAAACGCATCTTGATTTCATCTAAAGTTTTCCGGCGGATGACTGTTGCCAGGTGGTCGCTTTTGATCGCGCTACCGATTGTCAACTCGATCAATCCAGCGGTTTGTAATTCCTGAAGGGCAGATTTAACCGATTTGATATCAATGCTCGCATGACTGGCAATGTCGCGGTAGCGGGCAATCACCTTCCGGCACAGGCCGGACTTTTCGCGCTCCAGCCAGCGCATGGCGCCGTAAAGGTGATGCGCTTTGCCGGACAAGGAAACCGCCTTGCGAACATAGAGTTCCAATGAATCAGCCCTTTCGGATGGGTAGCTCATTAAAGTCCCTTTGGCCGCGGCCGGCGGCATTGGTGGTTAAAAGTTCATGGCGTGAAATAAACGGATGACCTTTCCTGGTCGCCCGGCAGACGGCGCAACAGTTCCCGATATGGCCGCTCGACAGCGGCAAGAACACGGTCTGTGTCATGCGCTGGCAACGATGACAAAACCCAGGAGCGGCCGCATCATGGGGCAAGATGGTGGTTATCATTGAACTTGCCTTTCTAACATTCTTGACCATGTTCAAAAATCTGTAAAACGGCCTTCCGATATCCCGCCAGTTCAGCCGCTTCGGTCACTTCCCGTTCTTGCTCCTGATTGAGTTTGATAATGTCCAGAACGCCCAGCAGGGCATCCTTCACAAGCTTCTGGAGCGCGGCTGGCGGCACGGCCTCCAACTCCCAAACGTTTTTTCCATAGCGCCTGACGTATTCGGCGGACGTAGATGATCGCTTTGCCTCCATCGCTGCGGGCAGGCCCAACTGTTCAACTTGTTCCAGGGTCAACGCGGCCTTCGTGCAAACAAGCCGATTCTCATCAACGCCAAAATCATCCCGCAACGAGCGCCCGATGCTTTCCGCAATAGTCATTCCGGCTGGGTCCATGTCGGACACAATGACGACAATCATCTTGCTCTTGCCGGATTTGATAAAGCGCTGGACCATTTCATAACGTGGGGGTAGAGATGAAAACCCGCGACCCACTGTAAGAGGTACTGTCAGGTCCATGGCGATTGCCTTGACTATATTCTGAACCGTCAACTTTTCGACCAGCAGTTCGACGTGGTTGGGCTGGCTCTGAAGAAGATCCCGCCAGTAATCTTGGAGAAAGTATTTCAGTTGCTTCCGCAAATAAGCTTGCGGATGGGCGTGGGTGTTCCACGTGTTAATGGGGCGCGTCTCGTCCGAAATGGCCGCAAATTGGATTTCCCCGGCGATTCGCAGGCGGGTCAGGACGTTGGTGAGCGTGCGATATGAACGCTTATCGTTCTGGTAGCGCGTCTTCTTTTTTTCATGAAGATGTGGCGGATCGTTCAGGAGCAAATAATGAATTTGGCGGTCGGATAGCGGCCAGTATTGCCGCATTTCCGTCACGATGCGGATGCAGGCGTCAGCTAGTGGCCGATTGCCCTTGATCTTGCATCGGCACCGGATTTCACCAAGGTCGAGTTCTTCAGGATCAACAAAGGATTCTCGAATCCGTGTCTCAACGAGCCGATGCCAAGCGGTTGCCGGATCAATCGTCACGGCCAACTCCCGCGCCTGCTGGTCAATTGTTTTCACCCGCTGGGCGTTGTGTTCAACAATTAACCGGATAAATTCATGATCGCTGCTCTTAACATCAACGCGACGAACCGGAACCGACTCCAGCCCGGCGATGCGGGCGGCGGTCAGGCGACGATTGCCTGAAATTACCCAGTTATCCTTGGAAACCACAAGCGGCTCCAGGATGCCATCACGTCGAATTGAATCTGCGAGCGCTAGAACATCCGGGTCATCATCTTTGATCTGGCCGTAAATCTCATCGTTTGCCGGCGGCGTCAACAAATCGGAAATTGGAACATGGTCAAGAATTTCGGTAGTAGTCATGTCAGACCTCCTTCCTGCCGTCCTGGACAGTATGGATAATCGGGAAAGCCAATGCGGCGCAGCCCCAGACTGCGGTCAAATACCGAGGGGTATCTCTTTAGGCTTTTGACCAGTTTGGCGTCCATTTCGACCGCACCAGAGGCTCGAAAGTGGGTACTCATTTCGACACCCCTTCCCCGCCGGCCAGACGCTCCAAATCGATCCGGCGGTAGCGTGTTAATCCACGGAGATGCACGGGCACAATCGTGCCGCTCTTGACCATGCGCCATAATGTAGGTTTCGATACGGAGATCATCCGACAAGCCTGGGCACCGGAATATAAGAGCTGATCCGGTGGCGGCGCGCCGGCCAGTAATGCCAGAGCGGATTGAACGGCGTTCTCCTGCCGGGCCTTTGGCGCCGTGATGAGCTTTTTCAAAAACATGTCGAGTGATGGCTTTTCATTCATGGTGGTATCTCCTTAAATGCCAATTTCCAACGGACGTTTGTTAAGCAGCTGTGCAATGCGTTCTGCCGTTGCGCGATCTGGCAAGGCGCGCCCGGATTCAACCCGGGCGATCAGACTTTCACGGCAACCGGCGGCCGTGGCCAAGCTCTGCTGGGTATGGCCCGCAAGTTGACGGGCAATCTTGAATCTCAAATCCTTAACCATTGATGCTCCTTTCAATAATATTTTTAGTGGAAGACGTGAAAAAAAAGGCTCAATCCTGATTGCCTTGACGACACGCCCTCCTACCTATAGCCAGAATGTCAACCATCCGAGCAAACAGGAAGAAGGTGGACCCCAATAAACACTGGGGATTCGCGAGAAATGAGGATGGCCAAATTTGTCAACTCGGCCAAAATGGCGGAAAGCTATAGCAAGGGGCAGTTATCGCCGCCAAGCATATAGCCGGCAGTGCTCCAATATCGAGGCAGCGAGCGGTGTATAGGGCTGGGCAGGAGGGGTAAAATGCTCAGTTCAGAGCAAGTCAGCGGGCGCGTGGAAGGTTCAATGCGACTCAAAAACAAAGATTCAACTATCAATCGCCCCGTTATTGAATTCCATCGCCGGCAGACTCTTTATCGCGCTTTGCTTCTGTTCAAAGTCGGCATGGGAATAGAGCGCCGTCATGGCCGGGCTCCCGTGGCCGACAAGCTCCTGGATCGCCACTTGCGGGACCCGGTTCATGGCGCAGAGGCTGACAAAGGAATGGCGCAAGCTGTGAAAGCCTTTACGGACAATCGCGTTTCGCCGGTGTTCCCCACCCTGTTCGGTGGTCTTGATCCCGCAATCGTTCAAGAACTGCTGAAAGCGTTTTGTAAAAGCGGCTGGGTCTTTTTGATAAATCTCATGTTCAGCCGGGAACAGATACCCGCCTGCATCACTATGCGAAGCATTGCGGGCAGGTTCACCATCGCCGGCCGGTTTTTTAAGTTCATTCAACAGGACGCGCAAAACCGGATGAATCGGCATGGATATTCTTTTGCCCTTGCGCCGGGTCTTCATGGGGACGATCTCGATTTTGTCTCTGCGAATATCTGCCCAGCGCAAGCCGATAACATCGCCCAGCCTCATGCCGGTATAGAGCCCGATCCCGATCATGTATCTGGTGGCGCCGGTTGCCTTGGAACAGATCGCCTTCAATTCTTCTGGCGTGAAGTTTTCCCGGCCCTGGGTTTCGTTGTCCAGGTGCTTCAGGTCTGCCCAGGGATTGAAAATCAATCCGGCCTTAGCCTTGATCGTGCCGAACATGGAACGCAAGAACATAACATGCTTGTTATACGTTGCCGGTGCTACATGCGAGCGCCATATATCGGCGGCATAGTCCTGGGCATGGAGCGGGGTCACTTCGTGGACGTATTCAATCTTGTGCTTGCTAATCCATCCGGCAAACCGTTTCCAGATCGGAGCGTAACCACGGATGGTTATAGCGCTCGGATTTCCCTTCATCGGAGAATCCAACCAGGACGGCCAGGCGTCGGCAATCGGCAGGACGGCCGTCCGGTGACGCATCAGCCGGGCGGCGTATTCGGCGCGCTTTGTGTCCTGCTGGGCAGCCGGGGTGGCGACCAGCATTTTCAGAAACACGTTGAATTGATCTTCAACCGATGAATCACCGCGGGCCGCGTTCTCGTAGGCATCGGCAATGGCCTGGGCTTCCGCCCGCTTCGTCTTCTTCGTGCTTATCCATTTTGCTTCCCCATCTACCATAAACCGCGCGTAAAAATACGGGCTTCCAGATCGTTTGAGAATGCTCCCCATAGCTTGCCTCCGTTAAGTTGTTTCTCCGCCTTTCAGAGATAACCGTACCATATCTAACGGGGCTTGCAAGCGCAATCTGTAACAAATTTTGTTGCAATCTGGTTTTACAGGGGACTTTTCGGAGGGGTAAACATCGAGAAATGCTTGATTTCATTGGGAGCCAACGGGCGGAATCGAACCGCCGACCCGCGCATTACGAATGCGCTGCTCTACCAGCTGAGCTACGTTGGCAATCCAAAAAATGCATCTAAACTATCGATTGTCCTCCACTATGTCAAGCTGACGAACGCGAAATTCAGCAATCCGCTGATGGCCTTTAGACCCTCACGACCTCGCGGCGTGAGTGAAGAGATCTCCTTGTCAACGCCGGTCGAAAACGGGCTTTTGGCCGATTTAGAAATGGATTGAAAATA
>CAZALU010000097.1:0-10831 GCA_964486075.1 uncultured Verrucomicrobiota bacterium
CCTGAATATCCTGAAGCCGTTCAGCCCTCACTTGAATATCTTTTCCCTCGCTGACGATGGAGGCCGCGCCCAGTTCGGCGTGCAGCTTTCGAATGCGGCGCCGGTCATCTTTTATGGCCTTGTCGAGTGTGCGTCAAGCCGGGTTGACAACTAATAATGTGCCAGGAAGTTCCTCGCTGCTGTAGATGGGGAACCATTGGAGGCGGAATAGACCGTTGATCAACGGGTGCCGTCCCCGTTGACACCGTAATCGTAATACTGGGCGATCTGGCCAGAGCTGGTGACGCTCTTGGTCTTGCCGTCTATGTAGCGTTCGGTGATGAGGATAGCGGAGCGAGGGCGTATCTTCGGATAACCTGGCAAGCCGTTATTTTTTATTCTTGGGGCTTATCCCTCGTTCTCCCGTCTTCGCTGGACATGCAAGCGCCCTGCCTCCCTATAGCGGTCGTCTTGTCCGCAAACTTCACATCTTTATGGTAAGTTATTCGGACCATATAGAGTATTGCAAACATATGCAAACCCACGAAGATCACTGGCCCGAATTTTTCCAAGAAGGAGAGATTCAACGATATGAAGGCAAATAAAGATAATGGTATGGATAGCAAAACAAGGAGATACCTCCATTTAGCCCATTTGCCAATACCAACCAACATGAAGACCATCCCCACAAGTGCAAGAATGGAAGAAAACAGCGGGTTCATGTGAGCAGAATCGGGATCGTAGTAATAGGCGAACAGATTCCGCGGAAGATCCAAAAATTCCGAATTATATCCATTTTCAAATCGACCGCTTTAGACAGTTTCAGAACGGCGTTCGCAGGCGATCCGATGACGCTGGCGCTGATGGGAAGCCGCCCGCGCATTCTGGCCCGGGACATGGCGTTTGACCCGCAGCGAACCGACGAGGTCCTCAAGTGCCTCGTCCCGCTCTCCGAGTCACTCAAGGCGGGGTGTTTGATCTTCTCGACAAAACAAGGAAATAGGAGAAAAAAGGGGCTAGTCACGCATCGCAGCGGAAACTATACTGCGCCACGCTCGGGTTGAATATTTGCAAGAGCTTGAAAAGTTTATTCCCCACCCTACAACTGTTGAATCGTGAACTTTGAACCCCCGGATTTGTGCTCAAACCTCCAGCAGTCTCTGTCCTCCGTCCACGAACACAATCTGCCCGGTGATGGAATCGGATTGCGCTAAAAAAAGCACGGCCCGCACAACGTCTTCCAGGGTCGGACGCTGCCCAAGCAGGCAGCGGCCGGCTTTTTCCCGGACAGTTCCGCTGCGCTCAGGGTCGGGGGCCAGCACCGCTCCGGGCGCCACGCCATTGACCGTAATGCCGGGCGCCAACTGCCTGGCCGCCAGGATGGTGAGGTCCGCCAACGCTTTTTTCGAAAGCACGTACGGCACGGCATCCGCCCGGCATGACGCAATACGGCTATCAAGCAGGTTGATAATTTTACCGTGCTGCGCGCGGCGGGCAAACGCCTGCATCAGCCCCAGCGGCGCCGCCAGGTTGACCGCCCATTCCCTGCCCAGGTCGGCGACGCTAGCGCTCAACAGATCCTGCTTGTGAAATACTGCGGCGTTATTGACCAGGATATCCACCGCACCGGCTATTCGGAAGGCGCCGGCCATGACCCGTTCGCAGGCTCCCCTCGATGTTAAATCGCCCCGCACAACCCAGGCCGCCGTTCCGGCGCGGCGCAGTCGCCCGGCCAGAGCCCGGGCCTCGCCCGCCGAGCGGCTGTAGTGAATCACCACCCGGCACCCCGCGTCGGCCAGCGCTTCGCAGATCGCGCGCCCGACCCGGACCGCTCCGCCGGTGACCAGGGCTGTTTTGTTTTGCAGGTTCATTTGGTGTTAAATTCCCGGCTGGAATACTCTCGACACGGTGGCGTCATACAGTGTCACAATCCATTTCAGCGGCGAATAAATCAAGCGCAGTCGAATTATGGCCAGCATCATTTCAAGCGAAGCCTGCCCAACCTTGAGACGCGATCCGCTCATATCGCGCCAGATAGTGGGAATTTCAAGGATCTTAAAACCGGCTCGGTGCAGTTGAAATAAAAGATCCACATCGAACGCCCAGCGGGTGACGCCGATGCGCGGCAAGACGCAACGGACTGCCTCACGGCTCATGAGCTTGGCCCCGCATTGGGTATCCGAAATGCGAAACCCGAACATGAACCGAACCAGCTTGTTAAAAATTCGCGAGGCCATTCTCCGCAAAATAGGCTGGCGGGGACTAACCTCCGCGCCCGCGATCCAGCGCGAGGCAATGATGGCCCCGGCCGAACTGATGTGCTCTGCCAGTTGCTGGAAAGCTTCTGGCGGGGTCGCGCCATCAGCATCCACAAACCCGATCCGCTCGCCGCTGGCTTGCGCCAGCCCGATCAAAACGGCCCCGCCCTTGCCGATCGGCTTGGGTTCGATAATCACCCGGACCTGCCGGTACTGTCCGGCAAAACGGTCGGCCAGTGCCCCGGTCTGATCCACGGATCCGTTGACAACCACGATGAACTCCACCTGGTCAGCGTAGCGCGCGATAAAATACGGCAGATACGCCTCCAGCATGCGACCCAGGCGCGCTTCTTCATTATATGCTGGAATAATGATCGAAAGTTGCATAGGTTCCCCGTCAGGAAGATTAAGAATGGCCGTCCCTGGTTTTCTGGATCATGATCCGGCGACGGATAAACGTGGGTATATCCAGGTTGCTACCTTCGATAATGGTTGGATCGACATCCTTGAACCGACCCTGCCCCGCGCCATCGAACAGTGTGCCCTGAATCAAATCTGGCTTGGCGACAACAGCCGGCTTAACCGGTTCGGCCGGAACTGGGTCCCGGTTCACGGGCGCTTCCCCGGCCGGCTCGGACGCCAGGATGGTGACGAAAATTCGGTCTTTCAAGGCGGCATCGCAATCGACCCCAACCATGGCCAAGGACTCCGCCCCACCGGCTGCGCCGATGCCCCGCACCAGGCTATCGACATCTTTCAAAGTCAAATCCGCCGCGCCGCTGATGCTGATAATATATGCATGCGCCTGAGCCAGCACCTGGCCGCGTTTCAGCATCGGATCCTCACGCAGGGCTTGTAGGATCAGGTTGATCCGATCCGGCCCCTCCCCCTCGGCACAGCCGAATACACATTGTCCGTTACCCTGCTGAAGCAACGCCTGCACATCTGCAAAATCCAGGTTGATCACGCCTTTACGGCAAAGCACCCGCCAGATTGCTTGCACCCCGCGCCCCAGCATGGCATCCGCCTTCTGAAAAGCCTCGGCAATATTGGCGCGATCCTCAACCAGGTCCAAGAGCCGCTGGTTGGGCAAACAAATTACGCCATTCGCCACACCATTCAGCGCCAGAAGCCCCTGTTGGGCTCGGCTCATACGCCGCTGGCCCTCGAACTCGAACGGCAGCATGCCAAAACACAAGACCAAGGCGCCCGCCTTGCGGGCTTCTTCCGCCACGAGCGGAGCGGCGCCGGTGCCGGTGCCGCCCCCCAGGCCGACGACCAGCAAAACCAGGTTGACGCCGTGGAACAATTTACGCACGGCATCCACATCCTCGGCCGCCGCACGCCGGCCAACCTGGGGATCACCACCGGTGCCCATGCCGTTCATAACCTGGGCCCCGATCTGGACAAACCGCAAGCCGTCAATTTTCGCAAAATCATGAGAGTCGGTATTGATCGCGACCATGTCCGGGCCTTCCTGCCACTGGCGGGCCATCGCGGACAAGGCCCGGCCGGCGCCATTACCCACCCCGACTATCAAAATGCGACAATCGTCCGCTTTTAAGGACTGTTGATTGATCTCAGCCACTTTATACCCTCCGCCCAAAAAAATTACCAATCAGGTCTTTCAACGACACCTTGTCTTTGACTTGGCGCTCGCTGCGGGCCGCATATCGGATCAGTCCCAGCAGGGAAGCATATTCTGGACCCTCGTACGCCGTGGATACACCGCTAAAATTCTTGGGTTTACCAACCGAACACGGCATTTCGAAGACGCGCTCGGCGGCGGTTACCACACCCCGTAATCGCGCCGCGCCGCCGGTCAGCACAATGCCGGCGCCCAGTTTCAGCAGCAGGCGTTTTTTCTCAAGGTCATTATGGATCATCCGGAAGGTTTCATCCACCCGGGCGTTAATCACAGTGTTTAAATCGGATACCGCGATGGAACCGGGGGCAAAACCAACCTCCGGTGGAATCGTAATCCGCTGAAAATGCGCGCTCGTATCCACTATGGCGGAGCCGGATTCCTGTTTCAAATATTCCGCGCGTTTGATTGAAATGGAAAAACCCTGGGCAATATCGTTCGTGATGTGATCTCCGCCCACAGCCAGCGCGCCAGCCGTGGCAATCATGCCATCAGCATAGATCAACCAACTGGTCGTCCCCCCGCCAAGGTCAATCAGCGCCACCCCGCATTCCTTCTGTTCCGGCGTCAGGGTGGCCAGGGCTGAACATAATCCTCCAAAGGCCACGTCCGCCACTTCCAGCCCGACATTCTGCACCGCCTTCACCGCATTCTGCATGAGGTTCAGTGCGCCATGAATAATCAGCGTATCCAAGGAAAGTTTACCGCCCTGCAGTCCCTCGGGGTTGGGAACTCCGCCCTGATTATCCACGGTATAAAGTTGGGGAATGGTATGCAGTATTTCGACATCATGCGGCAGATGAATGGCCTGGGCGATCTGCCGCACCTGTTCGATGTCTTCGCTGGTAACGCCACGCTGGGTGTCGTACACCGGCACGCTGCCCGGATTGATCACGCTCCGGATGTGTCCGCCGGAAAGCGTAACATAGACTTGCCGGATTTCAACTCTCCCGCTCTGCTCGGCCCCCTGAACCGCCGTACGCACGCAGGTTTCGACATTTTCAAGGTCGACGATGACCCCCTTGCGCACACCACAGGACGGGCACTGTCCGATGCCCGTAAGCATGATGTTGCCGTCATCCCGGGCCTCCCCGACCAAAACACAAACCTTGTAAGTGCCCATTTCCAGGGCCGCTATCGGCGGCATAGCCATGTCTATCCTTTCGCGCTAATAATACTCCGGCGTCGGAAAATCGTTCTCCAGGGTCATGTCGAGACTGGCCACGCGCTTACCCCGCGCCGCCGCCGTTTTCAGGATCTCCGCCAGTTTGAGGAGTTTTTTCTCCAAACGATCCGGATCCAGGGTATCCACTTGCCCCATCTGCGGCCAAGCCAGCAGCACACGCTCGCCGCCGCCCAGCCTCAGCTCCAAGGCTTCCCGGTTGCCCAGATCGATCTGCAGCACCTTGAACAGATCCCGGAACTGGGTGGTTTCGCAGATATTAAACACCTCCAGGGCGTTCATGACGGGAGTGCCGGCCAGGCGCCGACCGGGCTGCAGTCCGGCAATGGAGTACCCGCTGATGACCGCCAAACGCGACACCGCGGTGGACGGACCCAAGACACAGCCTTCCCGGTCCACGATCAGGTAATACTCGCTCATTTCCAAACGCGCGAAGGGGACGCGCTCCTGGACCACGATTTCCAAGTCGCCCGGTAAAATCCTGGAGATTTTCACCGATTTCACGCGAGCTTGCTTCTGCAGGGAATCGCGCTTCTCGGCGATGTTCAGGGCAAAGAGATTACTGGCGCCCTCCAGCCCGGCGTAATCCCGGACATGTCTATCTTTGATCACATCACCGCTGCATTTTATGTTGAAATCGCGGATGCGGAACAGGTCGTTCTGTTTTAAAAGATAATGATTTAGAGCATACAAACTCGCCCCTAAAACGGCAGCCAGCGACAGTAAGCTCAGCAGCAGCACCAGAAAGCCTCTCAACCAGTGGAGTCCGGTTTTTGAATTCAAGATAACGCGAGACTGGACCCGCAAACGGTTCGAGCGCCGCTCATCGAGCCGCGCACGATCAGGCCGCCGACGCCTTTTTATCTTGGATTTACCAAACCACATACTATCTCCGATAGGTTATACAGGGTGCACGGTTCAGCGGTTCACGGTTCAGGGCTTGTATCACTGGTTTTCTTTCCGTTTTCTTACGTTGCCTTTATTGATTGCTTTTCCTTGGAATTTGGAATTTTGTTAGCGTTGCCAGGCTGACAATCCGGTCGCAAAGATCCGCGAATGAATACCCCGCCACGGCCGCCGCCTTAGGCAGTAGGCTGGTTTCCGTGAAGCCGGGGATCGTGTTCAGCTCCAGGACATGCAGCGCGCCGTCCGGCGCCAGGCGCAAATCTACTCGGCCCATTCCCCGCCCGCCCAACGCCCGGTAGGTTGCCAAGGCCAGACCCTGGCAACGCTCTGTCTCGGACTTCGTCAGCGGCGCCGGCGCCAGGTACTCCGTAACGCCCTTGGTGTACTTGGCCCGATAATCGTAGTTATTGCCCGGCGCCCGAATTTCGATTACCGGCAGGACCTCGTCGCCCATCAGCCCGACCGTCAATTCCTTCCCATCGATGAACGATTCGACAATAACTTCACCGTTAAAGACCAGCGCATCGGCCAGGGCCGGCGCCCATTCGTCCTCGCACAGAACCCGGTGCACGCCGTAACTGGAGCCCTGGCGCACCGGCTTAACCACAACCGGCAGGGCCAGCTTACGCCGCTCGCCGGGTCCGAGCACTTCAAAGGCCGGCGTCATTACACCGCGTTCGATCAAGACACGCTTGGATTGAACCTTGTCGAACGCCAGTCGGCTGGCCGCCGGACCGGACCCGGTATAGGGCACGCCACGCCGCTCGAGTAAATCCTGAATCTGGCCGTCCTCACCGAATTCACCATGCAAAGTAATAAAAATCGCGTCCACACCGGCCGGCAAATCAAAGGTGCGATCGCGAATATCCATTTCGGTCACCTGATATCCGTGTTCACGCAGTCCCTTGGCCACGGACGCGCCCGATCGCAAAGAAACCTCCCGTTCGCTGGAAAACCCGCCCATGCAGACGGCAATATGCTGAAATTTTATTTTATTCAAAACGCTCAATCTCCCCGGTTAAGTCCACTCCGGTCTCGGCGCGTACAGCCTGCCGTGTGATCTCCAGCAACGCCAACACATCCGAGGCCGTGGCGCCTTTTTCCGTGACAATCACGTTGGCGTGCCGCTCCGAAATACGTGCTCCGCCGATTCGGTGTCCTTTCAAACCCGCCTGCTCGATCAATCGCCCGGCGGCTGCGCCCTCCGGATTGCGGAACACCGATCCTGCCGAACTCAAGCCCTTCATCCAGGCCCGGCGCGCCGCGATCGCCCGCATGCGCTCGTTAACAGCCGAGGCTGTATCGGCCGATGTCGTCAAGGCCGCCTCCAGAATAATTTTCTGTGCAAATCCTACAGCCTGTCGGTAAGTAAAACATAAATCGCATTTGTCTACAATCTTTTCCGTACCGTCAGAATCCAGGCAAGTCACCCACTCTACCGCCACGCCTATTTCACGGTCCCAGGCGCCGGCGTTCATCCGCAGCGCCCCGCCGACGGTTCCCGGGATGCCGGTTAAAAACTCCAAACCGGCCCGACCTTCCCCCGCTGCCCAAGCGGCCAACTCACTCAAGGGCGTTCCCGCTCCCGCGATCAGCCGCGTTGGACCTGCCGCCCGAATGCCGCGGAAATTGGGACCAGCCAGGCGCAAAAGCAAGCCGCGCACCCCCAAATCGCTCGCCAAAATGTTGCTGCCGGCACCCAATATTTTCCAGGGAACCTGTTTGAGGGTCGCCCACTTGATGATCCGTGCCAGGTCAATTGGCGAACGAACATCCAAGTAAATATCAGCCTTGCCGCCAACATGCAAGGTTGTCTTGCGGGCCAACGTTGCCCCGGGCCGGATCAACGTCTCCGCCAACTTCAGACCGCTCAGCGCCGCAAGCCATTCCGTCGCCGGATTCAAACGCGCGAGTCCAAAGCGATTGAGATCCGACTTCGCCCGCTCTGCCATTTGCCCCACATCGCCGGCGCCGATAATCAACAGGCCGTCCCCACGGGCCAGGCGACCACGCAAGTAACCCCAGGCCTGGTCCAAGGAGGATGCGCAGAGCGCCCGGACTTTTCCTGCCTTGCGGATCTGGGCGTACAAATCCCAGGCAGTGCCCCCGGCCAGTGCCGGCTCGGACGCCGCATAGACCGGTGCCAGGATCAGCTCGTCGAGTCCCTCGAAGACTGCCGCAAACTCCTTGCCCAGCGCCAGCGTACGGCTGAACCGATGCGGCTGGAACACCGCCAACCAGCGCTTGCGGCGGATATGTTTCAGATTCCGCAGGACCGCCGCGATCTCCGCCGGGTGATGAGCATAATCGGAAATAACCAGAACATCGTCCTTGTCGATTATACGCTCAAAGCGCCGACGGACTGGCGCGAACCGGTCCAGGGCCCGGCTAACATCCGCGAAATCAGGCTGCCATTCCTCGACAACCGCACAGGCTGCCAGCGCGTTCAGTACGTTATGCCGGCCCGGCGCCGGCAGGGTTATACGCCCCAATTGCGACCCGCGGCAGATCACATCAAACGCCACCGAATAACCGACTTCAATAATTTTTGAGGCACGCCAATCGGCTGGGGATTTTAATCCGTACGAAACGGCTCCGGGTTTCCCCTCGCATAACTGCCGCACCTCAGGATCGTCCGCGCAAAACACCAGTCGCCGCTTTACGCCCCGGACCATCCCGGCGAAACAGGCGCGCAAGACGTCCATATTTTTAAAATGCTCGGCATGATCGAATTCGATGTTCGTGATCACAGCGATATCCGGGGCATACGCCGCCAAGGTCCAATCGCTCTCGTCAGCCTCCGCCACCATGATTTTTTCCGCGACGGCGCCGGATCCCGCGACGCCGCCCAGCGTCGCGGATTCACCGCCGATACAAAACGATGGAGCTTTTCCACAGCCGCGCAAGACCTGGACGATCATCGAAGTCGTCGTGGTCTTGCCATGCGTGCCGCTGACGGCAACGGATAAGAAACCGGAGCAGAGGGACGCCATCACCAGCCCTCTCCGGAAAATGGGAATGCCGCGCAAGGCGGCGGCAGCGAGCTCCGGGTTATCGGCAGGCACAGCGGTGCTGCGGATTATCCAATCCGTTTTTGCGACATGCCCGGGATCGTGACCTATACTTACCGGGATACCGCGCTCTTCCAGCCAGGCCTTCAACGCGCCGGGCGCGCTATCGCATCCGGAGACCTGGAACTCCAGCTGTTGCAGATGAAAAGCCAGCCCAGCCATGCCCACCCCGCAGATGCCCAGCAGGTGGATCCGTCCTTGGCCACGAGATAATAGGCGCTCCGCGCGCTCACGCTCTTCGTATAATGCGGATAAAAAATCACTCACAGGCGTATGTTTCCAAATAAAGTGTTAGGTTACTATCCCCTGCCCAACGCGTTCAACCAGCTCGGCCAGGGCCTCGGCGGCATCGCCCGGCTCCCGCCGGCGCGCCGCCTGGCGCAGACGCGTCAGCCGATCCGGATCGTCCAGCGCGCCGGCAATATACTCCGCCAGCCCCTCCGCCGTAAGCTCCGATTCCGCCCGCACATCGGCGGCGCCGGCGGACGCCAAGACCCGGGCATTGGCCAACTGATGCTGACGCGTTGCGAACGGATATGGCACCAGCAGGGCGGCCACTCCATAACGGCACAACTCGGCGCAGGTCGAAGCTCCGGACCGGCAAATCGCCAGCGACGTGCGCCGATAGATTTCCGGCATATCATAAAAAAAACCGAACACGGCATGCGCCACTCCGGCACGCTCGTATTGACCGCGCACGCCCAATTCGTCGGCTGGCCCGGTCAGGTGTATCACCTGTAAAATCTTGCCCGCCCTGTGCAGACGGATAATGGCGGCAGCCGCCTTCTCGTTCAAGCTGCGCGCGCCTCCGCTCCCGCCCATCACCAGCAGCGTAAATTTTTGAGGCTGCAGCCAGCCCAAAGATGAATTGTTGATTGCTGATTGCTGATTACTGATTGTAAGCTGCCCACTGCCCGCTGTCTGATCTCTGACCTCTGCCATCTTTCCCCTTCCACCTTCCACCTTCCACCTCTTCCTCAAAGGCATCCCCGTCACCACCAGGCGCGAATGGCACAGATGGGCGCGCGTTTCCTCGAATCCTACGGCAACCGCAACGGCCCAGCTGCTCAGGAACCGGATCGCCCGCCCTGGAATAACGTTGGCTTCATGCAAAACCACTGGAATAGCGGAACGACGCGCCGCCCAGACCGGCGCGAGCGAAGCATAACTGCCCATGGCCAGCAGGACATCCGGGCGATCCGAACGCATGGTGTCCGTGCATTGCCGGATGGCCCGCCGCAAGCGCCACAAAACCGCAGGCGCGCGCCAAGAGCGGATTCCTCCGAATCCGCTGAAGGGCACCGTCACAATTTTGCCTTCCCACCCCACAACCGCGGCCTGTTCCACATTCTTGCCCGCCAGCCACAGGACAACCGTATGTCCCCGGCGCCGCAAGGCCTCCGCAGTAGCCAAGCCGGGAAAGATATGTCCGCCGGTCCCCCCGCATGCAATTCCGATTTTCATAATACCTGAATTTTGCGCCGAGCCGGCGCAAAATTCACCCAAAATTTCGCCACGTGAGTCACGTTCCACGTGCCAACGCGGTCACGTGATGATGGCCGCGTAAAACGCGGCCAAACGGGGTTAACCACGTTGCACGATTATCGTGCAATTCAGGTAATATAAGAAAAGATTGCCCGCTAATCACGCCAAAGTATGCGGAAAAGGATTCTGACAATTTAATAGAACGTCATTTGGCGTCATTGCTCGGGCAAAACTCCTATAGTGTTTCAGATCTTGAGAGTACCGAGTTCTCGGCTACTTTGAGCCCTTTTTCTTTGCGATGTCT
>CAZALU010000098.1:0-10647 GCA_964486075.1 uncultured Verrucomicrobiota bacterium
TTACACGACAGCTACACTATGCGACCGAACAACTGCAAGCAAGGCAATAATGACTAGCCTTTTAGCTTTCATGCAACGCGGCAATATACATAATACACCTATGACTAATCAGCGGCAAAACATGCAACTTCTTGGGCAAGCCATTGCCAACAACCTCCGTTACTGGGCCGGCGGACGCTGGCGACACTGCCGGCCAACGCCGGACGCCGGTTGCCATATAGCCCCGGATTTCTTGGGAATTTGTGTCGCCAGCGCTCCGGACTCGCAATTCGACGACTATACGATTGCACGCCTGCGGGAGCTTGGTATCTCGCAGGTGCGGCTGGACTTCACTTACGACAGCCGCGATTCTTTCAACGAACGCTTTCTGAAGAGGCTATTGGACGAGTCCTTCGGAGTATGCCTGCACTTGGTCCAGCCGCTGGCTGAAGTCAAGGCACTGGATAATACCCAGGCCCAGGATCGCTGGCGCGAGTTTGTCGCGGAAACGCTTCAGACCCACGCCTCACGGCTGGACATACTTGAGATTGGCTCCACCTGTAACCGGCGCCGGTGGTCAGGCTATACCCTGGCCTCCTTCCTCTTGAGCTGGCAAATTGCCTGGGAAGAATCCCAAAAATACAAGGTAAGGCTGGCAGCGCCCAACGTCACGGACTTCGAACCATTTTATAACGTGGCCATCCTGGCCGAGTTAAAACACAGCGGCATGCTCCCCGCCATCCACACCAACAACCTATTCGTGGAGCGCGCCACGGAGCCGGAAACCTACGATCATAAAATATTAGGACGGCGCCTCGCCAAACTCTTGCGCTGCAATCTTATCCGCAAGGCGTGCTTACTCAGGGATATCGGCGTATGGGCTGGTGTGCCAGCAACGCTCTGCGCCCACGTGACCTGGAGCCTACGGCGCATTGCCCGCCAGCTCGATCATGTTGAAGAAAAACAGGCGGACTACGTCGCCCGCTATGCCTGCCTGGCGACAGCCTCGGGCGCTCTGCGGCGACTCTATTGGGGACCGCTAATCGGACAACGCGAAGGGCTGATTGACGACGGCACCTCCGACTACCCGGACATTCCCCATGTCACCTATTACGGACATTGCCGCGGAGAGATTGCCGCCTATCGCCTGCGCCCGGCTTTTTTCGCAATGAAAACTATCAATAGTTTTCTGGCCGGGGCCGAATTTGTTCGAAAAGTCCCCACGGGACCCGGCCTCGAAATCCTGGAATTCGCCCGCGCAAAGACAGACTTCGTAGATTTTCAATCAGCAATCACTAAGCAGCAATCGGAAATTCTTCACGCAGTCTGGACAACCAACGGCAATGCGGCCAAAACAACGGATTGCTATCCGCCCGCCATGCTCGAATCTGCGCAAGCCTACTCCCGCGATGGCCTCAAACTGGACCGGCCCCCGCCCCTCTTCACCGAAAGCCCCGTTTATCTCATCTGGACCGCTGCATGCACAGAGAGATCAGAGATCATAGATCAGAGATCAGCCGCCCCATCAAGCATTAACCATCAACCATCAACCATTCCTGTGCCGCCCACGCCCGGCATTATTCCTGGAGCCCGTTTCGCGTCGATTCCCGGCACAAGCTACGCCTCCTTTCAACGCCAAGTCTGGACCGGTTGCGGCTTGGCACAGGAATCCGGTCTGCCGTTCGACATAACGCCGCTCTTGGAAATGCTTCTGGACCGGGACACCCCCGAGCCAGACGGTACGCAGGATCTTTCCCGCTCGGCCATCATCCTGCGCAACAGTCGCAACCGGGTCTGGTCGGTGCCAGCGCCCGGAGATCGAACACGCCGCCTGGTGGTCAAGCAATTCAAGCCCCGCAGCTTATGGCGTCGGCTGATTCAGCCTCGTCAATCAGACCGGGCCCAGCGGAGCTGGAACGGCGCCCAGGAGCTTCTGCGACGCGGTATTCCAACGCCCCAACCCATCGCGTTCATACATACCGCTAAACGTCCCGACTTGGACAACAGCTTTTATGTCTGCCGGGCTTTCGAGAACGGCTGGTCGGTCCGGGAAGCCTTCACAGCCTTCAGCCTCGGTGCCACGAGATTCCAGGGCAAATCGAGCGCAGAACTTTTTGCTGTGATCGCCCAATTCCTGTGTAACCTTCACAGCCGCGGGGTTTTCTTCCGGGATTTATCAGCAGGGAATCTCTTGTTCCGCTGCGCGCCGGAAGCGGAATTTGAATTCGCGCTGATCGACACAACCCGGGCGCGATTCTATCCCTCCGCCCTGAACCTCTCCCGACGCCTGTGCGATATGATCCGGCTGTGCCACCCCCTGCATTGGGAAGGACGGATAGAGCTGGTGGACACATACATGCAATACCTGGGCCACCGCTTCAACTTCTGGATGAAGATTCCCTTCGTCTATTACGACGTCAAGCACTGGCTCAAGAATAAACTGAAAAGACTGCGCCGATAAAGCACGCCACGGGACGACCTGTTTGGAAGAATTGACATTAAGGGCTTTCGGTCCCCAACTTGCCGCCCCACCCCGCCATTCGCGCCATCATCCACCAGAAAGCACGGCCCTTGAGTGCGCCGTTCAGCGGGTTGGTATGCGCCGCGCTGGCGGGCAGCGCGATCCCGTGTTGGGGATTATTTTTCAGCCATTCGTCTGCCCAGTTCTTGGCAATGCCGCTCTCCTTGTAATTGCAATCATCGTTGGCATCGAGTTCCATGTAATTGACCTTGCCGTCAGGGTCGTAGCTTTCGATATCGGCGAAGTCGAACAGGATTTTGCCGTTCTTTTTACAAAACTGTCGAATCTGCTCGTTACGCTGGTTAAGATTGCCGTTCCTGCCGGAGCCGTCAAGATGGCCGGTCATATAGACGAAATTGACATTGGAAAATCTACTTTCCAGATCGCTCATCAGGCTCAGATAGGTCTGGATATCCATTTCCGACGCACCGCCGACTTGTCCGCACCAGGACCACATGACCAAGTTTCGATCCTTGCCGGTCCCGTTAAGCAGTTCTTTCGTCCGCTGCGCCCAGGTATTGCGATCTGGATTGCCCAAGTCACCGGTGGGTGTGCCATCCATTAAGGATAGCTCATTACCCGCGCCCCGGCCAAACCCGAAGAGCGACGGGTGATCCTTCCTGAGCGCGTCCATTCCGGACACGACCTGGCTGCCGTGCGAAGTGTGGCCATAGGCGACCTTGAATATCTGCTTAGCCTTCTCGATATACTTGGCTGGGATCTTCTGAATATCAGTACAGGTGTGATCGATGATCAGCGCCTTGCCCTGGGCCGAGACAATCGAGGGACAAAGCCACAGCGCCGTCAATAAGATCCATGCCGCCGCATACTCCCGCGTGATTACGATCGTCTTCTTCAGCATTGGTGCTTCCTTTCTTTGTGCCAACGTGAGAACTCACCTTCATTTTCGCCGTTCCGTCCAAATCTTTTTTATACGAGAGTCTTGCAAAACCCGTGTCAGAGCCGGCCACGACAGAGCGTGGCCCTCCAACTGGGGTATAATGCGACGTGTTTTTGAAAATGGAGGGACGCGCTCCGTCGCGTCCGTAGGGTTTTGCAAGAGCTTCATACGTAATGCAATTGGGTGCATCCGGTATCCCACGCTACGGCATCGCCGGTTGAGCCGACCCCGCGGGCTCCCCGAAGCGATAGCTGATGGACCACGCGGCTTCCTCGTCCTTGCCCAGCTTCACCTCGCGGTGCGGCTCAAACGAAAACGTGCGGTCGTTGCCCCAAATCGGCAGGTACGAAGGCGTGAAATCGGTGCATACCTCCACCTGCCCCACCTTGGGATGCCGCTGGATAACACTCAGCAGACGCCCGGAACCCTCGAACGCCAACGGCTGATAACACCCCGCACGCCAGTCGTAACCCGCCCGGCGGACCAGATACCCATCGGCATCCTGCGCAAAGCCGGGGTTCGGAGCGAGACCGACGGGCAGCGAGAAGCGGCAGAGCCGTTCGTCCGCGGGAAGCGGGAAAAACGGATGCGCGTACCAGCACAAGGGAAGCTCCCGCTCACCGAGATTTCGAATCGTTGTGCACGAATACAGGGTTCGGAAATCCAGGTAAATGGACCGTTCCAGCCCATACGCCCGGTCTCGGAAACGGTGCTCCGCGCGCAGGGTCACGCCCCGGGCGGTCGCCGCCACATCCCAGCGCAGGAACTCAATCACCTCGGTGTCATACATCGATTGAAAGTCCGCCCCCGGCCCCGCGTAGCGGACATTGCCGACCCCGATCCGCCCGACCTCGTCCCCCCTGGCCGCCCCTTCGTCCCCCAGAAACGTCAGGAACATGTCCGGCACGCCTTGGCCGAAAAAAGGCGCCGGTTCGTTGGGATAGCATGGCCCGGCCAGCAAGTCGCCGACGTCGGCATCCCGCACCTGCCAGATGTAACCCCCGGCGCAGTAACGCGCCCCCTCGCGGCAGGCATCCGCGACGGGATCAAGCACTTCGACCACAAGATCGTTGTTGTGCAGGGTCAACATGTTAGCCCGCGCCCTTGCCCCGGAAAGAAATCAACCGACCGGACAATGGCTCCGGCGCCGCCCCGGGAATTACGGCACACGGGAAAACCATAACAGCTTAGCTGGCTGATGGTGCAGCCTCCGCTTCGGACAAGTGTTACCGGCTTGGCAAATTCAGGCAAGCTAAAAAGATTAAAAATATCGCTTGATTTCCTTGTGCCCCTATACTCTAGTCATATTCAGAACGGCAATTGTCGATTGGGAACTCAACACGCAGGGCGATCGATCACGTCATCTGCCGGATGATCGGCGACAGGCGGCTGGATCAGAGTCGATTGTTTTGTCGAGTATGGGACGCTATTAGAGAAAATGAGAGGGCAGCGCAAGCAGAGGTCCAGGCGCGATCGAGAATATGCAGCGACCAACGGACTCACACCCAGGGGGATTGCACATGAACAGACTTCAAAAAGCACTATGGCATTCGATGGGATCGGCGGTTCTCCTCGCGGCGGTGCTGTGCGGCGGATGCGCGCATCCGAACCAGAAGAACGCTCAGACTCGGCATGATGCGGATGCAACTCCTGTCAAACTCTACTGCGGCGGCGGAGTGCGAGGTCCCGTTTCGGAATGCCTCGCCGAGTTCGAGGGGCAGACGGGCATTAAGGTGGAGGCGATCTTCGGCCCCTCGGGCCGGATGTTTGAGGAGGCCTGCCGCCAACACGACGGTGTATATCTGGCTGGCGATATCCAATACATCCAGGAGACCGAGCAGCAAGGCCTCAGCGTGGCCCGTCGGACGGTGTGCCATGTCGTGCCCGTGCTTGCGGTACCGCGCGGCAATCCCAAGCGCATCCTGCAGGTCGGGGACCTGGGCAAGCCCGGCGTACGGTTTTACCTGGTGGATGCGAAACACTGTCAGCAGGGAATTATGGGCGAACGACTGCTCGCCCGACAAGGCGTAACCGCCCAGGCGCTCGCAGCCAATCGCGTGGCCGAATTGCCGGAAGGTCAAACCATTGCCGGCCTGCTGTCGGCCGGGAAGTTGGCCGCCGCGATAATATGGGAACACGATGCCATGGAAATGGGAGATGGCGTCGAGATCCTGCGTCCGCCGGAACTGGTCGCCGCAACGTGTCCCGTGGCTGTCGTCATTTTGCGCGGGTGCCGCGCTCCGACAGCGGCAGAACGGCTGATCGAGTTCCTTGTAAGCCCGGCGGCCGGAAAGATCTTCACCCGGCACGGGTTCAGCCTGCAACCGCCAGAGGCCCACTCAGCGCCAGCGCTGGCAGCACCGGACTATAATAAATTCGGCGAAGCGGAAGCCACCCGCTTCAACCGGACCGCCAAGGCGCGTCCAATCATCTACACACGCATGGCAGACTACCTGATTGCACGGCTTGACCTGTCCCTGCGTCCAGGCGTTGGCATTGACATTGGAGGAGGACCGGGTGACCTGATCCTAGAACTGGCAGGCCGCACGAAAGAATTCTACTGGATCAACGCGGACATCAACACGTGGTACGCGCGGCCCTTTGCACAAGATGCCTGCGCGCGCGGGCTCGCCCAGCGGACGAGCTTCGCCTTTGCGGACGCATGCGCTCTTCCTTTCAGGGATCAGTATGCGGATATTGTCATTTCGCGCGGCGCCTACCAGTTCTGGAGCAGTCTGGAAGATGGCGTGCGCGAGATCCATCGAGTTTTGAAGCCAGGGGGCTGGGCATTTATTGGCCGTGGTTTTCCGCCTACCATGCCTGAGAAAGAAGTCCGAGATCTTCTAAAGAGCGGTGTAGCGGGCGGACCGAAATACGACCCGGACAAGGATGCGGCGCGCTTTCACTGCATCATGCAGGAACTTGGCGTGAAGGAATACGAAGTTATCCGGCACAAACCGAAAGATCCTTCGCTATCCTATGGCGTGTGGTTGTGTTTTCGCGGATGAACGCGAGCCTGGCATGCGGCGCTCATTGGAACAAAAGAACAAAAGGAGCCGGACTCAAGCAGGAGGCGCTGGCAACACTGGAAAATAACCCATCTATACCATGACTCATTTTTCGGCGCAGGAAACGGACGGGCAGAGCAGGCTTTAGGCCTGCTATGCGAACCAGGAACGAACGCCGGGATAAACCCGGCGCTACCTTCGGAAGGTTGATGACCCGTCAAGCACCTTGATTTATTCGCAACCACTCAGCGAAACCACCACCGGCGGCGTGTCATCAAGGCACTGAGCATAACGCGTAGTCACTGCCGGAAAGCATAATGGTCCAGCGACCCACAGACTCCGAAAAAACTGCCGGGTCAGTTTTGCCGTCACCATCAAAATCACCGGCAACAGGCTGCAACCCAACACCCCCAAGGGTTGTTGAAACCGCGGCATACTCACTGCCGGAGAGCAAGACCCACCATTGCCCCGACGACTGCCGGTAGACGGCCAAGTCAACCTTGCCGTCCCCGTCATAATCGCCGGACACGGGCTGCCAATCACTCGCACCGGAAGTTGCCAAAGCCTTGGTGGCGCCGCTGCTCAGCATTACCTGCCACAACACCTGCCACCTCCCGCTGGTCGGGTTATAGACAGCAGGGTCTACACGACCATTGCCGTTGAAATCCCCGACCAGCGGCACATAGCCTGGCCCTCCGAGAAAGCTCGCGGCCACCGCATAACCGCTGGCGGAACGTATGTCTTTCCAGAGTCCAGTGGCGGCGCAGTACACACCCAAGTCAGCCTTGCCGTCCCCGTCGAAATCAGCGCCCACGGGCGTATAACCAGCGCCGCCAAGCCCGGCCGTCGCCCGCGCATAACCGTTCGCCGACAGCATCACCTGCCACTGGCCAGTGGTCGTGTTGTAGATGGCCGGATCGGCCTTCCCATCCCCGTCAAAATCAGCTGCCAGCGGCGTATAACCAACGCCACCGAACATCAGCGTGTTGACCGAGCGATCGCCGGAGAGGATAATTGTCCACTCGCCCGACGACTGGTCATAGACAGCGTAATCCGTCTTTTGATCGGCATCGAAGTCGGCGGCAACTGGAATCAAACCACTTCGGATGATGACAGGGACAACGCTCAGCCGTGACAACTGCTGAAGGCCATCGGAAACAATGGCCCGGATATAATACTCACCGGGATTAAGTCCGGTGGTGTTCCAGGCGCAGGAATTTATTTTTTGGGCATTCTGGACCACCGCAATGGGCTGCGCTGTTTCCTGATAGGCGCCGGTGCCATCATAGTAGCCGTAATATAGCGTGACGGTCAGCGGATCGCCAGCGGCAGCGCCGGCGGCCTGCCAACGGATTATGAACGCATTGTTTTCCGGCCCGTTATAGGTGCACAGCTTTACATCATCGATATAGAACACGGTGGGATTATAGACTTCCAAAGGATCCATGCGGAAAAGATTGGCCTGTTTAATTGTACGCCATCCGGTCTGGGGCACATTCAAACCAGGAGTAGGATCCAGCAAGCCGTCATCCCATAAGTCAACTGTATAGGAATGCCAGCCCTCCAGGAGGTACACGGACATTGAATAGGAGCCATCGACTTCAAAATAGGTCTTGGCCCATTGAAATCGGGCAAGCCATCCACGTTGAATGCGGTCAAGGATATTGGTGTAGCCCGCCGGATCCACCATCATCCTGAAAGTCAGGTAGCGGTAGCGCGTCGTGTCGATGGGCACAAACACTCCGTTGCGTTTCGTGTTGAGAAAAATATAGCAATCCGATTCCGTGGCCGGTGGGACCGGCGGATCGGCTGAACCGCGCAGCATGCCGCCGCCGACCGTCAGCCCGCTAATATGCCCGCTGGCAATCACGTCAGCGCTGGAATTCATATCCCAGGGATTGCCCAGCTCGGCGGTTGCATAATCCGTGCCAGTGGTGAAGGAGGGCGAGGTGAATTGGAAGGTCGGCGTCGCCCGGATACTGATTTTGGGACTGTATCCGCTGGTGGCTACCGTCGTAAAAGAGCGCGCTTCGGTGCGCATCAGTTTTAGATAAAAATAATAATCGCCAGGCGGCAGAGCAGCCGTATACACATCATAGCGCCCGGCGTTGCGAATACCGCTCATGCATAAGTCGCCGTCATAGCCCTGGGCATCGCGGTCTAAAAACAACCGGACCGAATACGATTCATCCGCCGGAGACACACCGGTGGTGGCCCAGCGGATTGGCAGGATGGACGATGTGGCCGGGTTGTAGAGCCGAATCCAATCGATCTTGTGAATCATGCCAGCCGGGCCCTGACTGGAAGGCATAACGTGAATTCCATAGACAGTGTCGGCCCAAGTACCGCCTTGATGCAACGGGTCGATGATCGATGGCAGGCGGTCATTTAGATATGCCTGGCCGGTCAGATCAATATCATAAATCCTAAAACCGCCAGGATATGTCACATAGGCGTTGGGCGCCCGATCGGCATCCACAAAAAACACCAAGTTAGCCTCGTTTTCATTCATGGTTTTCAGCCAATTAATGAATATGAAGCTCCGGTTCTGGGAATAATCCATCGACTGGCGGATCGACAGTCGGGAATATCGTGAGGCATCTATCGGATTCAAAGGACCATAGGGCATACCGGCGTCGTAATAAGAATAGTAATCATACCGCCAAGGATACGTATCCGCGTAGCCACGGAACAAGAGATAGAAGTAGCCGACGCCCCCCCCGGTATAAGGATGCGACACGGCCGACCAGACACCTGCGCTAACGGTCGGTTGTTGATAATTGATATCATACGGAATATCCCTCAATTCATTCATATCCCATGGATTGCCGACCACAGTTGTCGCATAATCATCGCCCTCGGCATAGTTCATGGCGGATGCCGGACTGGTAAGAGTAATCGATTGCGCCCCTGCAACCGGCACATGAGCCGCCACTGCCCATATCAAGGCACCCAGTAAAATCAATCCATTTAAGATGCGGTCCATATAACCTTTCGTTCCAAAGTGAGCTCTGCCCGCAACCCAAATTTTAAGAAATATTTAACTGTAAAGATAGCATAGAAAATGGGGCAAGAGAGCAGAAGAGCATATTGTCCCACTTGGGATTGGCGGAACACCTTGCTGATCTCTTCACACAACGGGTTGAATTCAGCAACATTCGTGTGCGAGGTCCCTGGCAAGAATCAAACAATCGATTATTTACCGGTATCGATCGTATTGATGATCCAGGCCGGCTCGACGCCGCCGGTCCCGGCAATGATGTTGACCCGGGCCTTGTCCAGCACTTCTTTCATTTCCGCGGCGCTCAGCTTGGTACGAAAAAGAGGTACCTCAATGGACGTATCGGATACGAGCAGGATTTGCTTGCTGATGTCCTGGTAACCGGCCTTGCCGATCGTAATCACATGGTCGCCGGCATAGGTTTCGAAATTGGCAAGCGGCGTCGTACCGATCAGCATGCCGTCAAGCTCAACCATGGCCGGATCAGCCGTGCCGGCTTTGACCGAAAGCTTGATCTTCGGTCGGCTGTTCTGGCGGGCCAGGCGCGCCGTAAGTTTTTCGTTAAGGACCGGAACCGCCTTGACCAGGGCCGACTGCAACAACTGCAGAAGATCGTCCTCGCCCACCACCGTCTGGTGCACGTCCGATTGCCGGAAATCCTTCTTGGCAGCGCCTTCCACCATGGCGATGATTGTGCCATCATGGGTATCCAAGGCCTGGAGGGCCACGCGTAGAGATAGGGACTGGAATTCGGTCTTAATACCGCCCTGGTTCACGATTTCCTTGCCGGGCGAATAGCTCAGCAAGTTCCCGCGCAGGACAACATCCGCATTCACAGCCTGGGCCGCGCGCAGAAAGGACGGTTTGACCGATGTCTTCTTATCGTTATCGGTCAGCGTGAGCGACTCGATTTGGCTGATGAAATCGCGCCGATCGATGAGAACATAGTCCGGGTCATTGGCCAGCACCACGCCCAGCGCGAAAACCCCCTTATCGGCCAGGGCTTTAGGAGTCACGCCGCCCACCACCGCGTTGTCGGACGAGAGGCTGGCCTGGTTGTCAAAATCCAACAGGGCTACCCGCAAGGGTTCCGCTGCCGTTGCTACCGAGGCCGTTGCCAGCACGCATGCGATTACGATGGATTTCATATTTCCTCCGTTCTGATTGTTAATAAATTAGGCACCCCGATCCGGATCGGGGTGCAACTCTGACTGTAGCCGACATCGCTGATGGCGGT
>CAZALU010000099.1:0-10596 GCA_964486075.1 uncultured Verrucomicrobiota bacterium
GGGGGGGAGGAAGGTGCGGTCATGGCTGTTAACGTCAATCAATTTTACATGGAGGCGCGCGAGAAGGCGACGCTGGAATTGGTAACCGGCAAGCGCGGGTTATCGCGTCTGATTCGCGAACCGGCCATTCATCGTCCGGGTTTGGCCCTGGCCGGTTTCTTTCGATATTTTGCACGGTATCGCATCCAGGTTCTGGGCATGGCCGAACATGAATATCTTCTGGCCATGCCCCCCCACCAAAGGACGCTTGCGTTGAGCCGCTTGTTTCAACAACGCATTCCCTGCCTGATCATCGCCCGTAACCGCAAGGTCTGGCCGGAGATTCTCGCTCTGGCCCATAAGGCCAATGTGCCCGTCCTGCGCACGCCCATGATCACCGGGGGGTTTATTAATGTTGCGACAGTGATCATGGAGAAGATGATGGCGCCGCGCGGCACCCTGCAGGGTACCATGGTGGACATGAGGGGTGTTGGCATCCTAGTTGAGGGCAAGCCCGGCATAGGCAAAAGCGAAGTGGCCTTGACCCTTATCGAGCGGGGCTATAGCTTGGTGGCCGATGATTTGACCTTTATCCATCGCACTGATGACCGCACGATTATCGGAACTTCCTCTGAAACCACCAGGTATCATATGGAAATCCGAGGGATGGGCATCATCCATGTGCCGAGTCTCTTCGGGGTGGGGTCGGTGCGCAATGAAAAAACACTGGATTTGATTGTCACCTTGCGTAAAATGGAGGAGCTCGAGGATGGCGGACGGACCCTGGTGCCGCGAGTCAGGAAAGTTTTGGGAGTCTCGATCCCGCACCTGACCATCCCGGTGGCGCCGGGGCGGGAACTTGCCAACCTGATCGAAGCGGCGACATTGAATGAAAAACTTAAGCGTTCGGGGCACGATGCCGCCAAGGAACTGGACGAAAAATTGATGGCGGCTATGACTAGGGGGAAGAAGCAGCGATGAAATTGCATCTTGGCCATTCGGAAGCGGGGTCCAAACCGGCACGAGTTCGGGTGCTGACCATTCTTAACCAGTACGGCATTCATGCCCGTCCAGCGGCGTTGTTCGTCAAGACCGCCTCCAAGTTCCAGGCGGATGTTACGGTGGAAAAAGAAACTATCAAGGTGTCGGGCAAGAGCATCATGGGGCTCATGACTCTGGAGGCTGGTATGGGTAGCGCCTTAAAAATCAGTGCCGAGGGGATTGATGCCGAACAGGTGCTGGATGAGCTGCAAAAATTGGTAAATCAAAAATTCTATGAGGAATAGATGCTTCTGCAATCGTCCTGAGGCGCCTGGCGTATGGATTATTCTTCCACAACCGAAGTCAGTTCCATAAACGAAATCATTGTCCGCGGCATAGGAGTGTCGTCCGGAGTGGTTTCCGGCAAAGTCTTCCTGAAGCCGCCCCATGATGACCATGTGGCGGAGAGAGATCTTGCCCGTGAGGAAATCCCGCGCGAAATCGCGCGCTTCGAAGCCGCCCTGATTGCCACGCGCCACCAGATCCGGGAACAGCAGAAGGAATGCGATCCGGCCGTAGCCACTATTTTTGATGCGCATCTCCTAATCATGGACGACCGCCCGTTCATTGAAAACATTCTTCTGGGCATCGAGAGCCGGCATAAAAATGCGGAAGTAATCCTGGTGGATGTGGCCAAGGGGTTTATGCAGTCGTTGGCCAAGGTCAAGGACGAATATGTGCGAGAACGGGTGGCGGATGTACAGGATGTAACCCGGCGTATCCTACAGAACCTTTCCGGAAAAAAAATTAGCCTGGCCGATATTACGGAAAGCGGTATAATCGTCGTGGCTGCTGATGTTTCGCCGTCAGATATTGTCTCGATCGACAAGGAACGGGTGGTCGGGATCGCCCTGGACCTTGGAAGCCCGACCTCGCATGCGGCCATCCTGGTCAACAATCGGGGCATTCCGGCGGTCGTCGGCTTGCATAATCTCAGCCTATTGGTTAAACCGGGCGATCCGCTGTTGATCGACGGCGGTAAAGGCTTAGTCGTGATTCGTCCGACTCCGGAGCGAATTGGGCGGGCAAAGCAGGAGTTGGAAAACCGGCGCGGAATCACGGCGAAATTGGCGCGTTTGAAGGATCAGCCGGCTGAAACTCGCGATGGACACCGGATTATCCTTTCCGCCAATATTGAGGAACCCCTGGACGCTGAAGCGGTGCTGACATCGGGTGCCGAGGGCGTTGGCCTGTTCCGAACGGAATATTTTTACATGTCGCGTCCGGAACTTCCGACCGAGGATGAGCAGTTCGAGGCCTACCGGAGTGTTGCCCAACGGCTGGCGCCTGCTCCGGTCATTATTCGGACCCTTGACCTTGGCGGGGACAAATTCCTGCCCAACTTGAACGTGTCCCGGGAGGAATCGAATCCGTTTATGGGCTGGCGTGCCATCCGTTTTTGTCTGGCTCAGCCGGATTTGTTCCGGACCCAGTTGCGAGCGATCTTGCGCGCCAGCACCGTTGGCAACATCAAGATCATGTATCCCATGATCAGCACAATTGATGAAATCATGAGGGCCAACCTGATCTTGGATCAGGCCAAAAAGGAGTTAATCGAACGGGGCCATGCCTTCGATCCCCATATCGAGGTAGGCATCATGATCGAAGTGCCCTCGGCGGCGGTGATGGCGGATTTGCTGGCGCCTTACGTTAAATTTTTCAGCTTGGGCACTAATGACCTGATCCAGTATACGCTGGCCATTGACCGCGGCAACGATCGGGTGGCTTACCTCTACGAGCCCACGAACACGGCTATTTTGCGGTTGATCAAGCATACCATCGACGCCGGGCATAGCTCCAAGATTTGGACTGGAATTTGCGGGGGCATGGCGAGCGATCCGCTCATGACGCCGCTCCTCATCGGCCTGGGCATTGACGAGTTGAGCGTTAATCCCTCCTCGGTTCCACTAGTCAAGGACGCCATTCGCAGCGTAAGCTATGTGGAGGCCCGCGAGATTGCGGCGGCAGCTCTATCCTCGAACCCAGCAGTCGATGTGAACGAATTATCGCGCGCGTTGACCAAGAAGGTTGCTCCAGAAATACTTGAGTTGGTGAGCTAATTGTTTATACTGTTGAATTATTTTGCGTTATAAAAAAATGAAATCGTTAATTACAGGAGAACGTGATTTTATGTCAAATCGTAGCTATATGTTCACTTCTGAGTCGGTTACCGAGGGGCATCCCGATAAAATGGCCGATGCTATTTCCGACGCCGTGCTGGATGCCTGCCTGGAGCAGGACAAATTGAGCCGGGTTGCCTGCGAAACACTGGTGGCCACCGGCATGGCCGTGATCGCCGGCGAGATCACTACCAAGGCTAATGTTAATTTTGCGGATGTGGTTCGGGATACCGTTACGCGCATTGGCTACGTGGATGCGGCCATGGGCTTTGACGCCCATTCCTGTGCCGTGCTGGTGTCGTTGGATCGCCAGTCGCCGGATATTTCCCAGGGCGTTACCGCGGGCCGCGGCTTATTTAAAGAGCAGGGCGCGGGTGACCAGGGCATGATGTTCGGATACGCTTGCGATGAAACTCGCGAACTGATGCCCATGCCGATCATGCTCGCCAACCGGTTGACCCTGGCTCTGGCCAAGGCACGCCGGAAGAAATCTTTGCCTTTTTTGCGCCCGGACGGCAAGTCCCAGGTAACCGTGATCTATGAGAACGACCGGCCCGTGCGGGTGGACACGGTGGTGGTGTCGTGCCAGCATACGCCGGAGGTTTCTTATAAGAAATTAAGGGCGGCGGTTATCGAAGAAATCGTGAATAAAGAAATCCCGCGCGCATTTTTGACCTCGCAAACCCGCTACCTCGTTAATCCGACGGGACGTTTCGTGGTCGGCGGGCCCCAGGGAGATACCGGCCTGACCGGTCGCAAGATCATCGCCGACACGTATGGTGGCATGGGCCGGCATGGTGGCGGTGCGTTTTCGGGCAAGGATCCTTCCAAGGTGGATCGCAGTGCCGCCTATATGGCCCGTTATATTGCCAAGAACATCGTGGCGGCCAAGCTGGCCCGCCGCTGTGAAGTCCAGCTGGCCTATGCCATCGGTTTCCCTGAGCCCGTCTCGGTCCTGGTGCAGACGTTCGGCACCGGCTCGGTTCCCGAGGAGCGCATCGAAAAGGCGGTGCGCCATGTCTTCGCCCTCAAGCCGGCCCAGATCATCAAGCACTTGGAATTGCTGCGGCCCATCTATGGCGCTACCGCGGCCTATGGCCATTTCGGACGCATTCAGAATCTGAGCGTCTTTACATGGGAAAAAACCGATAAGGTCACAGAACTGAAGGAAGCGTTGTCATCATGAGTCAATTGCCTAATCGCGATTTTGTCGTGGCGGATATGAAGTTGGCTGCCTGGGGTCGCAAGGAAATCCAGTGCGCCGAAGTGGAGATGCCCGGGCTGATGGCGCTCCGTCAGGAATTTGGCCGGACCAAACCACTGCAAGGCGCCCGTATATCCGGTTCCCTGCATATGACGATCCAAACGGCTGTCCTGATAGAGACGCTGCAGGCGCTGGGGGCCCGGGTGCGTTGGGCGAGTTGTAATATTTATTCGACCCAGGATCATGCCGCTGCCGCCATTGCCGCGCAGGGCACGCCCGTCTTTGCCTACAAGGGTGAGCCCTTGGAGCTTTACTGGGAATTCGTGGATCGAATCATGGACTGGGGGCGAGGCCAGGGACCAAACATGTTGCTGGATGACGGGGGCGACGCGACCCTGTTTACCCACTTGGGATTCCAGGCCGAGGATGATCCCCGGATCCTTGCCAAGCGAGCGGAAAGTGACGACGAGCGAGCACTGCTGTTGCAATTGAAAAAATCGCTCCGGAAAAACCCACGGCGCTTTCATGCGATCGTTTCTTCAATCCGCGGCGTGTCGGAAGAAACCACCACCGGTGTCCATCGTCTGTATCAGATGCAGGCGAAAAAACAGCTATTGTTCCCGGCCTTTAACGTGAACGACTCGGTGACCAAGTCTAAGTTCGACAATCTTTACGGTTGCCGGCATTCGCTGGTGGACGGCATCATGCGGGCCACCGACGTCATGCTGGCGGGCAAGGTGGCGGTCGTGGCGGGCTACGGCGACGTGGGCAAGGGGTGTTGTCAATCCCTGCGGGGTCAGGGGTCGCGAGTCATTGTGACCGAAATCGATCCAATCTGCGCTTTGCAGGCGGCGATGGAAGGCTACGAGGTAATGGGAATGGATCAGGCCTGTGCGCTTGGCGATGTTTTCGTAACCGCCACCGGGTGCTGTGATGTCATCACCCTGCGGCATATGCGCCGGATGAAACACATGGCCATCGTCTGCAATATCGGCCACTTTGATGCCGAAATCGAAATCGATAAACTCCGAAAATACCGCTGGACGTCTATCAAGCCGCAGGTGGATATCATCACCTTTGCTCCGGGGCGCAGTATTATCATGCTGGCCGAAGGGCGGCTGGTCAACCTGGGATGCGCAACCGGTCATCCCAGTTTCGTCATGTCCAATAGTTTCACCAATCAGGTCCTGGCGCAAATCGAGTTGTTCGCCCATTCGGAAAAATACCCTCTGGGCGTTTACGTGCTTCCGAAACAGCTTGATGAGAAGGTGGCCCGCCTGCACTTGGATAAGCTGGGGGTATGCCTCGATGCGCTGACCCAGAAACAAGCGGCGTATATTGGCATTCCGCGCAAAGGTCCATTCAAGCCGGAGTCCTATCGGTATTAATAGAATGCGGCAGGCGCAAGTCCTTCCTGAAAATCTGTAAAAAATCGGAGGGATACGAGAAAACGTGGCCCTCCAAGGATTAGGGCTTATGAATTTACTGACTTGAGATAGAGCCGATGCAACTGGTTTCTTTTGTTCGCCATTCTACGTTCCGGGGTTCAGCATGCGTATCTTGAATGCTTATATTACCCGGAATTTCCTGCTCACTTTTGCCATCACCCTGCTATTGTTCCTGTTCATCATGGCCTTGGGGAACATCTTCAAGGTAATCGATTTATTTTCCCGCGGCGTTTCGGGCGCGCTGATCCTGAAGGTGTTTTCCTACGGCATGCCCTTTTCGCTGATTTTTGCGATTCCCATGAGTGTACTGGCGGCGGCCTTTCTCGTGTTCAGCCGCATGGCCAATGACCGTGAAATCGTGGCTATGAAAGCCAGCGGCATCAGCCTCTGGCAGGTTATCCAGCCGCCGGCCGTCATTGCCACGTTGCTCTGCCTGGTCTGCATCTACATCAACTGCAACCTGGCCCCGAATAGCCATTATCAGCGCCGTCTGTTCCTCGGCAAGATCGGTGTGGAAACGCCGCTGAGCCTTATTGACGAGGGCCGCTTCATCCGCGATTTTCCCGGGCTGGCCATTTATATTGGCAAAAAGGAAGGCTTTAAACTTAACGATATCGTTATTTACCGTTTCGGAGACAGCGGCTTGAAACAAACCATTCACGCCAAGTCGGGAACGATTGTCGTGAATGAAAAAGACCGCAACAAAGTGCATATCAACCTGCGCCAGGTGCGCATGGATCAAGCCGATGAAAAAAACACCGATGACTTGGCCATACCGAGCCAGTTCAGTGCCGAGGAATACCCGCTGGATGTGGACATGTCGGAAATTCTCGGCAAGAACATCATTTACAAAAAACGGGCCGATTTGACGAGTATGGAACTACTCCGGAGCATTCGGGGCAGCGTCCTGTTCGTGCCTGCTGATTTCATGGACTTAGAAGGCCTGATCAGTCTGCTGCGACAGCCTGAGGATCGCTTATCCGAATGGGTTTGCGCGCACCTTTCAGATTTCACGCTGAACCTGCTGGATATTTACGACGGCACCGAAACAAGCCGGGAGAGGCTGCTGCATGTTTTGCTTCCTGACTTGAATCGCCTGATCTGCGGGCCGCTGTTATACGATCCTGAAGTGTTTGACGGCATCAAACTGGCGGATTCCACGAAAGAGCGGTTGGACCAGGCGCCGCGAGGCGAAGCGCTGATGCTGGTCAACCGTATGCTCATGGAAGATGCCTATCCCGCTTATATTGCCCGCAATCTGATTTCGGAGCTGAACCCCGACGACCTCAATGTGCATCGCATGGCGCTAATGGTGGAGGCCAGCACGCGCCTGGCGCTGTCGTTTTCTTGTTTTGCCTTTGTGCTGCTTGGCGTCGCCTTGGGCGTCAAGATCCAGCGCAAGGAATCCTCGATCGGTATCGCCATTGCCCTGGCGTTGGTCTTCATGTTCTATTTTTTCATTATCGTAGCCGATTCGATGGTCAGCCTGCCCCAATATCAGCCGTACCTGTTCGTCTGGATTCCCTTCGTTCTGGCCGAGGTCATCGGTTTTTGCCTGATCCAGCGCTCGAATTGACATCGGTATTGAGTGTCCCCAGAGCTCTACGGAGGGCTTCCATATCGGCGGGAAGCGGAGCTGTGAAGCTCAGGCGCTGGCCGGTGGTCGGGTGGGTTAGGACGAGCTGTTCGGCGTGGAGCATCTGACGCGGGACGGTAACGGGAAGGGGCGGGCGGGAGCGCGGACCATACTGGCGATCACCCACGACCGGATGTCCGCGGTGGGCCATGTGCACGCGGATTTGATGAGTGCGTCCGGTGGTGATTTGGATCCGCAGCAGGGTCAAGTTGCCGAAATCTTCCAGGGTTGTATAATGGGTCAGCGCCGGCCGACCTGAGCGTGGGCTGGCCGACATGCGTTTACGATCTGTCGCATGCCGGCCGATCAGGCTTGCGATGGAGCCGGCCGGCGGATTTGGTTTACCCCAGACGAACGCGAAATAATACTTTTCAACTTGGCGCGCCTTGAATTGGGCGACTAATCCCGCCATGGCCCGCTCGTTCTTGGCCGCCACCATTGCGCCGCTGGTGTCCTTGTCCAGCCGATGCACTATCCCCGGCCGACGCTCTCCACCGATGCCCGCCAAGTCGGGACAATGGTGAAGCAGGGCATTGACCAGCGTGCCGGAAGGATGCCCAGCCGCCGGATGCACGACCAGTCCCGCCGGCTTATTGATGACGATTATATCGGAATCCTGATACAGGATATCCAGGGGAATCGGCTCTGGACGCAAGGTCGTATCTTCCGGTGGCGGGATGAGGATGCGGATACTGTCGCCGGCTTGGGTTTTACGGTGTTCCTTGATCCTCTGTCCGTCGGCAAGGGCGATGTGTCCCGCTTGGATCAAGGACTTGATGCGGGATCGCGACAGGTCTTGCAGCTGCCGCGTCAGCCAGACATCCAGGCGGATACCGGTTTCCTCGGCGGGAACTGCCAGGATGAGGTCGTTGGTCATGGTTTGATGCTTATGCCGGCGGCGGGCCGCCGGGGCAGCAGGAACCAAAGCGCCCCGCCGCAGAGGATCAGGCCCAGGCTAATTGCTTGGGCCGCGTTGAACCCTATCCAACGCAGCCGCTCGTCGCCCCTGAAAAATTCCATGCTAAACCGGCCCAGGGGATACAGGATCAGATAAAGCGCGGCCAGGCGGCCGTCCCTGGGACGGCGGGCGTATAGCCAGTTCAAGAGCCCAAATAAAGCCAGGTTGACAATGGCTTCGTATAACTGCACCGGATGCCGCAGCCCGCCTTGTGCGTGAACACTCCAGGGCAGGCTGGACAAGGCGCCATAGCAGCAGCCGTTCAAAAAACAGCCGATCCGGCCGATGGCATGGCCGAGGGGTAGGGCGGTGGCGATGAAATCCCACAGCGCCCAGAGCGGTTCACGCCTCATACGCGCAAACACAATAGTGGCCAGCGTGGCGCCGATCAGTCCGCCATAATAGATCAATCCGCCCTGGTCAATGCGGAAGATCAGTCCGGGCGCGGCGATAAAATCGCGCCAATTCGCCGCCACATATGCCAGCCGCGCGCCGAGAATGGCCCCGATCATGATCCAGAACACCAGGTCGGAGATAAACGCTGCCGAGCGCCCCTCCTTTCTACCCAGCAGATTCAGATGCGCCAGGCAGGCCAGAAAGGCGATGGCGACCATGATCCCGTACCAGTAGATCGGGCGTTGGCCAACGTAAAAGCAAATGGGGTTCATCAAGTCCTCTTGGATAAGTTGGCATATCATAGAGAATACCCGGGTTGGAGAAAAGGAATAATTTTAGTTGTCACTTAACTTCTTTCACAACAAGCGGCATGGCGTTTGTGTCAGTCCCAAGAAGTCTAAGACTGCACTTGGTTCTGAGAATAGGGGGTAACTCAGGATCGGTCCACCGATACACAGATCGGAAGACGACTCCGTCTTTGGCATCTTTCTCGTTTTCGGTTTTGTACAAGTCTGGAATTGGTAACACTTTTCGGCTACCGTCTTCCGCAATAAGTTCAACACCAGCGATTGAGGGTTCGTCTGCGGTCCAAAACACGGCCAGCATCGTATCGTTTGACTTTATTCCGAGAATCGGAACGACCAGTCTTGGGGTATCGAGATCGCGTACATGTGAATTGGTCAAAACGCTGAGGATGTGCTTGTCTGCCAGTGCTGCCACCCAACTTGGCCCGGCGGGTTGAGTAATGCTGTCCTTATACCTGCGCACGTCTCGAAGCAAACGGGCGTTAGTATCTTGGCTGTTACAGCCGTTCAGGCTCAAGAGGAATCCAAGTGCAACCCCTTTGAGAATGAGGTTAGAACGACCCATTCACAAACTCCCCCACTGCATCGCGAATGCAGCCACTAACACCGCTGCTAATTTCACCCGGCACTGAAAGATCAAAGCCACCCGATACATGGGTTCCGCCTCTCTGACACTTCTTCCACTTGTGATCAGCGACCCAATCGTTGTATTTGATGAAGATTATGCATCGGCGTTCCTTGCATGTATCCCAATCAAGGCGAACCCAGACAACCGCACCTTCAAGTTTGAGGAGATTCTGTCTGATAGTTTCAATGCCAGACAGAGCGGCCTCTTGAAAACCGCCACTCATTCCATTGTCTGTGGCCGTGTCTGCAAGTGATAGCAGAAGTTCTGCCAGTTTCTGCGCAGAAGCCAAATCACCTGCGGATTGAATGAGACCAAGAGTCTCCAGAGAACCGAGCAAGTCTTGCCCGACTTCTCCGACCTGTGGCGAGATATCACCCTTTGTGCCTGGCGCGAGATATGTCTTGATGCCTTTCAATTGCTTCTTGCCCAGAGGAGAGCATTCGTTACAGCAGTTCCACCAAGACAAGCCGAGTTTGTCGAGGCGAGAGATCGGTTGATTGCCTACAAAACCGTAGAGGTTCAGACCGCCACTTGTTCCGATGGGGTCTCTGGAGAGCCACCGTCCCAAACTCGGGCTATAATACCTATACCCGTAATAATACAGGCCGGTTTCCTGATCGAGATACTTCGTGGAAAACCAGAAATTGAAATCGTTGACCATCGAGCCGGTGGCAACAATCGTGTTCCCGAAGGCGTCGTATTCGCGGTGGGCCACGACTACGCCGTTGGTGTTGACGTAGTCGGTGATGTTCCCGTTGGCGTCGTAGGAGGGATAATAGGTCGCCGTGCCGGAGGACGTGCTGCGGGTGACGGAAATCAAGCCGCCGATGTGAGAGAGGTCACGATAATTGATGGCAAAAGGATCAGGGTAAATGATGGAG
>CAZALU010000100.1:0-10277 GCA_964486075.1 uncultured Verrucomicrobiota bacterium
TCCGAGGACCGCGACCATCGGTCGCGGCTACAACACTTTGAAATTCCTTAACATTAAATTAGGCGCCCGCAACGGGGGCAACTATGTTCCCAGTACAAGTCTGTCATCCTGAACGAAGCGAAGGATCTCATCCGCCCCGATCGATACTGCCGAGATTCCTCGCTACACTCGGAATGACAATCTTAATCGTACAACTTTGTCCGCCTTCAGCGGATCCGCTACCGGCGGAAAACTCCTATACATCCAGGTTTTTTTCGAAACTTCACGCCTTCCGCCAGAGGGCAATTCCCGCATAGGCGCAAGTGAATATTGCACGCTCATCGTGCGATATTCAGGTACAACAAACATGACGACCCAAACACTTTAACCAAAAATTCAGGCCGATTTTCGGACTGAACGAATCAGCACGGGCTGCCAGAGGTAAAACAAAAAGCATTTTTTCTGTCTGCCAACATCCGTTCCCATCCGTCCCAACTCTCCGGGAGGTCGGGGTCTGCGGAATAAAATTTCTTCGGTAGGTATAATATCCGCTTCGTCTCTGGAAATCGAAGACATTATTCCGGTTTCAAGCGGCAGGCGAAACAGGTATGCGCGCCGAGATCGCTGCGTTTCAGGATCGCGCCGGTGGGGCAGGCTTCTGCGCAATCCAGGCATAACTGCTTGCCGGCTGCGCTGGCGGCTAATTCATAGTAAGGCTCGATCCGAACGTCAAAACCGCGATCCACGAATCCGAAAACACCCAGGTCCCCGGCATCGCGGCAGAGCCGGACGCAGATCCCGCAGTTGATGCACTTGCCCGGCTCGAGAATAATATACGGGTTTTCCGTGTTCACCGCGTAATCGCGTCGGACGCCCGCGAAACGCTCAGGGTCCGCTCCGTATTCCACGGCATACTCGCGGATTGCGCAATCGGCGGCGGCAGCGCACCCGCAGGCCAGGCAGCGTTGCGCCTCGCCACGGGCCATCTGCGGCGTCAGCCCCAGTTCCACTTCCCGGAAACTGGTCACACGATCCTCGGGTTCGAGCTCGTGCATGGCCGCGCGCTCCTTCTTGGCGATCCCCGCGAAACGCCGCGCGCTCACCGCTTCCGGATCCTTGCCCATGACAATCGCGAAGAGCGCAGGCCGCCCGAGCACCGGCTGTCCTTTCAAGAACTGGTCCATGGCAATGGAAGCCAAACGCCCGGAACCAACAGCCCATACCGCGATTTTCTGATCTTCCCGCCCCACCGCGTCTCCACCCGCAAACACATCCAGCAGAGCGGTTTGCATCGTCGCAGGATTTACTCGGATAGCGCCGCCTTTGGCGTCCAACTCAATACCCTCCTGGCGCAGCATGGCGGAATCTAATTTCTGGCCGATGGCGGCAATGACGGTGTCCGCTTCCAGCTCGAATTCCTGACCGAGCACGGGTACCGGCCGCCGCCGGCCCGAGGCATCCGGCTCGCCCAAGCGCATCTGCTGACAGCGCAGCGCCAAGGCCTGGCCTTGTTTGCGGATAGCGAGCGGGGCGGCCAGGAATTTGAAAACCACCCCTTCCCGTTCGGCTTCTTGGATTTCGACAGGCAGGGCCGGCATCTCGGACCGGGTTCTGCGGTACAGCAACGTGACCTGAGTGGCGCCCAATCGCCGCGCCGTGCGCACCGCGTCGATTGCAGTATTGCCACCGCCCACCACTACCACGCGCTCCCCGACCTGGATGGTTTCGCCATGCGCCGACCGACCCAGGAACTCTACGCCGCCCAGCACGCCGGGTAAGGATTCGCCTTCCACCTGGAGCGCAGCGGAGTACGGCGCGCCCACGGCGATAAAGATGGCGTTAAATCCTTCCCGTCTCAGCTCAGTCAGCGAAAAATCTTTACCCAGCGCGCGACCATAGCGCATCTCAACGCCCATCTCAATGATGGCCCGCAACTCGTTCCCCAGCGATTCACGGGGCAGCCTGTAGGCCGGAATACCCCAGCGTAGCATGCCGCCGGGCTCCGCCTGCGCTTCAAAGATAGTTACGGCATGGCCGGCCTGACGCAGGAAAAAGGCGGCGGACATGCCGGCAGGTCCCGCGCCGACAATCGCCACGCGCTTACCCGTAGCAGGACCGGCTGGCGGACGATAAGTCTTTCCAGCCGCAGTATTAGTATCCGCGGCATAGCGATGCAACCAGCCGATGGCCAGAGGCTCTTCCACGCGCACGCGCCGACACTGCACCTCGCAGGGGCGTGGACAGATTCGGCCCAACGCGCCGGGAATCGGCAGGGTCTGCTTAATGGTCCGAATGGCGTCCTCATCCCGGTCTTCCGATATGTCCCGCATGAAAGCCTGGATATCGCAACCGGCAGGACACGCCAAAGTGCAGGGCGCAATACAATCCCCGCAATGATCTGAAAGCAAGAGTTCCAAGCACATTTTACGCGTAGTGCGAATTCGCAGGGATTGCGTCCGCACGATCATTCCTTGCGTCGCCGCCGTACTGCAGGCCGGGGCGGGATTGACGCGGCCCTCGACATCCACCACGCAAATGAAACACGAGGTGAACGGTTCCAAGCCGTCTTTATGACACAACGTGGGAATGCTTATGCCCAGCTTGTTGGCTGCCGCCAGAATCGTGGCCCCGGCCGGCACGGTCACCCGCTTGTCATCGATTGTTAATGTTATCTCAGGAGACATGGTAAAGAATGGTTAATGGTTACATAAGAATGGTTGATGGTTAAGGAAGAGAATCGGGGATATTATAATCCACCTTTTTTTCTTTTATGACACTGGGTTTTGATTTGCCATGTAAATGGATTTTATTTTCGATGCTGGCAATTAGGCTGCTGAGCTGACATAAAGCTGCCTCGTATTTAGATAATAAGCTTTCGACAACAGTCTTTTCGAGTGCGCTAACGTCCCGGCCATAGTTCAGATGCGTTATGGTTTCGCGCGCTTCCCGACGGCAGCGAAATAATGACTGTAAATATTCGGTGCTATACTGCGTGTAAAATCCTTCCGTCATGTTGGCACAAACGGATTCCGATGCCCGCAGCGATTGTCCGCGAAACCATAGAAAAACATGAGGGTAATGACGGGTGGCTTTTTCCACTTCCAGCGCCAACACGTAAAATGCCTGGTAAACCGGCATATCTTCCACGCGCCTTATCTTTTTTTTCCCCATTCCGCCCATCCCCCATTCCGCCCATCAACCATCAACCATTCTTTTATCATTCCGCCTGCACAGCCTTGAATTTACAGGCTTCCAGGCACGCGCCGCAATGTATACATTTTTCTTGGTCCAAGATGTGGGCTTTTTTGCGTTCCCCGCTGATTGCTGTCACCGGGCAAACCCTGGCACAGGCAGTGCAGCCAACACAGACCACGGCATCGATGGAATAGGTCAGGAGCGCCTTGCACACTTTGGCCGGGCATTTTTTATCCCGGATATGCGCTTCGTATTCATGCCGGAAATAACGCAAGGTGGTTAAAACCGGGTTCGGCGCCGTCTGGCCCAGACCGCAAAGGGATGTGGCCTTGACATTGTTCGCCAGTTCCTCCAGCAACGTTAGATCACTGTCGTTCCCCTGCCCTTCCGTGATGCGCGTCAGAAGCTCCAACATGCGCTGGGTGCCGATCCGACAGAAGGTGCATTTACCGCAGGATTCCTGCCTGGTGAAGGTCAAAAAGAAGCGGGCGATATCCACCATGCAGGAGGTGTCATCCATAACGACCATGCCGCCGGATCCCATGATGGCCCCCGTACGGTTCAATTCCTCGTAATCGATGCGGGTGTCAAAGAGGCTGGCGGGAATACAGCCACCGCTTGGTCCGCCGGTCTGGACCGCCTTGATTGGTCGGCCTGAACTGCTACCGCCGCCGATCTCCTCGACAATTTCGCGCAGAGTGACTCCCATGGGCACTTCAACCAAGCCGCCATTACGCACCTTGCCGGCCAAGGCGAAAACCTTGGTGCCCTTGCTTTTTTCAGTGCCCATCGCCGCGAACGCAGCGGCGCCGTTGAGGATAATCCAGGGCACGTTGGCCAGGGTTTCGACGTTGTTGATAGTCGTGGGTTGGCCCCACAACCCTTTACGGGCCGGAAACGGCGGCCGGATGCGAGGCATGCCCCGGTCACCTTCAATGGACTGGATCAGCGCGGTTTCCTCGCCGCAAACAAAAGCGCCGGCGCCCTCGCGCACGCTAATTTCGAACGCAAACTTGGAACCCAAAATGTTTTGGCCGAGATAGCCCGCGGCGTTGGCCTGCTCGATCGCCAGACGCAGCCGCTTGACCGCTAGCGGGTATTCGGCGCGCACGTAAACATACCCCTTCAATGCGCCGGTCGCATAACCGCCGATCAGTATTCCTTCCAGAATTCGATGGGGATCGCTCTCCAGGACCCCGCGGTCCATGAAGGCGCCGGGATCGCCCTCGTCGCCGTTGCAAATAAAGTATTTTGGTGTCTCGCTCGCCGCTGCCGCAAACTTCCATTTAAGACCGGTGGCAAAACCGGCGCCGCCGCGTCCGCGCAGCCCGCTGGCAGTTATAATCTCGACCACCTGGGCGGGCGACAGTGATTGCAGAACTTGGCGCAGCGCCTGGTAGCCGCCGACGGCTGCGTAGTCTTCCAGGGATTCCGGATCGATGCTGCCGCAATTTTCGAGCACAATCTTTTTCTGCCGGGATAGATACTTGTTCACAGCATCAGCCCGGCCTGCGCCAGCCAGCAGATATTGATCCACCGGCTTGTTTTGGCCAAGGTGCTCCGTGACGATGCGATCCAGGCCCGCCCGGTCCAACTGCACATACGTCCAGTGTTCACCGTCCGGTGCATACAGCTCCAACATGGGTTCCCGGTGGCAAAGTCCCGCGCAACCGGTTTTCCCGAGTATGACCCGGCGGCGGTCGAGAACTGATTCCAGGTGCCGGTAAAGATCCAGCGCCCCGGCCGCCATGCCGCAGGAGCCGAGTCCAACCGCAATACGCCATTTACCTTGAGCAGCTGAGTTCATCCTGTCCTGTCTGTTTGCTTAAGCCCCGCGCCGGGGTAACTTTATCCTGCGTGCTAAGGAGTGTTGGCCCCTCATCCACACGAAACCGTTATATCGTGCCATAGGTTGATCCGCCTAAGGCGGAAAATTCCTTAGCATTAAATTAGGCGCCCCGATCCGGATCGGGGTGCAACTCTGACTGTAGCCGACATCGATGATGGCGGTCCTAATCCGAGGACCACGACCATCGGTCGCGGCTACAACACTTTGAAATTCCTTAGCATTAAATTAGGCCCTCGCACGTAACGCGATCAGAACAACTTTTACTATAGCCGACCACGTTGGGGTCGGATCCGAAGACCGCGCCCAACGTGCGCGGCTACAAAAGATTGTCCACCGCAGGTGGAAAATGCCTACACCTACACTTATCGCCCCGCAACGGGACGGACTTTATTCTGAATTGTAGGGCGGGAATACCCCCCGGGCGTCCCGCCGTCCGGGAATGGGCCGGCGGGACGCGCCCGCCCTATAAACAATAAATTCCTATCAGATTAAATTATGACGTTATTTATCTGAAACACTATAGGCAATCCGATCAAAAAACCGCAATTCCTAACCCTGCTCGTCCACGGTTGCCTCCGCAGTCAAGCGCTTGTCGTCTTTCTGCTCCCGCCGTTCGTGCTCCCGATAGCTCTTAATAATCTTGCGCACCTCGTTCGGCGTCAGGCGACCATAGGTCGTGTCGTCAATCATCATCACCGGCGCCAGGCTGCAGCAGCCCAGACAGGCTACGGTTTCCAGGGTGAAGAGGCCGTCCGGCGTCGTTTCCCTGTCCTTAATGCCCAGCAAGTCTTCCACGACCTGGCTGATGCGCTTGGCGCCATTGACGTGGCAGGCGGTCCCATGGCACACACGGATCAGGTGGCGGCCGACCGGGACAAAACGGAACTGGTCGTAGAAAGTGGCCACGCCGTAAATCTGACGCCGACTGATGGCGGTGCTCTTCGTCACGTATTCCAGCGCCGCCGCCGGCAGATAGCCGTAGGCCACCTGGAGCTCCTGCAGTATCTTGACGCAGAGATCGCGTCCAGTACCGTTACGTTCCACTACCGCCATGGCCGGCGCCAAGTCAACGGCCGGTGGCATATCTTTCAAAGAAGTTTTCTGATCCAGCATAATTTTCCCCGCACATGGCTCCCCGCCAAGCTCGGCGACATAAGATGAAAACTTTCTTAACCTAAAATATTTTCAGCCGAGGGTCAATCCTTGTATTCCGATTCCGCTGAAAAAGGCGGCAAAGACGGTCGGGAAGAAATCCCGACCCTCCCAATTTTCTAAAAAAGGCCTATTTTTACCAAGGGAGGGACGGCATTCCTGCCGTCCGCTAGACTTTTTCAGCAGAACCGTATTCCCTGACTCCTGGTCCGCGGTTGCGACTCGGAATAATTCCCGCGCAGTCCTCACGTAGTTATACCAGGCCAATTATCGGTTCGAAACGGCACAGCCGGGAGATCCGACGAGTTATAAAGATTCCCGTCAGGATTGTTGGCCCAGTTATAACGCGCCGCCACCGGCTGTGGCACTTGCGGACTGGTCAGCACGACTCCGTTACCGTCAACCCACGCATCAGCCCAAACGAAATGACGATCTTCGCCGGCCACGGCAAAGCCCCGTAATTTCCCGCCCCGGGCCAGCAGTCCCGCGCCAACATGTTCGAACTCGATACGCATGCTCCGCTGCTCAACCCGCGCCGATTTGTAGAGCGGACCGGAATAGACCAAGTCCTTAAACCCATAGGTCTTAGCCAGCGCCGGCAGCGCCAGGCGAATCCCCACATCCCGCTTATTGCGCGGATGAATATCCTTGGCATCTCCGATATCAACGGTGACCGCCATGCCGGTATTCGCAACCGCCAGCGTCATCGTCTGCGCCTCGCGCAATTCGGCCCACTGGCTGTCGCCGGGATCCCTGGCACGCGCCATATAATTGGCCAGCTGGACATACAGGAAGGGGAACTCGCCCTGCCCCCAGGCCGCGCGCCAATCGCGGATCATCAGCGGAAATAAAACGCGGTACCGTTGGGCCTGATCCGCGTTGGATTCGCCCTGGTACCAGATGGCCCCGCGGATCGCATAAGGCAGCAGCGGCAGGATCATGTTGTCATATAGCATATAGGGTGAATTAGGATTGCCCTCTCCGCGCGGACCCCCGCTCGGCGGAGGTGGCGGGACCAGCCCGAAATTAAGATCAACCCAATAACGCCAAAGGTCCGCCAGAGCCAACGCCGGGGCCGAACCGTTGCCCAGGCTCAGCTGCATGGCCGAAGGTTCCCCGCCAAAACCACCCGCGTTGAAATGGCTGAATACGCGCACGGCGATCACATTCCGACCGGCCTTCACCAGGGCGCCGGGAATCGGATAATGCCGCGGTGTGCACCAGGCATCAGCCTGCTTCTCGAAACTCAAGCCGCCCACCCGCACACCGTTGAAATAGGTAACATCAGACTTGTCTATCGGTCCCAAGCTCAACTTGAGATCTTGTCCGGCCCAGGCCGCCGGAATATCCACGGTCTTGCGAAACCAGAAAACACCGCTGTAATTATGGCCGGCATTTTGCCACAGGTTCGGCAAATACATTTCCGGCCAATCGTTGTCGTTTAATTCCGGAGCGGCCCAGGCCTTGGATTTCGCTTCGTTACCTGTGTCGTGCAGTTGGAATTTTTGAGCCCACTCGGTTTGCCGGGACTGCCAAAGGCGCCGGGCCTCCTCCGGATTACGCAATTCCAACTCATACTCTTCCACCATATTCCGGTAAAAAGGCTCGCTCAGCAACGCCTCCCGGCTCGTCCAGGTTTCGGCAATGGTGCCGCCCCAGGAGGAGTCGATCAGGCCCACGGGCACACCCAGGTTCCGCTGAATCTCGCGGCCGAAATAATAGGCCACCGCCGATATATTGGCGCCGGTAGCCGGTGTGCAGCGATACCATTCGCCCCGCGTATCCGGCTGGGGCGCCGGCTTAGCGGTGCGTTCAACCGTAAAATATCTAAGATTCGGATAGTCGGCCGCCGCCACCTCCTGTTCCGGATTGTACGCTGCCGACAGTAGAAACTGCATGTTGGACTGGCCGGAACAAATCCACACTTCGCCCAGCATGACATCCCGCAAAACGATAGTTTCCGGCCCAACAACTTTCAATTCAAACGGACCACCGGCCGCCATGGGCGGCAGGGTGGTCCGCCAGGCGCCATCTGCCGAAGCCGTGGCGATGGCCAAACGCCCGGCCAGTTCCACCGTGATCTTAGCGCCTGGCGCCGCCCAGCCCCAAACGGGAATAGGACCACCTCTCTGCAACACCATGCGATCTGAAAATATACCCGCCAATTTAAGCTTCATGCGGCCCCCTTGCTTGTTTACGTAAATGCGGGCATTACGCCCAGAGTTTCTCGGGATAGGCGCCGGCCGCGATCTGTTTGCGGATGCCGGCACTGACGATGGGCTTGTCTTCCTTGTAGGTGACCCCAAACCACTGTTCCGGAGTCGGCAGGACCGTCATCGTGATCCGCCGTTCCTGAATCAGGTTGTTAACAATGGCCGGGAGCAGGAATTCGGACTTGGGATTGGAAATGGCGTCTTTTAAAAATACCGGAAACTTTTCTTCCAGCAGGTCGAATAGAGCAGGACTGAAGCCAAACAGATTCATGGAGGCGATTTCGTCACCGCGGCAGGTTATCCAATGGCCGGCCTCGTTTTCATAGCGAGCGCCCCCGGGAATGCGTTCGATCTTGAATCGTTCCACGACGCTTTGCAGCTTGCGGCTCGAATCAATCTCGCAAATACCGCGCGTAACGCTCCCGTGATCAGAAAGCGTGTTGGCCAGGTTGAAGCCCACCATGGCATGCTCACGGCTATCCACCGTCAATGTCTTCAAATAGCCGGCGATGGCCATGTACGACTGGTGTCCGTAAAAATCGTCCGCATTGATCACGGCAAACGGCTCTTTCACCACGGACTTGCATTGCAGAACCGCATGGCCGGTGCCCCAGGGTTTTTTGCGGTCCGGCGGCACGCTGAAGTCGACGGGTAGATTGGCCAGCTCCTGGTACACGTATTCCACTGCCACCTTTCCGGCAAAGTGCGATCCGATCACGGCCTTGAAATCGCGCTCGATATCGTGGCGGATGATGAAGACCACCTTGCCGAACCCGGCGCGGATGGCGTCGAACACGGAGTAATCCAGCATGATCTCCCCGCCCGGCCCCACCGGATCGATCTGCTTCAACCCTCCGTACCGACTGCCCATACCCGCCGCCATAACAACTAATGTTGGCTTCATGAATAGAACCCTTTCCTTATACGCCGTGTTTGCGGCCATTATGTTAGCACTGAATTAGATCCCGATGCGCGTAACGCGATCGGGGTAAGTTTCTTATTGTAGGGCTGGAACATCCAACGGACTTCCTGCCTCCGCTCTTCAGATCGCCTATTTAATAGCTTTCAGAATGTGCACAAATTAGATGTTATAATTGTTTGTGTCAAGGATAGAACCGACATGGGAACACATCATTTGGGTGGGCATGAGTGCAGACTGGCCTGCAATGCCTGTGGCGCAGCTCCTGCGGGCAGGTGAAGATCAACGCGAGCCTCTGTGAATTAGGCTCCGATCGCGCTACGCGCAGGGACGACTTTCTTCCGGTAGAGTCGGGTTTATCCCCACTATCGCGGGCGAACGGGATGTAATGAATGAAAAATCAAAGAACAGACATGATAGCAGGGATAAACCCTGCTCTACCAAATGGAGACAAAACTTATCGCATCGAAGCGGGACGGAGCTCATCCCAAGGTAGGGCGAACCCTCCCGTCTTCGTGGCGCAGCAGAGCAAGCTTCGACGCGGTAACCCGGGTGAGCCGTTCAGCACCGGACGGCTCGGCAGGGACGCCTCGCCCCACCTTTTTGCAATCCTATACATCAAATCAGGCCTTCGCAGCAGACGACTCCTACTGTAGCCGCCATCGATGATGGCGGTCTTCGTTCCCCCAAGACTGCGAGCAGTCCCGACCTCTCGGAGAGTCGGACGGCTACAGCAAGACCGCACCGCCCACCTGTAAACGCACACCTGTAGCCGCCCACCTGTAGCCGCCCACCTGTAGCCGCCCACGTTGGGGGCGGCTCTTCCATGCTTGTTACAACCCCGCATCAGAGGGGAGAAGACCGCGCCCATCGTGCGCGGCTACAATAAGACCGCACCGCCCATCTGTAAACGCACACCTGTAGCCGCCCACCTGTAAACGCCCACCTGTAGCCGCCCACGTTGGGGGCG
>CAZALU010000101.1:0-6417 GCA_964486075.1 uncultured Verrucomicrobiota bacterium
TGCGTCCTTCCTCTCCCGGACGCAAGGGTAAACCTTGCGCTACTGAATGCGTCCTCTCTTCTTTAAGGATACAATGCGATCATTGTTTCTGCTTGGAAATGAAACATTACAGGCTCAATAACAATCGATCACTCCGGCCATTCCTTCAGGATCTTCGCAATCTCCGCCGGCTTGACCCCGCCGTAAATTTTTTCGTCCACTTTCACCGCCGGCGCCAGACTGCAGCAACCCAGGCAACGGACTATCTCCAACGAGAAGCGCCGGTCCTCGGTCGTCTGGCCAACGTCCACCTTGAGCTCCCGCTTGAGCTCGGCAATCAGGCGCGGCGAGCCGCGGACATGGCAAGCGGTCCCGTCGCAGACGGCGATCGTATGTCGGCCCCGGGGGGTGAACGAAAACGCCTTGTAAAACGTTCCCAGCCGGTACAGGCGGCTGACCGGGATATCCAGCACGTGGCCAAGATAACCGACGGCCTCCCGCGGCAGATGCCGCAGGCGGGCATTGACTTCCTGAAGAATACGGAGCACGGCGCTTTGCGACATGCCGTGCTCGGCCAGCAGGCCGTCCAACATCCGCTTCATCTCCAGGGCAATGCCCACCGGCTCCTCCTCGACCTCGAAACGCGGCAGATTACGGGTCGGACAGTTTTCCAGGCACAGACCGCAGCCAGTACACTTGCTCACGTCCACGTAACGGGCTTTTTGCTTCACCGCGACTTGGAAATTGCCGGCCGACCCCGTCACGCCCTGGACTTCGGCCAAGGTCAGCAGTTCAATATTCCGATGGCGCGCGGCCTCGACGAGCTTCGGGGACAAGATACACATGGAGCAGTCGTTGGTCGGGAAGGTCTTATCCAGTCGCGCCATATTGCCGCCAATGGCCGGCGTGGACTCCACCAGGTACACCTTGAACCCGCCATCCGCCAGATCCAGGGCCGACTGGATGCCGGCGATCCCGCCGCCGATGACCATCACGGCGCCGGTGACGCTTTTTGGTTGTGTTGGAGCAATCATATTTGGACCATCATCAACAAACCACTCAACTACTCTGACTTTTCACAACGAAACGCTCGCAAGGTAAGAAATTATTATAAAACTTTCGTGTATTTAGTGTGTTTCGTAGTTAAAAATCCGAAGTCAGACTACTGCTGCCTATTTAGCTTTTTCTGTTTCTTTATCCTTGGGCGCCACCAGACAATCACCCAACCGTTTTTTTAACTCCTCGTATTTCTGACGATCGGCCAACAGCAGGTCGGCAGCATCCCGGCGAAGCTTGTGCATCAACTCCTCCAGCCGGACCACTTCCTCGGACACCTCCGCCTTGACGTAGCCCTCCTTGATGGCCATAACCCGCAGGGCCTTCATGACGTCGCGGAACTTGACGTTCTGGGGGCACTTCGCATAGCAGGCATAGCACTGCAGACACTGCCACAGGGTGGGCGAAGACAAAACCTCCTGGCGCATGCCCATAAGCGTCTGGCGAATTATCCGGCGCGGATTGAATTGGTCGTTGACAAACGCCACTGGGCAGGCTGCAGTGCAGGTGCCGCAAGCGAAACACAGCTTGATGTTTTCACCGCCCGGGCAGGCCGCCACGTCGTCTTTGAATTTCGGGTCCAGATTCTTGCTGTGGATCGTTTCCATAGTTATTTTCCACCGGTTATCTATTCAGTTAAAAATATTTTTTAGCCACGGATGAAACACTGATTGAACACTGATACTGGATTATTTTTAAAACACCATGCGCTTAAATTCAACCTTGGTCCGGCCAAAGTTTATTAACAGCTCCACCTTGATGCCGATTCCCTTTAAGTCGTTCAGGGATTACGGCTCGTCTTGACGATTATATTCTTTCGCCCTAATTATTTATTCTGTAATACCCTGTGCTTTCAACTGCATCTCCATCCGTGTTCAACAGTGGCTATCCTTCCCGCTTCCTCTTCATCCGTGTTCAATCCGTGGCTAAAACTCCCCATCCTTCCCGCTCCCTCTCCATCCGTGTTCAATCCGTGTTCAATCCGTGGCTAAAACTCCCCATCCTTCCCGCTTCCTCTCCATCCGTGTTCAATCCGTGGCTAAAATTAGATCCTATTCTTCCGTGGTCAAAATTATCCGGCGCCGGCCTTGGCAACAGCCCGGCCAGGGTCATGATTTCGCCGACCTTATGCTCCCACTCGATGGCCATCAGGTGAATCCCGGCCACCCCCTCCATCTGCCGGAGCTCCTGGATCTGCTCCACGCAGATACGGATACCCTCGTTCTTGGGATCCTTGGATTTTTCAATACGCTCAATCAGCGCCGGCGGCATAGTAATACCGGCCACCTTGTCGCGCATATACCGAGCCATGCCAATGGTTTTAATCGGCGTCAGTCCGGCCAGTATCTTGCACTGACGGTGCAGTCCGCGTTCACGAACCAGGTCCATCCAGCGCCGGAAACGTTCCATGTCATAAATGCACTGGGTCTGAATAAAGTCCACCCCGGCCTTGATTTTCTTTTCCAGCCGGATCGCCCGGAATTCGAACGGATCGGCGAAGGGATTAGCGGCTCCGCCGATGAACATGCGCGGCTCTTTGACTTCCGCCTTGGCCGTGTTCTTGATCTCCTCGCCACAGGCGAATATTTTCTTATCGCGCATGTCCCGCACCATCCCGATCAGTTGGATGGAATCGAGGTCGAAGACATGCCGGGCTGCGGGATGGTTGCCAAAACACTGGTGGTCTCCGCTCAGGCAGACTAAATTACGGATGCCGAGCAGGTGCGCGCCCAGGATGTCCGCCTGCATCGCCAGCCGGTTCCGGTCGCGGCAGGTCATCTGCATCACCGGTTCCAGCCCCTGGTCCAAGGCTAGCTTGGCAGCCGCCAGGCTGGAAACGCGCACGATCGCGGTCTGGTTATCCGTGATGTTCACGGCGTCCACTTTCCCGCGCAAATGCCCGGCCTTGAGGACAATCGTCTCCAAGTCCGCGCTCTTCGGCGGCCCCAGCTCGGCGGTCACCACGAACTCGCCGGCGATCAGCAGCTTTTCCAGGTTGCTTCCGGATTTGTAAGTTGGCTCATCCATAGCGACCATCATTTCCCCAAGCAGGCGGTTGCTCGCAACCCATAAAAAATCAACCACGGATTACACCGATTACACGGATAAAGAGGAGAATCTGAATCCTTGTTAACTTATGAATTATCAGTGACATCTGTGAAATCAGTGGTGAATAGTTACCCATCCTGACCTTAAGTCCTACCTGAACCCCGAACCCTGAACCCTACCAATATGTTTAATTATGAACAAAGACTTCTTATATCACGTCTGCGTCACGTCCTCCCTTGTCAGTCGGCGCGGGCCACCGCTGTGGGTTTTCGACCAGTCACGCGGCGGCGTGTTTTCGGAGAGCGTCTCCAGTTTACCCAGAGCCTTCAACCGGTCGTAAATCAACTGCCAACCGCATTCGATATTCTCCGGGTCCACCTCGCACATGCCCTCTTCTGACCCGCCGCAGGGACCATTGCAAAGCGATTTGGAACAGCGCGTAACGGGACAAACCCCACCAAACAGGCCGAGCTTGCAGTTACCGCAGGCCAGACAGTTTTCCTGCCACTGGCCACCCGCTTCGTTGGTACCCATAAATTTTGTATTCAGCGCCGGATAGACCGGCTTATCCGGGAACAGTCGCGCCACCAACTGCACGCCCACACCGCAGGCCAGCGACAGGATCGCGTCGCACTCTTCAGCCTGTTGGCGGATCGGATCGAAGAATTCGGCGTCGCACTGGCGTTCGATCGTGTTTTCAACGGTTGCCACTCCGCCACCCAGCCGCAGCACCGACGCCAGCATGGCCACCTCGCGCTCTCCGCCGGCCAAGCAGACGGTGACGCACGTGCCGCAGCCCAGCACCAGCACCTTCCGGTGCCCGGCCAGGTAGCCCTTGATCTCGTCAATCGGTTTCTGTTCGGCAACGATCATTATTCAACCTCGGATTTCTTACCACGGATTACACTGATTACACGGATTAAAATAATTAAAAGATTTTTCGATTACCTTTTCGATCAAGACTAAACCGTTCAACCCCTCATTCTTTCAATCATTAAGCGGGTTCTCATCAGTAAAATCAGTGTAATCCGTGGTTGTCTTCTCTTTTCTTTGTTGCGGCTATGCCGCGCCACGCCACCTGTAAATTAATCCATTGATTATCTCACAACCCGTTTCCATTCAAGTTTAGCCTTCTTAAAATTCAGCAATAGAGCCAGACGCAATCCCGTGATCGCAAGATAACCGGTCATTTGAGCCAGGTGAGTCTCGTTGAACGCGGACACTACCTTGGGATCCACGATGACCATGTTGTCAACGATCAGGTCAGGAAGCAACGTTCCGATTTCTTTCCCCTTATACGCGACCTTGAATAGCCTCTGCTGATCCACCGTATGACCGCGATCACCCAGCTCGATCACAAGGGCGTTTTCATAGAGCTTTTCATCCAATCCCGGCTTCAGCTCGTTTAAAACAACCATGGCCGCGCCGATAATAACCTTGCTTAATTCCTCATGAATCAACTCTTTCATCAGACGTATATTCCCTATCAGTGAAATCAGTGTAATCCGTGGTAAAATTTATTGTTTTTCTTCGCCGTTCCTGATTGATCAGGTGCTAACGTAATGTCCGTTTTGCGGATTCGACGGTGTTGAACAACAGCATGGTGATGGTCATCGGACCCACCCCGCCGGGCACCGGCGTAATCAGGCTGGCCTGCTCCTTGACCGCCTCGAAATCCACGTCGCCCACCAGCCGGAACCCGCTTTTCTTGGACGGATCGTTGATCCGGTTGACGCCGACATCTATCACCACCGCGCCGGGCTTGACCATGTCCGCGGTGATCGTGTTCGGCCGGCCGGCGGCGGCCACGATGACATCCGCCTGCCGGGTAAAATAGCCGATATCCTTCGTGCCGGTATGACAAAGCGTCACAGTCGCATTGGCGGCATCGTTTTTCTGCGCCAGCATATTCGCCAACGGCTTACCCACGATGTTGCTGCGTCCCACGATGACCACGTGTAATCCCTTGAGCTTGACGCCGCTGCGCGCCAGCAACTGGAGCACCCCGTGGGGAGTGCAGGGCAGGTACGCCTTCTGGCCCAGGACCATGCGCCCCACGTTCACGGGGTGGAAACCGTCCACGTCCTTGGCCGGATCGATCGCCAGCAGGACCTCGGCTTCGTTCAAATGCTTGGGCAACGGCAATTGCACCAGGATGCCGTGGATCCGGGGATCCGCGTTCAGCTGCTGCACCCGGGCCATCAGCTCGGCCTGGGTAGTCGTAGCCGGCATGCGGTTATCGTCCGAAAAAAGGCCGGTCTCTGCGCAGGCCTTTTCCTTGGCCGAAACATACGATTTGGAGGCTGGGTCTTCGCCGACCAGGATTACGCCCAGCCCGGGCACCACGCCGCGCTCTTTCAACTGCGCGACCTGAGATTTCAGTTCAGCACGAATATCCTCCGCCACCTGCTTGCCGTCAATGATTTTGGCCGTCATAATTATTTCCTGTTTTTTGCCACGGATGAAACACAGATTGAACACTGATATATGCTTGAAACACCCCCTCATTATCTATCAAGTAATAATCCATCATGGACGGCCCAACACAAGATCAGGCCCTACAAATAACAATTTCCTGTTAGATCAAATTATCCGCTATCCGTGTTTCATCTGTGGTTAAAATTCCAATCCTGTTCTGCTCACATCACGCACTATCCGTGTGCCACCCGCGTTTAATCAGTGGCCACCGACCTCCCCTATCCTTCCAAATTCATATCAGCCACGGATGAAACACAGATTCAACACGGATGTTTGTTTAAAAGACCATGCGCTTAAATTCAACCTTGGTCCGGCCAAAGTTTATTAACAGCCCAACTTTAATGCCAGTTCCTTTCAACTCGTTGAGCAATTGCGGTTCATCCTGCCGATTATATTCTTTGGCAACTTTTATTTCCACCATAACTTTATTTTCAACAAACAGATCGGCCGCATAATCACCAACGACTACGGTTTTGTAACGAACATGAATGGGATGTTCCATTTCCACGCGCAATCCCATCCTTTGCAACTCAACGTGTAATGCTTTCTGATAAACCTTTTCCAAAAAACCATACCCCAGTGCCCGATGCACCTCAAATGCCGCTCCAATTATCTTTCCCGTAATATCCTGCGCCTCTAAATTCATATATGATCCGTGTGTAATCCGTGGCTAAAACTCCCCATCCTTCCAGCTACCTCTCCATCCGTGTTCAATCCGTGTTCAATCCGTGGCTAAAACTCCCCATCCCTCCAGCTTCATCTCTATCCGTGTGTAATCCGTGGCTAAAACTCCCCATCCCTCCAGCTACCTCTCCATCCGTGTTCAATCCGTGTTCAATCCGTGGCTAAAACTCC
>CAZALU010000101.1:6517-9168 GCA_964486075.1 uncultured Verrucomicrobiota bacterium
GTGTTCAATCCGTGGCTAAAACTCCCCATCCCTCCAGCTTCATCTCTATCCGTGTTCAATCCGTGTTCAATCCGTGGCTAAAACTCCCCATCCCTCCAGCTTCATCTCTATCCGTGTGTAATCCGTGGCTAAAACTCCCCATCCCTCCAGCTACCTCTCCATCCGTGTTTAATCAGCGGCTAAACAATCTTCATCCTTTCACAAACTCCAAAAATCGCCCGGTCTCGAATTCCGCCAGGCTCCCCACCCCGACCCGCGCCGGGTCCAGGCCGGCTTTAGCCAGAACCGCCTTGAGACGTTCCACGCGTTTGGCGGCGTGGTCGGCGCCCAGCAGATAACGGCAGGCTTCGCGGTGACAGCCCAGGATCAACACGCGTGCCGCGCCACGTTCAAGCGCACCCAGCACCTGCCGCTCATCCACCCGCCCGGCGCACGGCACCCGCACCAGGCGCACCTCGGCTCCGTAGCCGAGCCGCTGCGCCCCCGCCGCATTCGCGGCCGGCCAGGCCGAATTCTCACAGGCAAACACTGTGACCGTCGGCCCCACTGTCAACGCCGCGTCCAGCTGCTCGTCAGAGCACCACGGCAGGCGGATGGCGCGCGCCGGACAGAGCGTGGCGCACAGCCCGCAACGCTGACACGCAATGGCGGACATAGCCGCTGCCTTTTTATTATTATCCACCTCGATCGCGCCATGCGGACACGAGCGCAGACAGGTCAGGCACAGCACGCATTTTTCAGCATCCACAACCGGAGCGTCCGATCGGACGAGCGCCTGTCCTATTCCCAATAATTGATGAATAGCGCCGGCGGCGGCAGTGGCGTCATTGCGAGCCTCGCGCAATTCGCTGTTGCCGCGCGCGGCGCCGACGACATAAATGCCGGGTTGATTGGATTTCGACGATAATAACCATATATTATCGGCCTGCCAAGCGTCCGCGGGTCCGCGGCGCAGGGTCCGCGGAAGCGCCGGGCGATCGCCCTGATTCTGCGGGCACGCATGCGCCATGACCACGGCTTCAAACAGCTCTTCAATCCTGGCACCGGATTGCGGGTCCAGCGCGCAAATCGTAACCCCGCGTTGATCCTCGGCGAAGACCGGCGGCTGTTCATAGCGGAAGATAGGCACGCCGGCCGCACGGACCCGGCGATACAAGTTCTCCAAACCCCAAGCCGCCACCCGAACATGGCGGCAATACAAGACAACGCGGCGGCGCCGCATAGCCGCCAATTGTTCGGCCGCCGAAAGCGCCAAGGCATTAACCGCCCGCCCCTGCTCTCCGTTAAGATCGAGAATGATCGCCACGCTACGCGGTAATCCAGCGCCTTGGCGCATGGTCTCCGCCAGATCCGCCAGGCTCCAAATCCGGCTCGCTCCGTCTTGTCCGGCGCCATGCGGCGCATCACCCGTTTGCATTCTATCATTCCGAACGGAATGAGATCCTTTGGCTGGCTCAGGCTGAGAGGCTGCCGCGCTGGACGAAGCATGGGCCAATGGAAACTCAGCCAAAGACCCGACCGCCAAAACGATCGCTCCCGCCTTGATCGTCTCTGATCTAGTCTGCGCACTCAGCGTCACCGCAAAACGGCCAACCTCCCCGCTCACCGATTGCAGTACAGAGCCGGCAATCCAACGAATGCGTTTATCCGCTTTAATTCGGGCGCGGATTGAATCCAGATCCTGTTTAAGAAGAGCCGCCGCCCCGGCGGCATCATCGGCCAGGTACCCGAAGAAATCCGGGAATTTTTCGGCGCATCCGCCCAGCGCGTCGCTCCGTGTCACCAACGTCACGGCATGGCCCAAGCTTGAAAGAGACAACGCCGCCTGCATACCAGCCGAGCCACCGCCCAGAATCAGCGCGTTACAAAGAATTTTCCGATGGGCTACGGTCACAGCTTCGGCGAGCGCCACATTCCGAACAGCGGCAGCCAGCAGGTCCAACGCCTTGGCTGTCGCCACGGCCTTGTCCGCATGCACCCAGGCGCAATGTTCCCGGATATTCGCCTCAACCGCCAAGCCCGGGTTCAGGCGCACTTTTGACATAGCCTCCACCAGGGCGGATTCATAGACCTCCCGCGGGCAGGCGCCGACAACGATCCGGCGGCTCCCCTGGGCCGCCAAGGCCCGGATCACCCGCGTGGCCTCGCCGGGCCGACAGCATCCAGAGCACAGTTGCACGCCGGCAACACCCTCCCGGTCGGCCAGCGACTTGCGCAGGCCGGCAAAGTCCAGACGCTCAGCCAGAGTGCCGCCGCAGTCGCACAGCACGATGCCGATGTCGGATTTGAGTGTTTTTAAGGATCTTTTCATAACGTCTCGACAGGTAGCGCAGGCTTTACGCCTGCGTCTTTCCTCTCCCGGACGCAAGGGTAAACCTTGCGCTACTGTCTGCGTCTTTCCTCCTCCGGTAGCGCAGGCTTTACGCCTGCGTCTTTCCTCTCCGGTAGCGCAGGCTTTACGCCTGCGTCCTTCCTCTCCCGGACGCAAGGGTAAACCTTGCGCTACTGCCTGCGTCCTTCCTCCCCGGTAGCGCAGGCTTTACGCCTGCGTCTTTCCTCTCCCGGTAGCGCAGGCTTTACGCCTGCGTTTTTCCTCCTCCCGGACGCAAGGGTAAACCTTGCGCTACTGCCTGCGTCCTTCCTCCCCGGTA
>CAZALU010000101.1:9268-10078 GCA_964486075.1 uncultured Verrucomicrobiota bacterium
CAGGCTTTACGCCTGCGTCTTTCCTCTCCCGGTAGCGCAGGCTTTACGCCTGCGTCTTTCCTCCTCCCGGACGCAAGGATAAACCTTGCGCTACCGCCTTGCCAGACTGCCCGAGCATAGGTAATCCTTGGCATGCGCAATCAATCCCGCGCGAACCGGATTCTGAAATACATATTCACACTTATCCTGAAATCCCTCCCATGATCGGATGCGATGATCAAAGAAACTGGTTTGCCAGAGGGGTTGACCGTCGCCAGAGCGCCGCCACCAAGCCGCGATCCGACCTTTGAATAAACGCACGGCATAGGCTAAGCCTTTCGGCCCAGGATTGGCGATCAAATGCACGTGGTCTGGCATAACGGAGTACGCATAAACTCCCCATGCACCTTCATCCTGAATCCGTTGCAATTGCGCAATCAACATATTATTCCTATCCGCCGAAATAAACACCGCCCTGCGCGGCTTAACACAAATTGTTACCTCAAATGCAGCAGCGCTATCGGCATAATCGATACGCGAGCATCGCCGATACCCGCGATATTCTCGTTCCGCCGTTTGTGCCGCCATCGCATGACCTTCCTATTTCGGTAGCGCAGGCTTTACGCCTGCGTCCTTCTTTCCACGGACGCAAGGATAAACCTTGCGCTACCGCCTGCGTCCTTCCTCCTCCGGTAGCGCAGGCTTTACGCCTGCGTCTTTCCTCCTCCCGGACGCAAGGGTAAACCTTGCGCTACTGAATGCGTCCTTTCCCCTCCGGTAGCGCAGGCTTTACGCCTGCGTCTTTCCGTTTTCCGGACGCAAGGGTAAACC
>CAZALU010000102.1:0-10011 GCA_964486075.1 uncultured Verrucomicrobiota bacterium
GCGGATGATCTATGCGCTTGTCTAAACCGCTAAAAGGTGCCAGCTTATTTTCCGCCCGGATCAGGCAGTCTGAGCTTGGGTTGCGGGCCTTAGCCCGCCTTAGGCAGATACTAAGACGGAAAGCGACTAGGGGCGCCGCTTCTACTGTGTAATTTCCCCCATCAGCCTGCGCAGGCAGGCTGCAGCGCGCCGGGTGGCTTCCGCCGGAGCGTATTTATTTCCTTCGTATTCGATGTTGATGTAGCCGGCATAACCCGCCTGCTGCATGGCGATCAGACAGGCCTTTTGATCTACGGCCCCCTCACCGATCAGCGCGGCCTGGTGCCGGCGGCCGTCCAGCCCTTCCATTCCCTGTCCGCGCGCGACGCGTTCCCAGTCCTTGAAGTGAACATGAAGCACATGCGGAGCGCAGCGCTCGAACGACGCAGCCGGATCCTCGCCGCCCAATAGGACATTGCCGTTGTCAAACGTGAGCTTGAGTCCCGGCACTTCACGAACCGCCTCCAGCATGTCGGAGGAAATTACGAACGGGCTGTTGGCCCCGGGAAAATTCTCCAGCGTAAGCGTCACACCCGCCTGGCGCGCCAGAGCAAATGCTTCCTGCAGACCGCGGATAATGTAACGCCGGGCCAGGTCGCGTGGCACCCCCTCTTTTCCGGGCGTGGGGATCATAACCTTGTCCGTGCCCATGATCACAGCGGCCTCGATGCCCTGCCTGATGCCGTCCACGCCCGCTTGGCGTCCGGCGCTATTCGGGAAAATGAGATCGGCAAAAAAAGTGTGGCAAACTGTTTTCAGCCCGTACCCGTCCAAGAGCTGCCGAATTTCCCACGGCTTTTTACCGTAGGTAGTGACCATGTCGATGCCGTCGATTTTTAATTCGTTGGCCAACTCGCACATGCGCCCAAGATCGAAATCCTGCACGCGCGACAGGGTATAGGACATCACGGAAAGCTTCATGACCAGTCCTTTCGTTGCTATCACCGCGCCTTCGTCCAGCGGCAGGCTGCCGCCAGCAATTCATCGGCCTCCCGGATGCTCGCACAATGGGTATCGAGGCACAAGAGGGCCGGATCCAGTGCCTTGATCAGCGGTTCGACGTTTTCTTTCGGCAAGCCGATATGGACAATTTTTCCCGCCGCCTGGATCCGCCGGTATAGATCCAGGTGAGCCGGACCGTTGGGCGGCGTGCCCGCCATGGGTTCGAACTGCATCACCTTGAGATAGGGAAGCGATAACAGACGGTCCCGGTGCTGGAAGGCCGACTGCCCGTCGAGGTGGTACCAGACGTGCCCGAACTCCCGGCCGGCTAGGTCCAATTCCGGCATGACGAAGCGCTCGAACATCTCCGGCGAAATCATGCAGGACAGATCCGACTGGATGGATACAAACGGCTCCGGCGCCCAGAAAGGCATCCACCCGGCGTTGCCATACCAGTAGGCATGCCGCGCCTGCGCCAGTTTGCTAAAATGGTTTTTAAAGGTCACCCAGTTGGCGGCGAGCTGGTGAATGGCTGCGCTGATCCAATCGGGATGTTCGGCCATGCCCAACAGGACCTGCTCGGTGCCAAGCACGAACGTCAGCATGTCGCCGGCCGGCATGCTGCCCATGCCCCCAGCCAGGAAGTTGTCGTAGCCGGCTTCATTCAAAACCGCATCGTACATGGCAAATACTTTCTTGAACCAGGGGCTGTCCCAGTCGATGACGAACGATGGCGGTGCGTCCCAATCCACAGCCCGGGGCTCGAACCAGATGGTATCCATCGGAAAATGCGGCGTGGCGCCATACGTGTTGATCACCCAGCAGGCCTGGATGAAACGGGAGGGAAACGACTCGCCGCCATAGTATGTGGTCTTGAATTCGACCCGGAGCGAACGGGTGAAGAAATCGGGATCGAGCCACAACTGCTCGCCGGATTCCGGCCTGGGCCACTCTCGCGGCACGCCGTTGGGCGTAGTGACGGTCATGCAGGGTCGGTCCAGACAACGCCTCTCCCATAGCGCTCTCCAACGTTCCTGCGCCTCCGGCCAGTTGGTTTTGTATTGCATGGGGGATCCTTTATTAGGCCACGTGACGCGGCAAACAGCTCGTAGTCCTCGTTTTATTTTTCATGCAGCGCGTTTAATCATTACCAGATCGCAATGACCGTGCCTCGGGACGAGAGCGAAGCCTGAACAGTGTTGCCATAAGCGCCCATGTTGACGCGTCCGCCGTTGGGCTTGGGTTCAAGGTTGTAAGCCGATCCCGGCGCCGGCTCCCCGGCGTCAATGCACGGACTCATCTGCGCATCGTTCATCCACACCCCGCCATGCCAGGATCCGGCCAGGCTCATAACGTGATAATCTTCGGCCACCGGATCAACAAACAGCGGACCCTGACTAAAGTTGCCGGGTCCGGCATGCAGCTCCTGCGAATCCGTATAGGTGACCGCAGTCGCGGCGTTGGTCGCGATGCCGCCTAAGTCATTGTCCCAGACAATCGAGTTCTTGACTGTGAGCACACCGGCGTTGGTGATTCCCCACCCCGCATTGGTCGCAATCGTGCAATTCACCACCGTCGCCGTTCCGCTTGCAACCCAAACCCCGTTGCTCGCGTTCTTCATGACCAGGCAGTTGGTCAAGGCCAGAGTCCCACCCGAATGATAGACCCCTTGTCCGCCGGCTTCGAAGATGCTGTCCCGCGCGGCGAAAATGGAAGCGCCGACGTAGATGCCGGAACCGGGGGTGTTTCGCACCACCAGGTTGCTCGCGGCCACCAGCGAGCCACCGAGCAGCCATACCGCCTTGGCATTGCCGGACCGCCCGTAGGCGTCCATGACACAGCCATTCATGGCGCCGGTGACCCCGGTCAGGTATAACACGGAAGAGTTATCAGAAGCGTGGCAGTTGCTAAACGCGCATCCGCCCATAGTCAGAGGACTGACGCCGGACGCATAGACCGCGCCGCCAAAAACTTTACCACTGCCCGTCGCATAGACATTGGAGAACACGCATTGGTTCATGGCACACGTACCGCCGGAAAGGTACACCCCGCCGCCTAAAGTACCGTACCCTCCTCCACTGGCGTAGCAAGTTTCAATATCGCTGCCGCTAATAAGCACCGTCGAGGCGCTGGCGCAGAGCGCGCCTCCGGAACAGCTCGCAACATACCCGGCCGTCGCCCGGTTGCCAATGAATCGGCAGCGGTTCAGCGTCAGAGAACTGTTGCCATGCCAGATCGCACCGCCGTTCGCGACGCCCCTGCTCGAGCTGAGCCCGTTACTGGACAGAACGCAATCCACCAGTTCCAAGGCCGTGTTCATGGCGTAAACACCCGCCCCGTAGTTGTGGTCGGTGGAGGCGTCTACACCTGTTAAGATGGTATTACTTGTCACCACACAATTGGAGAGCGTAGCGCTACCGCCCGCCAAGTACAGCCCCGCGCCGTATCCGCCGTTGGCGATGCTGCAACTTCCGATCAGGCTGTCGGACATCGTCAGGTTACACCCGGGCAGATACAACCCGCCTCCTCTGCCGTTGCCGATCCGACCGTTGACAAAACTCATCCCGCCGATACTCAGGGTCCCTTTGTTCGGAGCACTCAGGATCGAAGCACTCGCTCCCGCGTCAACCACCGTCGTGGCCCGGTTCGTGCCGATCAACGCCAGGTGCGGGCGGCACACCGTCAGCGGGAAAGCCTCCGAGACCACGCCGTACGTCCCAGCCGCCACATAAATCGTTCCGTATTGCGCAATTTTCGCCAATGCGTTGGTCAGCGTCTTGAACGCCGTTTCGTAACTCAAGCCATCGTTGGCGTCCAACCCGGCGCCTGCATTGACATAATACACCGTGGAGGTGGGGATCAGGTTCGTGGCAACGCCGTTAGGATAGTGGTACCCCATGTCAACGACCACCGAGTCGTTCGATCCATCCGTCCGCGTCGTCCGCGTTTCCAGCCCGTAGCCTGTGGGATCCCCAAAACCGCTGTTCACGCACGGGCTGTCAAGCGCCTGGCCGGGCAAGCCTGCCGCCGAGAGATGGTAGTCGTAGATGAACAACGGGTTGTTCGTGATGTTGTTCGCACCCGTCGGCATGTTCTGGGAACAGCTGTAGTTCACCGGCAAAAGACCGTTGCTCATGATTCCTCCGGAGAGGTTATTCCAGGCGATGCTATTCAGCACGGCACCGGTACCGCCGGCAAAATTATAACCCCAGCCCGCATTATCCGCCAGCGTGCAGTTCACCACGGTAGCAGTGCCGGCGCCGGTATAGATGCCATCACCCCATGACGCAGCGACCAGGCAGTTGGTCAAGGCCAGAGTCCCACCCGAATGATAGACCCCTTGTCCGCCGGCTTCGAAGATGCTGTCCCGCGCGGCGAAAATGGAAGCGCCGACGTAGATGCCGGAACCGGGGGTGTTTCGCACCACCAGGTTGCTCGCGGCCACCAGCGAGCCACCGAGCAGCCATACCGCCTTGGCATTGCCGGACCGCCCGTAGGCGTCCATGACACAGCCATTCATGGCGCCGGTGACCCCGGTCAGGTATAACACGGAAGAGTTATCAGAAGCGTGGCAGTTGCTAAACGCGCATCCGCCCATAGTCAGAGGACTGACGCCGGACGCATAGACCGCGCCGCCAAAAACTTTACCACTGCCCGTCGCATAGACATTGGAGAACACGCATTGGTTCATGGCACACGTACCGCCGGAAAGGTACACCCCGCCGCCTAAAGTACCGTACCCTCCTCCACTGGCGTAGCAAGTTTCAATATCGCTGCCGCTAATAAGCACCGTCGAGGCGCTGGCGCAGAGCGCGCCTCCGGAACAGCTCGCAACATACCCGGCCGTCGCCCGGTTGCCAATGAATCGGCAGCGGTTCAGCGTCAGAGAACTGTTGCCATGCCAGATCGCACCGCCGTTCGCGACGCCCCTGCTCGAGCTGAGCCCGTTACTGGACAGAACGCAATCCACCAGTTCCAAGGCCGTGTTCATGGCGTAAACACCCGCCCCGTAGTTGTGGTCGGTGGAGGCGTCTACACCTGTTAAGATGGTATTACTTGTCACCACACAATTGGAGAGCGTAGCGCTACCGCCCGCCAAGTACAGCCCCGCGCCGTATCCGCCGTTGGCGAAAAATCCGCCGCTGATCGTAAGGCCCGACATATTGATCACGGAATTGGTAGCATAGAAAATCCGCATCACGCCGCCGGTCTTGGTCAGTATGCTGTTGGTACCGGAGTAGCCGTTGGAACTACCCCCCAATAAGCCGTTGCATCCGCCCTGGAAGATCACGCCCGCCGCGTTGGAAATCACTATCTGCGCGGCGTTAGAATAGATGCCCTGCTGGAGGTAAATCACATCAATGACATTTGTGGCCAGGGTCGCCGCCTCCTGCACGTTACTGAAGGCGTTGTCCCAGTTTGTGCCGCCATAGTCCCCCGCGCCTTCCGGCGTAACGTAATACTCCGCCGCCAATCCGCGCCAGGGCAGTGCGCACAGCATCAGCCATATCCAGATTGCATATGGCAAAATCCTACTGAATTGATTGTGCTTCATCTTATTCAAAAACTTTTAATTAGATTATAGCACCTTCTCAATTTCAAGCGAGCTTAATCTCAGTGAGCTTTAGTACCTCATCCACGCGGAACTGCCAAGAAGAATAAGAAAATTAACCACAGAGAAAGACCAGAGATTTACCGCGGATGACACGGATAGCACGGATAGAGGAATATATGAATATTCTGTTATCTGATCAGTGAAATCGGCCCGCCTGCAATCCGTCGGCTGACGGATAGCACTGCGGGCAGGTGTAATCAGTGGTTCAGCCCATCCTGATCCGCACAGGCGGAAAAGTTCTTTTTGGGCGGAACGTCCGGCATCTGACGGGTTGTGGGCGTCAGCCCGCATTGGTATTTAAGCGCAGAATTTCTCTTACAGTGAACATTACCGTTCCATCCAGCGGGCGACTGCCTGGAATCGGTCCAGGGGCACGGCTATGCCATCGGCAAAGGGGCTCAGCACAAAATTAGCGCGGCGCAAGCGGGGGGTGTACAGGGCATCCAGCGCTTCCGCAATCCCTTCCAGCGGCGCATTGATGAAGACCGTAGGGTCCAGCGCGCCAATGATAATCAGGTCGTCCCCACAAACATCCAGCGCCGTTTCCCACGGCGTGTTGCCGGTCGGCGGCGGGGTCAGGGCGTGAATACCATCCAGACCGGTCTGCTTGATCTGTGGCAACAAATCGAGGACATGGCCGCACATATGAATCAACGCCACCTTGCCGGCGGAGTGCATGGCATCCACAAAATCTTTCACATGCGGCCCGTTGAAGCGCCGATAGACATCCGGGCTGATGTAATAGGTGCTGGTATTTTCGCAGAGAATCGCCACGTCGCAGGGGCCCTTGCTCAGGCAGTCAAAGGCTTGGAGTTCCTTCTCGTGAATAACCTTAATCAAAGCGACCATGTCCTGCGGGTGATCGTTGAGTAGATAGTAAAAATTCATAGCGCCCATGTCGTTTTCCAACAGGCGCGGAATGGTCGAGGGCCCCCAGAAGCGCGTGACGATCCCGTCATCGCCGATCAGACGGTTGAGAGCGTCAAAGGCCGGGCGGTCATCCACTGCCGTGAAACACGCGTTTTCCCACATTTCACGGTAAATCCGGATCGCCTCCAGAGAATCCACTGGATATTTCAACGGATGTCCGTTGGCATGCGTAATGCCGGCTAATGTTCCTCGGGACGTTCGCCATTCCCAGACGTGGTTCCCATCTTCCTGTCGCGCCGCGACAGTCACATCTGCGCCCCATTGATGACGGGGTGATTGGAAATCGTGCGGCAAACCCCAGTTATTGAGGTTAAAAATATCGCACCCGATATGCCGGTAGAATTCCAGCACACCCATACCTCGTAGCGCTTCGGGCAGCCCGCCCAGCGTGGCCCCGTCAACGAGGGTTGTCCAGGCCAGCCGATCGGGGGCCTGGCGGTGCAAAACGGCATTCAAGCGTTCGCGTCCGGTCATGATTTTTTTACCAATCCAATGGCGGTGTCGGCCAGCAGGTCGCCCGCTTCCGGCGCCAGGCGGCTCGATCCGGCAAATGTGGTTTCGTATCCGCCGCGCCGGAAGGCCTCCCTTGTAGGCACGTAGCCGATCATGCCGTTGGCCTGCCCCACCACCAGCGCGTGCATGGGATAAGATTCCTGCTTAATGCGCAGGCCATACTCCACAAAATATTCGGCCGGGATGGCTGCCAGCGCGAAATCGCCTACCCGGATCACTTGGACTTCCGCCTTCTGCATGCCTTCCTTCTTGATCTTGGCTAAGAGGGCCGGCATACCCCGCTCGTAGATGGCCGGATCCACAAAACGCTGGGCGCCATGAACTGTCCCGCTAATTTCAGAATCCGTAATTGCACGAAATGGAAGATCGATCGTGGCCGACCGGCATCCGAGCCAGACCGATTGCTGAAATTTCATGCCTTGTAAAACGCCCGTGACGTCCGCCGCCAGCCGTTCCCCGATCTGCTGCCGCGGCGTTCCTTTTCCGGTCCTTGGATCCGCGTCGTGAACATTGCCGCACGCGCCGTTCAGGAACAGGGTCACCGGACAGGCGTGGCGCTTCATTGCCTCAGCCAGCACACCGGGATAACCCGCCGAAAAGGCGAGACTGTCACCCTTATGAGTCGGATGGCAGGCGAAATTAACCAGGCATCCCATCAACCCACCTTGTTTATCCCGCACCGCAATGACAGCCACCTCGGGATCCACCGGCCCTTCAATATACAGCGATTGCTTGTCTGCAAATGTTCCATGGGTCCGGACGGTGCCATCCCGCATGACCACTCGGCGATTCCGGGATATGGACCATTCATAACCATGCCCGAACCCGATCTCCGCCGCTTGGCGGCGTTCCCACGCGTCCTGAAAGGCACAGACCAGTTTCACGGTCAGTGCCTCGATGCAGGCTTCGTCCCTACGGACGTCGCCCAGGCAGGCCACGGCAGGGCCGGCATGATTGTGGGTGGCCGCTACCATAATGTGCGCGCCGGAAAATCCACAGGACTGCTGGATCCGATGCCGAATATCGTTCACATGCGTCCAGCGGATTGAAAGAGTGTCAACCTGGATGAACGCCACGCGTTCGGTTTCAGTTTCGAACACCGCGACTCGCGCGAACAAAGGATCGAGAACTTGTTCCGACACAAGCTGTTTCAGCCAGCCTATTTTCTCCGTTCCCACCGCTGGCGTAATATCCACTTCCGCAAACCCGGCTTTTAACATTGTGCTGCTCCCTCCTGAAAACGAGTTTATATCCAAAGGGTTTTCACTTCTTCTCTACGTCCAGCTGTCCTATATTTTCAAACACCTTGCGGAACGCCTCGGCTACGGACGTGGCAACCTTGGGGCCGTTCGGCGCGCGCAAAGGGGTTGTCATGCCAAAGTGATTATCACAATGGCGCTGGGCAACCGGATAGGAGTACGGATCATAGTCCACTTTTAGCCCATGCCGACAGGTCCAAGGACAGCCTTTGCCGTAAGCGTTTTTGGCGCGGAACACGGTCATGGCCGGCAGAATGAAATGTTGCCAGACGCCGACCGGCGCCCCTTCGGCTTGCACTGCTCTCATAACGGCATCCCGGAACAGGCCGGGCTCTCCGCGCCAGCCTAAGACTCGCGGAGCGAGACGAATTGTAAAGTTGTACCAGTTATGCGCGTACCCGGCCGGCTCCACCGGTAGAATCAGCCCTTTGATGCCGCGCAACCCCTTCAGCAATACCTTGGCGTTGGCGCATTGAGTCTTAAGATAGCCATTCAACTTGGTAAGTTGGGCACGACCAAAGGCCGCGGAAAGCTCGTTATTGCGGTACATCCAGCCCAAAGCGTAGGCATGGTAATCACGCGATTCGACAGGAGTGCGGGTTTCTCCGAACGACCAAATCTGCCGGGCACGTTGATAAATATCCTCGTTATCGCTGACAAACATGCCGCCCTCTCCCGAACACAGGCTCTTGTTCTGGTTGAAGCTAAAGGCGGCGCAATCGCCCCACAACCCGACCTTGCGGCCTTGAAACAGGGCGCCGTGCGCTTGGCAAGCGTCCTCGATCACTTTTAATTTATGTTTGCGTGCTACGGCCATGACCTTTTTCATGTTCACTGCCAGGCCATGGAGATGCACCACGATGATGGCCTTGGTGCGCGGAGTAATCGCCTTTTCGATTTTATTGACGTCTATGTTCATTGTGTCGAAATCGATATCCACGAACACGGGGATGGCGTTGTGGTGGATGACGCAGGTCGCACTGGAGGACCAGGAGTACGCGGGGACCAGCACATGGTCGCCGGCGCCCACGCCGCAGGCCGCCACGGCCATGTGCAGGGCGGCGGTGCCGCTGTTGGCAGTGATGGCATATTTATTTCCGTTCCAAGCCGAATATTCCTTTTCGAATTCCGAACAATTCGGCCCGAAGGTATGCACTCCACTTTGCAGAGAATTCATCACGTAGCGCCGGTCAATCTCGTCGATCGGAGGCCAGTTCTTGATTAGTCCATCCGATATCGATTTCTTGCCGCCGTTGATCGCCAGTTTTGTCATAAGGCCACCCCTACTACATTCATTATTGTTCGCACCCACCTTCCAAGCGTTTCTACTTACAACCTTAATTTTGCGCCGAGCCGGCGCGAAATTCAACCGGGCCGCCACGTGAGTCACGTTCCACGTGCCAACGCGGTCACGCGATGATGGCCGCGTAAAACGCGGCCAAACGGGATTAACCACGTTGCACGATTATCGTGCAATATCCAGGTACTACATTTATGATTTTTCCGAACCTAACCTCAAAGCGTTTCTATTTAGAGCCCCTTGCTCGGCCCTTCCACGCGGCTCAATCTGTCGTCCGGATGGAATACGGATCAATTCCGAACATGCAAACGACAATCTATCGTTAATCCTTAATCAAGGCAAGACGGCGCTGCATGGCGCAGCGGTTCCAATTCATCCTCACATTTGAGTATTGGCGGGGGCAAGCACAAAAT
>CAZALU010000103.1:0-9990 GCA_964486075.1 uncultured Verrucomicrobiota bacterium
AAAAAAGTGCCAAATCATTTTCCGGAAAGACAAATAGACGATGAGTGGCGGCGGGAGCTGCAAGCTTGTCGCAACCTGTTATGGTACAGGCTGTTGATCAAATCTCTGATTCGCGCTTCTTTAAGCGCTGATCAGGAAGTCTGAAGTTGTTTCCTAAATTGGTGACATTTTCAGGAGTAAGCTTGCCGGGCGCCCGCCATGCACCCCACCCTAGCACAGCGCCGGCTCCGCGACCACCGGAATGAAATCATCGTAAAATATATGCAAAAGAGTTAATTGTAAAAATTCTACGAACGCGATTGAGCATGTCACGCCACCGCCAAAATTGGCGGTTGTCCTTCGATATTGGAGGGCCACGGTCCCTCGTGGCCGTCTTCTCGGGGACTTTTACAACTGACTCCTTTATCTGCGTTATCGGCGTAATCCGCGGTTAAAAGGCTTTTCGAATGGGGGCTAATTATCTTCAGAAAATCAAAGAACCCACCCCTCGCCCCTCCAGGGAGGGGATAATCCATCACAAGCCAATCCACTTCCCCTCCTTGGAGGGGATAGGGGTGGGTTCTCATATTGAGCTTAATGCGCCAATCAACCATCCCGACATTCCTGCTTGACGAACGCGCAGCATTCAAGCAAAGATGCAACTGAACGAGCACTCGGAACAGGGCACACACCATCCATGAACACAAAGCTATATCTTGGCATAGCCATCCCGGCCTGCTTGGCTTTGCACAGTTGCGCGGGGATGGCCGTCCGCACCGGGGCCCGCGCCGTGAAAACCATCCGCGCAAACGAAGCCGCCGGCCAATCAAAACAGTGAGGAGATAATATGGCCCCGTTGAAAAAATTACAACAATTGGCCGGGCAACACGGCACGCCTCTTTTTGTGGTAGACCATGATATGTTGCGCCGGAATTACGCCACGTTCAAGAAACACCTGCCGCGCATCCAGGCCTACTTCGCGGTCAAATCCAATCCGGATCCCGCCATCGTCAAGACTCTTTATGAAGCCGGTGCAAGCTTTGACGTGGCCTCAATGCCGGAATTCATGATCGTGCACGAGTACATCAAGCACCTGCCGGCCAAACAACGCCAGGAATGGATCTGGGACAAAATTATCTATGCCCACCCCATCAAGGCCGACGAAACCCTGCAGGCGCTCGATCAATACAAGGCCCTGGTAGTATTCGACAACTCCGAGGAAATCAGGAAAATTAAACAATATGCCCCGCATTCGGGACTGGTCCTGCGTCTGAAGGTCGCCAATACCGGCGCCATGGTTGAGCTGTCTTCGAAATTCGGGGCGGACTCCGGCGAAGCCGTGAATCTGATTCTCGAAGCCGACAAAGCCGGGCTGGTCGTGGAAGGCCTGAGTTTCCATGTCGGCAGCCAAACCACTAACTTCGAGAATTTCGTGCAGGCCATTAACCTGGCCGCCGGCGTGTACCGGGAAGCCAAGGATCGAGGCTACACCAAGATGAACCTGCTGGACATCGGGGGCGGGTTCCCGGTGCCTTACGACTCCAGCGTCAAGCCCTTCCGCGAACTGGCTCGAAAAATCAACTCCGAGCTGAACCGCCTTTTTCCCAAGGATATCCAGATCCTGGCCGAGCCGGGACGCTTCATGGTGGCCACGGCCGGCACCGCAGTCTCGAAGATCATCGGCAAGGCCATGCGCGACGGCAAGCTCTGTTATTACATCGACGATGGGGTTTACCACACGTTCTCGGGCATTATCTTCGACCACTGCCACTACCACCCGAAAGCGTTCAAAAAAGGATCCACCCAGATTTGTACCGTCTTCGGCCCGACCTGTGACGGACTGGATGTGATTTCGCTGGCCGAGGAGTTGCCAGCCAACCTGGAACGCGGCGACCTGCTCTATACCGACAACATCGGCGCCTATAGCGCCGCTTCTTCAACCTGGTTCAACGGGTTTCCGCCTGCAAAAACGGTCCACATCAACCAGTGAGTTAAACCAGGGCAAAGTCCCAAACGAACGGATGTCCGCACTGGACGACCGAATCATCACCCAAAATGTCATTCAAAAACAGGCCTGGAACAGGTCCACTAATACGTGGCTCGCTTATGAACTTGGTCCACTAACCTCCTCGCGGGTGCATAGATATACACCTGTCCAAGGAACATCCGCTCATAGTAGGGATGGGTTCCCTTAGAACTTCGTCTCGCATTGTTACGTTATTTATCTGAAACACCATAAGCAACAAGATCATGATTGCCCAATATAATTACCTGGACACCTATACAGGACGACAAAATGGGCAACCTTTTTGTGAACCATGCCCAAAATCCCAAACCTGGGAGGGCGCGCATGCTGCGCGCCGAATGTCATCCCAAACGTAAATCGATCGAGCTCTGGGACAGCTTCGTGGTTCACCTATATGCATCCGTCTATTTCAGCGTCGAAGCACGGGTCGGGGATATCAAACCCTCGAACAATAGCCTTCCAAACGACGGAGAAATATTGACCTCGAATTAATCAAACCCGTCAGCATGCCATGCCAATGACGCTAAAAAAATCTGAATGAATCCTGATTCCATTAAAAAGTCTGATCTTTACGATCTATGCGTTCTTTTGCGGTTAAAAAGATCTCTTGCCTGAAGACCGGAGGTAACGGAATTATCTCGCGCAGAGACGCCGGGGCCTAAAGGAGGCTTGGTCACGGTGGCGCAGGCTTTACGCCTGTGACGCTTGAGGGCTAAAAACGCCGGGGTTAACCCGGCGCTACCTTATCTCGCGCAGGGGCGCAGGGGTCAGATATACACCAGATAACTCCGACACATCATTCCCCACAGCGTGTCTCTGTGGCAGCTCCTCCCATCTTATCTTCTGCATGCCTCCGCGTAACTCGATGGTGAATACTTGTCTTAACCCACGGATTCTGCTGAATAACCGTAAGCGCCATTCACCTCTGAGGCTCTGCAGCTCTTCTCAGGCGCCTCCGACCACTTCCATGGCGATCTTGGCCCACTGGAAGAGACGCTCGGGCTGGTAGTGCACCGTGCTGATGTCTTTCAGAATGTACTCCAGCGGGCACCCGTTTTTTTCGCATACTTTGCGGGTCGCCATCAGGTCGGCCCGGACTCTTTCCGGGCTGAAACCGTCCGGCGCAAGGATGGCCGGGCTCGGCTTGCGGGAATAAACGTAGTCGCGGCCGATCTCGGCCGCGCCACGCTCCTCGTCAACCCAAGGGCTCATGGACACTTTCCGCACGTTGGGGATCATGCGCACTTCTTTCATCTTCCGGTCCAGCGGATCACAGCAACCGTAATAAACCAATCCGAACCGTGCGCAGATGCGGCTGACATAATCCACCTCGAATTCCTTGAACATGGCGGGCGAAACAGTGGACAACATCTGGGCCAGGCCGAAGATCCAGAGATCCTTGGTGCGGGGCCGCTTGGGGTTGTAGCCCGGCGCCGGTAATTCGTCAACATAGGCACCAGTGCAATGCACCAAGCTCTGCTCGCTGACGCACAGCAATCCCTGTTCTTCAAGCTGGTCATACAACCCCATATAGCCCTCTGTCATGCGGGCCAGCAAGCGGTGCATGAATTCGGGTTTATCCACCAGGGCATACAGCGCGCCCTCGACGCTCATCCAGCACGCGATGGGATCCCAGAAGGAAATGTAGGGATCGTATCCCCAGGCGCGCACTTCCATCACTCCCTCGAACAGCTCGCGGGCTGTGGTCAGGCGTCGCTCGGTTTCGACGGCGTTATATACGACTTGCGGATTGTGCATGTGCTCCAACTCAGCCTCGGTTTGCAGCTGGTTCTCGTATTTGTGCCCCATGACATCGCTGGTCGGATCACTCACGGCGACCTCTTCCTTCATCCGTGCTCCGAAATCGGTGTGGCCAATCGCCATGCGCACCCAGACGCGGGAGTCCACCACCATGTCCACTGGAAAATGTTTCCACTGGAAAAGAATTCGCCGCAAGCGCTCCTCGTACGCGCGGCATTCGACGCCTTCACAACGCAGAGTCAATTCGTCGCCGATGTTCATTTCATTCCAGCAGACCTGGTCGATCATCACCATGGGCCGCGCCGGCTTGAGCCCGTTGAGCTTGCGCCATAGCGCCCGTTTCTCCTCCTGCACCGGCAGGGCCGCTATTTCCACCACGCGTCGGGCCAACTCACGTACAATTTGAGCATCTTTGTTGTTCAACATGTTATTTCTCCTGTGTTGTTTAACATTTATATGCGCTGATAGCGAAGAACACGTATCCCGTAGTTCAGGTCATTTCTTATGGCCATCACGTCAGCGTTAAGATTGATGCGCTACTTCTGTACCAATAATCTGCGGCACTTTGTTATGCTCTGGTTCTTTGGCGTTTTGCTCAGATCATAAACAATAGGGGCTTGATTAAACAACACTTAAACAGACTGAGTTAATTGCAAAAGTCCTGCGGAAGAGTACAGCCCGCATTGGGATAGCAGGCATAAAGCCTGCTCTACCGAACCATTCCCTATGCCAAAGCATCAAATCTGGACACGGCGGAATATCTTCGTAGACGCGGCGCCATCGCCGCGTGTTTTGGCCCGAAAACGCGGCGGCGGGAAACCCACCCTCAACCCCTCAAGGGAGGGGAGCTGGATCGCCGCTCTACGTCTAAAGGCATTCATCTTGCATCATTCTTGGAATTACTGAGATTATCAGGATTCTCGAAACGGCAAAACCTGGTCCAATGACTCTGCGCCAGCCAGGAGCATAACCAGCCGGTCCACGCCCAGCGCGATGCCCGCCGAGGGCGGCAGACCCTCCTCCAAGGCCGCCAGAAAATCCTCGTCCAGCGGATAAACAGGCTTGCCCATGGCCCGGCGTTCGACGGCGCTGGCTTCGAAGCGCGCGCGCTGTTCCTGTGGATCGGTCAGCTCGCTGAAGGCATTGGCCAGTTCCAGGCCGCCGATGTAAAGCTCCCAACGCTCGGCTAGCAGTGGATTACCCGGCTTGCGCCGGGCCAGGGCGGCGGCCGCCACCGGGTAATCCAGCAAGACTGCGGGATGCTCCGCCGGCAGACGCGGCTCAACCTTGTTGACCATGTCCAGATCGAAACGGTCAGCGTCGAAAGCGGGTACTGGATCCCAGCCCGCAAAGACAGTAAAGGCCTGCGCCACCGTAAACATTTCCCATACCGGCAGCAGCTCGATCCGCGGCGTTTCAAGCGCCTCTGCCGGCCGCCTGGATTTGCGTCCGCGGCTTGGCAGCCAGGTGCGACCCAGAACGTCTTCGGCGACTGCGGCGATCAGGGACTTGGCGTCCGCGAGGATGGCCAGGTAATCCGCGTCGGCACGATACCATTCGAGCATCGCGAATTCGGGGTTATGCCGGTCGCCCCGTTCGCCCTCCCGGAAACAGGGGCCAATCTGAAAAATACGTTCGCAACCGGCAGCCAGCAGCCGCTTCATGTGCAGTTCGGGCGAGGCACGCAGGTATGCGCCACCGGCAGGAATGGCATCGATATGCGTTTCAAGGGCCGGAGCGGGAATGCGCAGGGGCGTCTCCACTTCCAGGAAGTCACGATCGTAAAAAAATCGGCGGATCGCCCGCAAGGTCTTGGCGCGAAGTTCGAGGACCGGCTTGAAGGATTTCAGGGACATCGGCGTGACCGGATTATTTGCCACAAAGACCCTAAGACACCAAGGAAATTCTACTGATGGGATAACAGGCTAAATCACACTTGTCCAAAACAAACATTGCCAACAGCCATTATCATAATTCTGGTCAACCCAGCCCCTGTTCATAATCCGTGTTAATCAGTGTTCAATCCGTGGCTGATTATCTTGGACAATAGCAAGGGGGAAAACAAGATGAAGTTCTCTTGTTAAGCTTTTTAAAATAACTTTTCTTCTTTGCGTCTTTGTGGCAATGGCATCATTCCGGCTAGCTCTTCGCCACGCGGACGCGGTCACCATAATTGCCGGTGCGGGTATCGATCTTGACGACATCGCCCTGGTTGATGAACAGGGGCACTTGGATTTCATAGCCACCGACGAGCTTGGCGGACTTCGTGACGTTGGTAGCCGTGTTGCCACGGTAGCCGGGCTCGGTCTCGATGATCTCTTTTTCCACGAAAGTGGGCAGTTCGACGCCGATCGGCCGGTCGTTATGGACGAGAATCGTGACCTCGATTTCTTCAACCAGGAAAAACCGCGCGACACCCAGCACGGCGGCGCTGACGTTAAGCTGTTCGAAGTTTTTATCCATGAAAACGTACTGGTCGCCCTCGATATAGGAAAAACGCATGGTTCGCTCCTCCAGGTTGGGCTCAGGAAAAGAATCATTGGAGCGGTAGCTCCGGTTCAGGGTTGCCCCGGTGACCATGTGCTTTAGTTTACAATTGTAGATCGAGGCACCTTTGCCCGGCTTGAGAAAGTTGAATTCGGTTACAATATAAGGCGCGCCGTCGATTTCTATCCGGAGCCCCTTACGCAAATCAGATGCCGTGAGCATGCCCATATCACTTCTCCCCTGATTGTTTTTCGAGCCGGAATTATTAGGATAAAACGTGCCTATTGACAAGCGTTTTTTAACCCGACTTATTTTGCCTGGGCCATCGCAGTGGGTCAGACTATGTAAAATAATTATCCGAGATGTAGCAGCGCTCTATGAGCGCATGCACTTCTGACCCATTACCTGATGCGCAGCGCATGATCCGCTGTCACCGTGTCGCCGATGTTTTCCAGACCCGCAGGCCGCGACGCGACAGGTAGATGGGAATGGTATTGAATCCTTTCTGGACAAGCGCATTCTGCATTTTCCGCTTTTCCCACATTTCACCGCTCGCAAGAATGGCAATCGATCCGCCGTCGCCGCCGGCGCCGTTGACTTTACAGCCCAAGGCGTGGAAATCTTCGGCGATGCCGATAATCTCCTCGAATTTTTCGCAGATCAGGTCGTTATGCAGCTCCCGCTGGATAGCCGTGTTACAGTTAAACACCCGCCCCAACTCCGCAAAATCGCCCTTGACGAGCGCTGCCTTGGCTTGATACGCCAGTTTCCGCAGGCCTTCCAGGCGCAGATCTTTATGGGCCGATTTGCCCAGGTTTTTAATGACCAGCTTATGGATTGCGGAAGAGTTGTGCGGTTGGCCAATATAAGTCAGCACCAGGCGATTCTCCAGCTCCCACCAGATCGGATCGGGAATCCGGACCGGCCTCACGACAGTCCGCGGAAATTTAGGAATCTCTATCAGGTTGATGCCACCATGCGCGCTGGCCAGTTGATCCTGCACGCCGCACTCCAAACCCAGCTCTTTCGTCTCGATGGAATGGGCCATAACAGCGGTTTCATGCAGCGTCCGGCGCGCGCCCACCAGGGCATCCAGGGCGCCAATCAAGGCCACGGAAACGGCAGCAGAGGTGCCCGTCGAGGCCCCGGGCGGCGCATGGGAAAAAATGTTGATCCGCAAGGCCTGATCCCGCGGAATGCCCATGCACTTGATCGCGGCTTCAATCAGGGGATGCTTGTCATAGATAATTTTTTTAGGGTTCAGAGCATAGGATGTGCCGTAATTCTCGACCGCGACAACCAGGCATCCGTCCGATTCGCCAGGCGCCAAGGCATGGATTTGGACTTCAACGTAAGGATAAATAGCCACATTAAAGACCGCGCCAAATCCGGCAAAATGCGTATCCGTCCAACCGCCGACATCGCAAATCCTGGTTGGCGCCACCGCGTTGATGACAATCGCTTTCATGACCGGCCTCCCGCAGGCAATGGCTGTTAAAATTATCCTGCATTGTTCGGGGCGCATCATAGCCCCTACCATGCTCGCTGTCCAGATGAACAAATCCGAATCGGTAATTTTAAATCAGGCACCGATCGCGCTACGCGCAGGGACAACCCCGACTGTAGCCGACAGATGATGTCGTTCTTCGTTCTCCCCAGACAGCAACCAGTCCCGACTCTCCGAGAGGTCGGGACGGCTACAAAAGATTGGGCGGCGGCTGGATCACCATAGTTCAGCCATGATCCGCCAACGACGAAAAATTACTATACATCAAGGTAGCGCAGGGTTGACCCCTGCGATCTTCGGAGACGCTCAGCCATAGGCGGCTGCCTGCGGCAGAAAAACCTCCGCTGCCCCAAAAAATATACGCAAAATCGTGTGTTTTTGTGGGAAAGGCCAGCAATGCGCATTATGGCCGGCGCCTCCTGCCGCCTTGTGCGGCAGGGGCGACAGATTGGCTGGAAAAACTTGCTTTTCCAGCCAATCGCTTCACTCGCAACGCAAGGTCGTGAGGGTCTAAAGGCCAATAATATAAATTGCTGTCTGGACTTGGGTAGCGGTTTCCATTATATACACGACAGATGGATTATCTAATCTGTGTGTATCAGTAGCTGAAATTCATGAAAGCCAGCGATCTCCAAATATTAAAGGAAGCCGCGCTGAACGAGGCGCGTCAGGCCGCCGGGGCGGACGAACTGGAAAAGGTCCGTATCAAGCATCTCGGGCGCAAGGGCCTGCTCCCGGAAATCATGCAGGGCCTAAAGGACGCCGATCCCGCCGAACGCCCTGCCATCGGCCGGATCGCCAACGAGCTCAAGCACGAACTAGCTGCTCTGCTGGAATCGAGGCGCACCGAATTCAAGGCATCCGCAAGCGCCGGGCCGGGAGAGGTCTTCGACGAAACGCTTCCCGGCCAGTGGCGCCAGCCGGGCAGCAAGCACCCGATCAGCCAGATCATCGAAGAATCCATCCGGATTTTTGCGACCCTGGGTTTCAGCGTGGCTAACGGACCAGATATCGAAACCGAGTATTACAATTTCGACGCCCTGAACACGCCCGCCGATCATCCTTCCCGCGATACTCAGGACACGTTCTGGTTGGAATCCGGCGAGCTCCTGCGCACCCAGACCTCGCCGGTCCAGATACGGGTGATGGAAGATCAAAAGCCGCCCGTGCGCATCATCGCCCCCGGGCGCTGTTACCGGCGCGACACCACCGATGCCACCCACAGCGCCAATTTCCACCAGATCGAGGGACTTTACGTCGACCGCGCTGTATCACTGGCCGACCTCAAAAGCGACATCGCTTATTTCGCCCGGCAGATGATGGGTCCGGACGTGAAGGTCCGGTTCCGTCCACATTTCTTCCCTTTCACGGAGCCGAGCGTGGAATATGACTTTTCCTGTCATGTCTGCGCCGGCAAGGGCTGCCGTGTTTGCAAGCAAAGCGGCTGGATCGAGATTTCCGGCGCCGGCATGGTCAATCCGAAAGTCTTCGAAAAAGTCGGCTACGACCCGGAAACGACCACGGGCTATGCTTTCGGCATGGGCATCGAACGTATCGCCATGGTAAAATTCGGTATTAGCGATATGCGCTTACTATACGAGAATGATATCCGGTTCCTGAGACAATTAGCGTAAAGAATTATGCCCGCGACACTAAATAACGTTAAATAAAATCGTTTTTTGCGTTTTTAGCGGACAACTTATATAGTTTCATTCATGAAAATCCCATTAAGCTGGTTAAAAGAATACGTGGAGATCGACCTCGATCCCCAGGCGCTGGCCGAGCGCCTGACTTTCGCCGGCCTCGAAGTCGAAAGCCTCGATGTTATCGGTTCGGATTTAAAAGGCATCGTGGCCGGTGAAATCATCAGCATCCAACCCCACCCCACTGCCGACAATCTGCTGCTTTGCGACGTGTCGAACGGCACAAATACCATGCGCATCGTGTGCGGCGCCCAGAATTTCGTTGTGGGCGATAAGGTGCCCCTGGCGGAAATCGGCGTCACGCTTCCCAACGGCATAAATATTCAAGCTGCCGTGCTGCACGGTGAAAACTCGCGGGGTATGCTTTGCGCCGAGGATGAACTGGGCCTGTCCGACGATCATTCCGGCCTGCTGATCCTGCCCAGGGAAACGCTCGCAGGCACACCACTCGCACAGGTTCTCGGTCCGCCGGAAACGGTGTTGACCCTTGAAATAACTCCAAACCGGCCGGATTGCCTGAGCATGAT
>CAZALU010000104.1:0-9830 GCA_964486075.1 uncultured Verrucomicrobiota bacterium
AGGCTTCATCCGGCCTTTCAGGAACTCGAAGAATTCCTAATTTGGAACCGTAGGTGGCGCGATAAAGTGTCTTCGTATGTAGGCGCCGCGTCTACGAATTTGCCAGCCTGTGTTCCGCCCGGATCAGGAAGTCTGACCGCAGGCGGCAGGCACGCCCGCATGCTATGCGGGCCTACAGTGGACCACCTTCTGTGGGCCGCCAGTATGGTGGCGTCAATTCTTGAAGAGGAATTCAGCCGGCGCCGTGGCGTTATAATATACGCATAGGAATTGTACCGTGTTGTAGCCAGTGTTGTAGCCGCGATCGATGATCGCGGGTCCGGAATTAGCCCGCCATCATCGATGTCGGCTACAGTCAGAGTCACGCCCCGATTCGGATCACCTAATCATTAGCCTGACGTTCTGGAACAATCGGGCTACCTGATCAGCTCCACGATCCGACCGGGCTGCATGCGCACCATGCGTTTCATTTCCAGGCCGATGATCAGAGCGCTGACCCGGGCCGCGCTCAGGCCCGTGGCCCGCGCGAGTGAGTCCAGGTCCTGTTCGCCGTCCTCCAGGGCGCGCACGATGCGGTCTTCCTCCGGCAGCAGGGAGGGGCGTGCGGTGGCGGTCTTGTTCTGACTCTTGTGCTGACCGGGCGGAATCAGGAATTCAAAATCGTCGAGAATGTCGTCTACGCTCTCCACCAGCCGGGCGCCGTTTTTGATCAGCTGGTGTGTGCCCCTGGACGAAGGCGAGTCGATCCGGCCTGGCACGGCAAACACCGTGCGGCCCTGGTCCAGTGCCTGGTCCACCGTGATCAACGCACCGCTACCCAGCCCGGCCTCGACCACCAGGATGCCCATGGAGAGGCCGCTGACGATCCGGTTGCGCATGGGAAAGGTTGTTTTGTCCGGTTTACGACCGAGCGGGAATTCGCTCAGCACGGCGCCGTGCTGGGCGATCTCCCGGGCCAGGTCCGCGTTTTCTGGTGGGTAAAGGCAGTCCAGCGCGCCGCCCAGCACGGCCAAGGTGCGGCCGCCGCCCTTCAGCGCGCCACGATGCGCGGCCGTGTCGATTCCGCGCGCCAGCCCGCTGACCACCACGAAGCCGGACTGAACAAGCTGGTACGACAGCTTCTCGGCAGTCTCACGCCCGTAGATGGTTGTGTGACGCGAGCCCACAACGCCGATGGCTCGCTTGTCGTTTGGCTCCAACGTTCCGAACACATAGAGAGCCAGGGGCGGATCGTGAATCTGAAGCAGAGATTTCGGATAAGCATCATCAACCGGCGTGACAATTTGCGCTCCCAGCTTTGCGGCCCGTTCGGTTTCCGTATCGGGTCGGAGCTGCGCGCGCTGGGCCAGGATCTTGTCGGCCTGCGCCGTGCCGATACCGTTGGCTCGCAGCAGATCGGGCTTGGCCGCTGAGAAAATGGCCTGAGGCGAACCGAGCGCCGCCGCCAGCGCACGAACACCCACCGGTCCAATGTCCGCCATCATGTTCAGGGCAATGTAGGCGTCGCGTTCGTTCAAGGCGAGCGGTCTCCTTAAGCCGGAATTATTTATCACCAAGGCGTTAAGACACGAAAGAACAAAGAGTCATTATGGTTTCTTGATGCTGTTGCGTCTTGGCGGCAGATGTATGGAGTAAATTAGGCCCCGCGACGGGGCAACTGTCTCTTCAATCGACGTCTTAATGGAGTAGAAGCGGCGCCCTCGCCGCTTTTCGTCCCGTTCTGTCATGCCTTAGGCAGATCCGCCTGCTGGCGGAAAATTCCTATACGTTAAATTAGGCATCCCGATCCGGATCGGGGTGCAACTCTGACTGTAGCCGACATCGATGATGGCGGTCCTAATCCGAGGACCGCGACCATCGGTCGCGGCTACAACACTTTGAAATTCCTTAGCATTGAATTAGTCCCGCAGCGGGGCCGCTTTTCCCCGGGTAGGGCGAACCCTCCGGGTGAGCCGTTCAGTATCAGATGGCTCGGCAAGGACGCCTCGCCCCACCAAATCCAATTTACTATTAGATCAAGTTCAGGCCGGGACAGAGGCAGGCCCGGCCGCGTCGTCCGGCAGCTTCTTGGTCTTGGTCCGCCGCCGTCTGCGGCCGCCGAACAGTTCCATCTGAGGCGTTTTGATCAAATCATAGTTTTTCATGATCCGCAGCATTTGCAGCAGATCGGATTTGCCATAGTTTTTATTGATGTCCACTCTGGTAACCAGTTCCTGGAGCAGGGTCCGGAACAGCAGGATGCCATCCACGCCCTTCTGTTTAAGGAGCTTCAGCGTATCTGTTCGTAATTTTTCTGAGGCCGGCAGTTGCGGGAAGCAGAGGATTTTAGCCAGGGGCGCGCCGCCCAGCCGGCGCGAGACCAAGCGCACGGATTCCTCGCTGGCGAAGCGGAGCATTTCGGGAATATGGTCCAGCATTTTGGGATAAAAACGTTCCGTGTGCCAGCCGTAGACGCCGACCACGGCCCGGGGCACGCCCTTGAGGTCCGCAGTGGTCCAGATCATGTTATCCGGCAGCTTGAGTTCGGGGATGCACGGATTGACGATCACCAGGTCAACTTCCTCGTCCAGACGCTTGCGCCGGCCCGAGGACGTATATTTGCACGGCTGGCTGACCAGGTAGCCCTGCATTTCAAAATATTCGCGGACAATCCATTCACTGACGGATGACATGTTTTACCTCCAATCAATGACGCATTGTAACAATACCAGCGAGCGGATGCAATCTTCTTACCGCTAATGTGCAATTTAACCGATTGGATTGTGCCTTTCAACTTGTTTTTAGAGCCGAATCTTGATATTTTCGGGCGCAGTGCTAAGGTCTGATTGCAAGAACCATTACCTCGGTTGCAACCAACATTGGCGAGCTTGCCGCATGAAGGAGGATGATGAACCAAGATCGATCTGCTAAACTTGCAGCATTACACCGCAAAGCGGAAGCCGGCGATCCTGACGCCCAATATGATTTGGGCTGCAAATATTTTGACGGGGCCGGAGTGGAGCAGAGCTATGTCCAAGCGTTGCAATGGTACCGAAAGGCGGCGGCGCAAGACCACAACAGCGGCCTGTGCGATACTGGCTATTGCTACCGCAATGGCTATGCCGTCAAAAAGGATTACGCGCAAGCGATTCCATATTACCGCCAGGCCGCCAACCAGGGTTGCCCCACGGGCGCCTATTGGCTGGCCTATGCCTATGAGCACGGAGAAGGCGTAAAAAAGGATTTTCGACTAGCCGTGGAATGGTACCGGATTGCCGATCAACGCGGCGACAGCGATGCGGCGCAAGCCCTGGCGCGCTTGAGCCGCGTTTCTAACGCAAAAGCATGATAACTCCGGGTTCGGCAGTACCCGGTTTGTATCGCTCCAGAGTGGGGGTGGCTGCAGAGAGAGCAGTTCCCACTGTAGCCACGACGCTCTGTATCCATGTCCGATTAATTTCAATTGTATATGTTATTGATTTACGACGCCTTAGCCTGTACTTAATTTTTCATCCGACTTAAAATTTACCACACACGGATCACCGTGCCCCGAGATGATCGCGAGGCCTGGGCGGTGTTGCCGTAGGCGCCCATGTTGACGCGTCCGCCGTTGGGCTTGGGTTCCAGGGCGAAGGCCGAGCCCGGCGCCGGTTCCCCTGCGTCAATGCACGGGCTCATCAGGAGATCGTTCGTCCAGACGCCCCCCTCGCGCCAGGAGCCGGCCAGGCTCTTTGCGTGGAAGTCGCCGCCGGCGAGATCGACGAAGAGCGGGTCCTGGCTCATATTGCCCGCGCCCGGCGGCGTTGCATCCTGCACATCCGAGTAGGTGATCGTGGTCGTGGCGTTGGTTGCGATTCCGCCCAGGGAGTTGGCCCAGACAATCGAGTTCTTGACCGTCAGCACGCCAGCGTTGGTGATTCCCCAGCCCGTGTTGGTCGCCAGAGTGCAATTTATCACCATGGCTGTTCCGGCGCTGGTAAAGATACCATTACTCCATGACCCGGTGATCAAACAGTTGGTCAAGCCCAGATTCCCGCCCGACTGGTATATCCCGTGCCCGCGATTGGCCTCGACCGCGCTGTCCCGCATGCTTAACCTTGAAGCGCTCGCGTAGATTCCGACACCAGGACTGCTGAGCAGCGCTAAGTTGCTGGCGGTCACCTGCGAGCCGCCGAGCAGCCATATCGCCTTGGCACCGCCGGAGCTCCCGTAGGCATTCATGACGCAGGTGTTCATGGCACCCGTGCTTCCGGCCAGATACAGTACGGAAGCGTTGTCGCTGGAGGAAAGATTGCAGTTGGTGAAACGGCAATCTATCATGTCCAGCGGGTTGACGCGGGATGCGTAGACCGCGCCACCATAACCATAACTATTGCCCGATGCATAGACGTTGGAAAAAATGCACTGGGTCATGCGGCCAGCGCCGCCGGTGAGGTACAAGCCCCCGCCGTAGGATCGACCGCTGACATAGCAGGTCTCAAGATAGCTATCGTCCATAACCAGCGTCGCGTTAGTGCAATAAATTGCGCCCCCATAAGCATTCGCAATATTCCCGGCAATCACCTGATTCCTGATTATCTGGCAGCGGTTCATCGTCAGTGAACCGCCGGAATGCCAAATTACACCGCCGTATCCGGAACCGCCGCTCGAATTGTGGACGCTATTGGTGCTTAAAATGCAATCCACCAGTTCCAAGATCGTGTCGCTCGAGTAAATTCCTCCGCCAAAGTTGTTGGCTGTTGTGCTCGATAACGAGTTGCGTGTTACAACGCAGTTGGAGAGCGTTGCGCTGCCGCCTGACAGATACATCCCGGCGCCGGCGAGGTTGTCGTTGGTCAAATAGCCCCCGCTGATCGTCACACTCGCCAGGGTGATGGTGGAGTTGTGGCTGTAGAGAATCCGCATCACACCCCCGGCCCTGGTCAGTGTGCTGTTGGTGCCGGAGTAATCGTTGGCGCCGTCGCCAATGCAGCCACCGACGATCGTCACCCCCGCCGCATTGGAAATCACGATCTGGGCGGAGTTGGAATACACACCCCACTGGAGGTAGATTTTGTCAGCGGCGTTGGTAGCCAGCGTTACCGCGTCCTGCACATTGCTGAAAGCGGTGGCCCAGCTCGTGCCGTCGGCCATCCCCGCGCCGGTCGGCGTGGCGTAGTATGCCTCCGCCGAAATGCGCCCGGGCAGCGCGCAAAGCGCAGCGCACAACCAAGGCATAAGAAAAAATGGAAAGCGGGATTTATTCATCAGATCATTCCTCATTAACGGAACTAATTTTTTAACTCGTCAGTGACAAATTCTGTCATGTATTTTATGCGGCTTTGCCATGTTTGGCAATCAAAATGGCGTGAATATTTCGCAGAATATTTTGTCGGCGGCGAATAAAATGCGTTATCCGTTTTTTTGCGAAAGCGTTTATATTGGCGCGCAGCAGATTAATCAATGCCGCGCGGATGACGAATTCCGAAGGCACGTTGCCGCAAGGTGTGCGTAACCAGCAATGTGCATGTTGGCGAATATCGTCGGCAGGATGGGCGGCCAGTAGTTGCAATGTTCCTGGGACAATCAGTTGTGTGGCGACGAATTTGTGAATGGCTGCAAGGGTAATGCGTGTTTGCCGTGGGCGGGATGATGCGGGTATGTCGGTGGAGGGTAAGCACCCTGTGAACCCAGTAGGTCCCGGCCCGGTTGCCGCGATGATTCGACCAAACCGCAGTGGAGGCGCCTGTGGCCGTCAGCGGCGGGAGTTCTTCCAGGCAGCCGGTGGGCTATTTCAGTTTTTCCCGTGTAAATATTTAATGATTTGGACCTGCTCCACTGTCACAAGTCCGCCACAATTGGCCGCCTCAAACAAAGCATGTAGAGTGGGGAGGAATGAATTGATCTTGGCTTCCTCGTCCGTAATCTCGATTATAATTGGCATATCGCTCGATAGGTCTAGGATCTTTGCCGTCCTAATCCGGCTGTTTGGCCCATAGGCAAGTATTCCTCGCCACGCGGTTGCCCCTGCGAGACCCGCCACTTTGGCTTCTTTGACAATTGCTTCGTAAAGAGGCACATGGCCCGTCTTGTCTGATTCTCCGATAAATACCCGGAGGAGTTTGGCATCGCCCTTGAGTTCCATATTACACCTTCGCTTTCATCATAAATTTTACAACAAGAAGACCCATATAAAACATCGCCGCGCACCCTGCGATTGTCGCGACACAATACACTGCCGCATACACATACTCCGAATCTTGGGCAAATTGAAACGCCTCGTAAGTGAATGTGGACATGGTCGTAAAGCCGCCGCAGATGCCAGTCGCAAGAAATAGGCGAGTCGAAGGAGAGATCGAATCAGTTTCTGTAGCAAGGGCTGTCACGATGCCAAGGACGAGACATCCCAGAAGATTCGCCCACAGTGTTCCGTGTGGAAACGTGAATGATAATTTCTGCCCGACAAGGCTGAGCGCATAGCGCAGGATTGTGCCGACGAAGCCGCCGGTTCCCACCACGAGTATCGGTAATATTTTGTTCATATCCCTATTTCAACGAATAGCGTTTTGCCAAGTGTGCCGCGATCATACAACGGTGGTCGGGGGAGAACAAGCGCAAATTGAGCGGCATATTGGATAAAACGTGGTTGGACGGAACCGGCTACGCTCTTCGAGCTACGCCGAGTAGCGGGCCGCGCAGCGGCTGAGAATGTGTGAAAAGATTACTGTAAAATCACCGAGGACGGGGCTCGGCTCCTGCCATTCTCCTGGTATTATGAGGTCTTTTGTAGGAGTGCTGCACCGCCAGCGCGATGATTTCAATTTTTTCAAGTCTTCTGACTCCCTGAATCGCTTCCAGCTCTTTTCCGCTACACAGATTCGCAGCACTCCATCTTTCGATCTTTGGAACCGACTACCTTACCCTATGTCGTGAAACGCTAATTTACGTGTCCCGAGCGGTTGGTTTTACCGATCCGCTCTTTCAGCAGCCGTCGTAAGCATCTGTGAAGGATTGGGACGCAAGGACGAAGCAATCCCACGGAGGCGCGGAGGATGACGGAGAACAAGATTGGTATGAAGGTCAGTAGGCGATCAGGTAATTAACTTCAGAAATCAAGGAACCCACCCCACGCCCCTCCTGAGAGGGGAATTCAGCATGGAGCTTCTTCGCTCGCAACTACGAATTACAAGCCAAATCAGTTCCCCTCCTTGGAGGGGATAGGGGTGGGTTCCCATGTCGGGCTTAAATTGGAACCGAGGCTTCCAGTGATGAATTCGCTAAGCAGTTGCGCTGGCCAGCTTTAGAAACGGTAGGCGGCCGAAGCCAGGAATTGCTCACGGTTGCCGATGCCGCCTTCAATCTCAATGGCCACGCGGCCCCATAGATCAGTGCCCAGTCCGAGTTGGGCGTTCCACGGCTCTTTTTCGCTAAGCTTAGAATTGTAATGCAGCTCGCCGAGCCCTGGCACATCCCATTCGCCGTTGTGCTCCTCTTCCAGCTTTTGGAACATGGCGCCCACCCAGATGTTCAAGCCCTTGCCGGGCCAGGGCGTGGGGATCCGCGTGCCGATTTTGGGAGTCAGTACGAACGCCTGGATCCACGAGTCGGCGCTCCGCAAGCCGGCGTAGGAGTCGGCGAGCGTCACCGAGGCCCAGACATGCCGGATGCCGTAGGCCAGCGTCAGGCCGCCGCCGACAATATAGCCGCTGTCGTCATATTCGAGTGTCTCCATCTGGGGATAGGGAATGTTGCTGACCTTGGTCGCCTGTTCCACGGAGCCGGCGATGGCGAAGATGTTGAGGAACGGGAGCAGCCAGGCGTCCACCTTGGCGTTCACTTCGTTCACGCGGCTTTTCACGCTCAGGTCCCCAGCCGTTATCGGAAACATCTGAGTTATATCGGGCGTCAGTTTGATGCTGTCCATATCGTAGCCCTGCCGCTGGTAATAATAATTGATCCCGATGCCGACGGGGAAAGGCAAATCGTCCTGTTCCGTGACCCAGGAACGCTTGAAGGGGAGAACCGTTTCGGTGATGGCACACGCACTTTGGCCGATGCCGAGAACTATCACGGACAGACAACAAATGCCAATCAGATGATGTTTCATGCACTTTCCCTTTCTTTTGCGACATGTCTGCCGACGGCCATGCGCCGGTAGAGTTAAAAACGAATAATGCACTATTTACTAAACACAGGAGTGCTGGCAAGTAAAATTTCTTTAATTTTTTTGATGTTGACTTCCGGCGGCGTGGAATTAGCCTTCTATGCCCAGAGGGTGTGGGTGTAAAATATAATATCTGAATTTTGCGCCGGCTCGGCGCAAAATTCAGGTAGGAGATTATCAATATGACCAACCGGGAAAGAGTTCTGGCATTGCTCCGCTATCAGACTTATGACCGTCTGCCGATCGTGCATTTCGGTTACTGGGGCGAAACGCTGCAAAAGTGGGTGGAAGAGGGACATCTCTCGAAGGAGGAAATAGAAGGCGCTTGGGATAGCACTCCCAGGGAGATGGCCTTGTCCGCGAAACTCGGTTTCGACTTCAACTGGCAAAACATGTTCTACAGCAACATGTGGCTCAAGCCCGGCCTGGAAAGCAAGGTAATGGCCGAGTTCCCGGACGGAACGAAACATATCATGGGCGGCGATGGCGTGATATACGTGCATCAGCCGGGCGCCGGCTCCATCCCATCCCACGTGGACTACCTGCTCAAGGACCGGGCGGTCTGGGAAAAGGAGTTCAAGTGGCGCTTACAGTGGTCCGAGGATCGGGTGAATCAGGCGGCTCTGCTGGAATTGAAGTCCGGTGAGCGCGAAAACCCGCTCGGCTTGCATTGCGGCAGTCTATACGGCAGCATCCGGAGCATGCTCACGTTTGAAGGCAGCTGTTACCTGCTGGCCGATGACGAAGCGCTTTTCACCGAGATCATCGACACCGTCGGCGAGCTCTGCTACCAGAGCGTGCAATACATACTGGCATCAGGCGCCAAGTTCGATTTCGCGCATTTCTGGGAAGACATCTGTTTCAAAAACGGGCCGTGTATTTCGCCGTGGGTGTTCGAGGAAAAGGTTGGGCCGCATTATAAGCGCATCACGGAACTGATTCGCAGGCATGGCCTGGATATCTGTTCCCTCGACTGCGACGGGATGATCGATGCCTTGATCCCGACCTGGATCAGTAACGGCGTCAACACTATGTTTCCGATCGAGGTGGGCACCTGGCACGCCTCCATCCTGCCCTGGCGTGAGAAGTGGGGCAGGGATCTGCGCGGGGTCGGTGGCATGAACAAGAACGTGTTCGCGCGCGACCGGGCCGCGGTGGACGCGGAAGTCGAGCGCCTCAAGCCGCTGGTGGCCCTCGGCGGCTACGTTCCGTGCCCGGACCACCGCATCGCGCCGGACGCGCAATACGACCTGGTGCGCTACTATTGCGACCGCATGCGCCAGGCATTCGGATAAACGATCGTCTTGTTCCTTCCCGCCTGACGCGAATGCCGCGGGTTGATATATAGTTGGTCCGGCATTGGCCGGACCGACATGGCAAACATGGCCTGCATGTGGGAGCCCCTGTGAATTTGGCAGTTACCTATCTTGGGAAGCGGTTTGAAAATCCGTTTGTACTGGCTTCGGGACCCCCGACGGCCAATGCCGATATCATTGCGCGGGCCTTTGAAACAGGAGGCTCATGAATAAGCCCTCCATTACCAGATGCGCGCTTTTTGCTTGATTATCATGGGGTGTGCCTTGATAATGTGTGCCAAAACGACATTATTGCAGCTTAAGTTTGCCTATGAAAACAGGGTTTTTAGACAAATTAATTGACCGGCTCGATAAGCTCGACTCTTCCAGTCTGCAAACACAGTTTTTGCGTT
>CAZALU010000105.1:0-9818 GCA_964486075.1 uncultured Verrucomicrobiota bacterium
AGCTGGTGAAAAAATGGATTGAGCTTGCAATCGCGCACTCCAAGCTCACAATAGATATCGCAAAGAAAAAGGGCTCAAAGTAGCCGAGAACTCGGTACTCTCAAGTGGAGACCATTTATGCAAAATCAACATACCACGGCTGATGGCGTGAAGTCGCTGGTGCCCCGAGATATGATGACACGCGCTGCGCAGAAGTTACGCGATACCTATGCGCGCGTGCCAGGGGCGCCTTTGTTCAAAAGAGAATTCGGGTATTTCGGCCTGGAACGTTGGCAGAAAGAGGGGATGCCTCAAGGCGTGCCTTTGGCGGATATTTTCGATTACGATCCTCCGGGCAATCACGGCTTGGGAAAACTCGGCTGGTGCGAGGCGGCTTTAGATCCCTGTTATGATGACAAGGTGCTGGAAGACCGCGGTGAACTTGAGGTGATTCAAGACTTTGCCGGAAGATCGCTTCTGGTGTTCAAGGGCCGCCGTCACGGGTTTATGCCGGAATACATCGATCACCCCGTCAAAGACTGGAAGACATGGGAAGAGAATGTCAAATGGAGGCTGAATCCCGAAACAAGCAGCCGGTATGCCGACCTAGACAAGCGGATGCTGGATGCGCTGGCCTGCGCAGCCGAGGGACGCATTATCTCGCAGGATATCATTGGCGGCTACATGTACTTGCGCAGCCTGTTTGGGCCCGGCGATCTGCTCTATGTGTTTTATGACAATCCCTCACTCATACAGGATTGCATGCGGACGTGGTTTTCCCTGGCGGACGCGATCATCGCAAAGCACCAGCAGTATGTGACGCTCGACGAGCTGTATTTTGGAGAGGACATCTGTTACAACCACGGAGCGCTCATCTCTCCCGGCATGATGCGCGAATTCCTCTTGCCTTATTATCGCGAGTTGATCGCGAACGTCCGGCGCAGACAGATAGACCAGTCACGTCACTTGTACATCCAAATTGATACCGATGGCGACGCCCGCCCGGTCATCCCGCTATATCAGGAGATCGGCATGGATGTGATGTCGCCGTTCGAGGTGGCTTCCGGGTGCGACGTTGTTGCAATCGGGCGACAATGTCCCGAACTCGCCATCTTCGGCGGCATTGATAAGCGGATCCTGGCGCAAGATAAGAAGGCTATTGATCGGGAGGTCGAGCGCATTCTTCCGGTCATGCGCGAACGTGGCGGGTACATTCCCACCTGCGATCATGGTGTTCCTGAGGAAGTGTCTTACGAAAACTACCTGCACTATCGAAAACGCTGTATTGAGCTCGGAGGCTGAAGATTATCTTGGGCACCACTAACCGGAGGCGCTAACTATGCACGCAAAACTGGCGATCGAAAACGGAGCCAAGGCTGTCAAGTCCCTGGGGCCGTACACAAGTAAAATCCATACGGCGGAACTGTTGGAATTGTTGGATTTATGGGAATTCCCGGCTGACGCCAAGCGGCAGATCGCCGCCCTGGTGCGCCACAACGCTGACCGGATCCGGGGGCCGCATCTGTTTCGTTATTATAATCCCCGTCCAAGCAAGGTCCGGGCGTCCGAACTGGCGATGGCCAAGTTTATTGGCGTCAAACATTGTCTGGCCGTTAACTCCTGCACGTCGGCCATGATCGCCTCCATACGGGCGCTGGGTATCGGCGCGGGCGATGAGGTGATTGTCCCGGCCTATACTTTTTTCGCATCAGCGGCTGTCGTGGGTGCCTGTAACGCGATTCCGGTGATTGCCGAGATTGACGAAACTTTGACCCTCGACCCCGCGGACGTGGCGCGCAAGATCACGCGTCGCACCCGGGCGATTATCGTCGTACACATGCGGGGGATGCCGGCCCAGATGGATAAAATCATGGCGCTGGCCAGAAAACATCGCTTGGCCGTTATCGAGGATGTAGCGCAGGCCGCTGGCGGCGAATTCAAGGGACGCAAGCTGGGGAGTATCGGAACTTTGGGCTGCTTCAGCTTCGATTATTACAAGATACTGAACTCGGGCGAAGGCGGCTTTGTGACGACCAATGACGAATGGCTCTTTACCCGCGCCCAGTCCTGGCATGACTGCGCCGCCTGCTGGCGGCCGGACCGCTTTGCTTCGGAACGCCGTGAAGGCGAGCTGTTCTGCGGCGAAAATTACCGGATGAGCGAGTTGCAGGGTGCCGTGGCCATTGCCCAGATTCGTAAGGCGCGGCTGTATTTACAGGGTTACCGCCGTGCCAAACAACGCATTATCGGCAAGCTGGACCTGCCCGAAGGCGTCAAGTTGCAGCGGGTGGCCGACCCCCAGGGCGATGCCGGCATCTGCCTAACCTTGTATATGCCCTCGGTCGATACAGCCAAGTGGGCGCTCCGGGCCATGCAGGCGGAAGGTGTGCCGGCCGGCGGCATATATGATCATAAGGTTAAGGACTGGCATATCTATGCCTTCTGGGAACACATCATGGAGAAGAAGTCCGTGGCCCGGGACCGTTTGCCGTGGAGCGGGGTGCCGCTGGCACAGCTGCCGAAGTATTCCAGGAACATGTGTCCCCGGACGCTTGATTACCTGGGCCGCGCTGTCATGATCGATATCCAGTGGGAATATAGCCCGGCCGATTGCAATGCCATTGCCGGGGGGATCAATAAAGTGCTGGGCGCCCTTCCAATCAAAGCCTGATCATCAGCCATGAAGCCTTTTGATATTGCATCATTTGGTCTGCCGACGTGTGCCGGCAGCGAGGTCCGATTCGAACAGCCGCGCGACATCTGCCGCGTAAAGGTTCTGTTTTCGGAGCCTGCCCCCGCCGAAGCGGGCTTGTCCTATCTGCACAAGACCTGGCCCCAGTGCAGGGCTGAATATCCTGACAACATGGATCTGACCAATCCATGCGCCTTCGGCTGGCGGCCGCTAGACGATTGGTTTAACGCGGCTTGGAAGGCAGCGGCGGTCCGCTGCGAGCGCTTGGACGAACATACGCTCGAGTTTACCTTTGAGGGGCTGCATGCGGAATTTGCGGAGTTCGATGGCCGTGACGATTACAATGTCACGTTCCGGCGCACGCTCGGCGTGCGGGTGGACACGCCCGCGCCGGCAGCCATCTGCGGTATCGAGGTCTATAGCACATCGATGCCTGTCAAGGCCAGGCTCAGGGTGGAACTGGATTCGGGGTTGACAACTCCCGGCGGGGCCGTCTCCATTTCCGGATACAATGTCCGGAAAATCCGGATCACGCCGCTGGATGGGGTCAAGGCGCAACGGCGCAAGATATTATTGATTGCGTCAGCCGCGCCGCGCCGGTTCCTGATTGGCCTCGAGCATCTCAAGCCTGCCCTGCGTTACAGCCATGACGATGGGCTGGTGACATTCGAACTGGATAATGAGACCTTCACTATTTCGCTGACAGCGCTCAATGTGCAGGGGCCAGTTTGGTTTGCCGAGCAGGGCGTCTTTGTGGCTATGGCTGACGATTCCACGACCTTTGCCCAGTATCGCGAACGCCTGCGGCCGGCAAAAAACATTAGCCGGCTTGTTGAAGAGTCGCCGGAGCAGAGCCTGGCCGGTGCGTTTCACGGACAGCCTCGTCCGCATGCGGTGGCCTACACGATCGGCTGCAAACACGCCCGGCAACGTTTCTGGATCGAACCCAACGGGGACCTCGTGCTGATCAAGTGGAATGTCTTCAACGTCGCTGGTCGCGACACGGCGCGTTTCTGTAACGACCAAGATGGGCGGTTTTTCTTTGACTTGGGCGAGTGGATTCCGGCGGCGCGGTTCACCGATCCTCCGCCCGCGTTCGCTTACAATCTTCACTTCAAGCAAGGAAGCCTCTTGCTGGAACAGAAATGCGTGGCCGTGCCGCTCGGCAAAGCGCTGGCCGGAGCGGAGCTGGCCGGCGATGACACTATCGTGGCTATGATCCGCTTCCGGATCCGCAACACGTCCGATCTGCCGGCCAGCGCCCGGCTTCCGGTCGGATATTCCGCGGACTCAACCCGCTCCCGTGAGCGGCTGGGTGGCACTTCTTTATCAGCCGCGCGCAAGGATTTTGACGACGACCTGGTGCCGCGGAGTCCGCGGGAAACATTACAGGCCGGACCGGACCGCCGCATTACGGGGACCTGGCAGGGCCGAACCATCCTGCGTGGAGCGTACGAATCGGACATGGCTGTGGCGCAGGTCGCCGGCGGACTGGTGTTCGAATGCCATCTTGAGCCGGGGGCAACATGCGAGCTGGTCCTCAAGATACCGTTTATTGCAATTGGTGGCGCCAAGGAAGACCAGTATCTCCAAACCCTGAAATTCGAGGAGTGTGCACGGCAAGCACGCGATTTTTGGAGCGCTGAAGCGCGGCAGGGCGCGCAGATCCAGACTCCGAATGCCCATCTCAACGCCTTGCATGTAATGCATCCCTTGCATGTCCGGGTCACGGACTTTGCCATGCCGTCCAATAGCCGTCTGATCAACACCTCGGTGGGCGCCAGCACCTACGGCAATTTTCTGAACGAATCCTGCATGATCATCGAGGATCTTGACCAGCGCGGTTTACATGACGAAGCCCGACGACGGATCGAGGTGTGGCTTAAATACCAGGGGACGGTGGGTCTGTTGGGACGATTCTCGGATCACGACGGAGTTTTCTTTGGCGCCGGCGGGTTTGAGAGCGGCTTCCACTACTGCCAACACCATGGCTGGGCGCTTTGGATAATCGCGCAACATTATTTTCTGACCGGCGATGGCGCGTGGCTGCGGACTGTCGCGGACCAGTTAATCGCGGGGGTGGACTGGGTTTTTCGCCAGCGGCGTCAGACTTCGGAAAACCTGCCGCACTCGCGCGGTTGGGAACGCGGGTTTTTGCCGGCTGGCGGGCTTGAGGACGTGGGCGATTACTGGTATTGGTTGAGCACCAACGCGCTGACCTGGCGGGGCTGCGACTCGTCGGCGGCCGCGCTCGAGGCTGTCGGACATCCGCAGGCGGGCCGCATGCGGTCCGGATCCGATGCTTACAAACAGGATCTGCTCCACGGCTTTGAGACCATGCGTCGGCAGGCGCCCCTGGTGCGCCTGCGCGATGGCCGTTGGGTTCCGCACTATCCGTCGCGCCTCTACTGCCGCGGCCGCGACAATGGCTGGATTCGCGAGACCCTGGAGGGTTCCATCTATCTTCTTATTTCGGGTCTCTATGCTCCGGATAGTCAGCAAGCCGGGTGGATTCTCGACGATTACCAGGATAACCGCTATCTGAATCCGCCTTTTGGCTACGCACTGGACATGCCCGAACAGACCTGGTTCGATCGCGGCGGGCTCTCGATCCAGCCGAACCTGCTGGCGGGGCTTATCCCGCATCTGGATCGCGATGAGATCGAGGTTTTTCTATGGATGTTCTTCAACTGCTGGAACGCCTGCTACCGCGAAGAGATAACCGCCATGGTCGAACATCCCAGCCCGTTTCTGGGTTTCTCAAATTCCGCGCACTTCAAGACCTCGGACGAAGCCAACGCGATCATGTGGCTGCGGTACATGTTCGTCTATGCGCCGGCCAAAGTCCTCTACATTGGCAAGGCGATTCCCCGCGCTTGGCTCAGGGCCGGGCGAAGGATTGCGGTCGATGAAGTTGTAACCCGTTTTGGCCAGGTCAGCGTTGCCTACGAAGCAGGGGCCGATCGGATCCGGGCTGCGCTCAAGCTCGACCTGCGCGCGGCGCCGGAGCAGATTGTGGTCCGTTTCCGCACGCCGGGAAAACAACCGCTGAAATCTGTGACCCTCAACGGCAAGTCGCACTCGGCTTTCCAGTCCGAAGCGGGCGATGTGGATGTGACCGGGTTTAGGGGCGAGCTGCTGGTCGAGGCTCAATATTGACGGGTGATTGCCGTAGGTTCCCAGCGAAGCGAGTTCAGCCAGGGCGTTGGTTTTTAGGTGCGGCGGAGCCGCCTAATTTAATACTAAGGAATTTCCCGCCTGAGGCGGATCCGCCTTCGGTGGACAAAGCTTGCAGCCGTCCGGCAGTTGCCGGATTTGCTGTAGCCGCGCACGGTGGGCGCGGTCTTAAGGATTGGCGGATGGCCGACCCCAACGTGGTCGGCTACAGTAAAAGTTGACCGGCGTCTGCCGGTCCTAACTTAAGGAGAGATAAAAGGGCATGACACTCGACGATCTGTGTGCGAGGATGCAGGCTTTTACTCTCCGGCATGCGCCGGTATGGGATGCCTTGTGGTCCGGCCATTCTATTGGTCGTATCGCCGTGTCTGTGTCCCCATCCCCGGAAAAGGTCAAGCGCGCCAAGGAATCGATTGCAACCTTGGCCTGGCCGGAGCCAGTGGAGAAGCCGGCTGCATGGCGGCCGGCGTGGCGTGACGCCGTGATTGATGGCGTCGTCGGCATGGCGGCCGGGTTGGAAACGCCGGGAGACCAATGCCTGATGCTGACGCCGCCGCGGTTCGTGCATAGCCAAACCCAGGGCATTTGCGATATCTTCGGCGCACGAGTGGAGGAACAGTCGGATTGGAATCATTATGTTTATCCTCTGCCGTCAGATCCTGCATTCATTGACGCCGTTGCGCCGAAACCGATCGAGCAGAGCGCCTATTGGGGAGCCGTGGAATGGGTGCGTTATGCGCGGGCCATGAGCGGCGGTATGTTCGAGTTCAGGAGTCCGGTGATGACCGGTCCGTTCGATACCGCCAATTACCTGCTGGGTACGACCACGCTCCTGGAATGGGTTTACACCGAACCGGAAACCGTGCAGCGCTTGCTGGACAAAATCACGGACGTCCTGATCGGCATGGTCGGAGCGCTGCATACGGCGGCGGGGGGGCGGATCTACGCGCCGCACCACGCGGGCTGTGTGCGCGGTGGATACGATTTCTGTTCCGAATGCCGCTCACTGCTGTCGCGCGAGATTTATGAGAAGTTCGAGGCACCAGCTCTGCGCCGCATTGGCGAAGCGCGTGGACCTTATGCCATCCATGCCTGCGGCAGTTGGGAGCGCACGGTGCCCAGCGCCTTGGCTGATGCCAACCTGCGTCTCATGAACGGCCAGATCCGGGAGAACGACCTGGCGCAATTATGCGCGCTGGCCCAGGGTCGTGTTGCCTTGTCCATCGGGCCCAGCGCCAATTTGGATGAGCGTTACACGTGGGTTCGGAGGGAAGATTTTTTTACCCATATCCTGCGCACCGTGCCGCGCGAACAACCTTTTGAAATCGGCATCGGGGAGGGCGAGTTGACCGAGTGGAATCGGCTTTGCGTCGAACTGAATGTCGCGTATAACCGTGTTCCGCCAGCCGGTCAGTCATAACGATCGATCGATAAGCGTGGATTTACCACGGAGGACACGGAGGCACGGAGAATGATGGTCTTCCTTCATCTCCAAACAGCATGTTGCATGCATTTTGTGTCCGGCAGCTGCCGGATGCAAAATGCACGCAACGAGTGATCGGGAGTGAAAATGGGAGGAGATGTCCTGCCTCCGTGCCTCCAGCGAAGCGAGTGGTGACAGTCTTGGATTGTAGGCTAAGCCAACTTCAGGAGGGATATTCATGAAATTCGGAGTTTGCCTGGAAATGGTGTTCACGGATCGTCCGTTTCTGGAACGCATTCAATTGGCGGCGGATGCCGGGTACCAATTCGGTGAAATGTGGTTTGGCGATCTCATAGCGGACCAAAGCGCTGGCGCTGCCAGGACCTCGAAGCAGGCGTCTGTCGTTCGCAAAACTGCTGAAAAGGCTGGGGTTGTCATCACAAGCCTTGTCTTGGGATCCCCGGATGGCGTACTGGGCGGCGGGCTGACCGACGCCGCCCGCCGGCCGGAGTGGTTGAAGCGCACGGACGCCACCCTGGCTTATTGCCGGGAAGCCAATATCGGCGCGGCCATTGTCTGCACCGGCAACCTGGTCAGTGGGCTGACCCGTGATACAATGCGGGGCAATGTTTTGGACGGCCTGAAAGCCACGGCGGAGCGCGCCGAAAAAGTCGGCGTCACGCTATGGCTTGAGCCGCTGAACGACAAGGTGGACCATGCGGCTTACTTCCTGACCGGTTCCGACGAAGCCGCCGACTTGTGCCGCGAAGTCAATTCGGCACGTCTAAAATTATTGTTCGACTGCTATCACATGCAGATCATGGAAGGCGACCTGACCGGGCATATCCGCAAAAATATGGATGTCATCGGCCATATCCATGCGGCGGGCCATCCTGGACGGAACGAATTGTGGCTGGGCGAAACGAACTACCCATTCCTGGTCCGGGAAATCGAAAAACTTGGGTACCAGGGCGTGTTCGCCTTGGAATACACGCCCAAGCTGGAGTCGGGTGATAGTTTGCGGAAAACCCGTGATTACCTCAAGGCAGGGAAAGGATGAGCCGATGAAAAGTAAGCGTAGTTCCAGTAAAACATCTCTTGCGAAGCGCGTGCTGGCCTTCGGATGCCATCCGGATGACGTCGAATTCATGTGCGCGGGCACGCTGGCCTTGCTGGCGCAGAGCGGGTTCGAGATCCATATTGCGACCATGACCGGTGGCGATGTGGGCACGGCTACGCAGACGCGGGTGCAGATCCGGGCGCGGCGTCTGCGGGAGGCGGCTGCTGCTGCCGCCGTGATTGGCGCTCGCTTTCATTTTGCCGGCGGCTGTGACCTGGAAGTTGAATACAATTGCGCTTATCGAAAAATGGCGACGCGGGTTTTGCGCGAGGTCGATCCGTACATAGTGCTGACCCTGCCTCCGATGGATTACATGGCGGATCATGAGCAGACATCCCTGCTGGTGCGCAATGCGGCATATATCGCCTCTGTACCCCTCTATGGCTGCGGAGTTCCCACTCGTCCGACCAAAAGTTTTCCATATCTTTACTATTGGAATGCCAGTGCCTTGACGGATATTTTCGGACGCGCTCTGCCCCTGCATTTCGGCGTGGATGTCGGCACAACCCTGAAAACAAAGGCCACAATGCTGGCCTGCCATGAGTCGCAACGGGAGTGGCTGGCTTTTCATAACGGCTGGGATGCGTATATCGAGACCATGCGTGACTGGACCCGGCGGCAGGGCCGCCTGATCGGCTGCGAATGGGGGGAATGCTTTATCCAGCATCTTGGCAACGGCCATCCGCAGGACAATATCCTGAAAAAAATATTGGGCAAACGCTGTGTGGAGATAACAACTCATTGCCGCGTCCCTGCTACAACCTGAATATTGCGCCAATTGGCGCAATATTCACCCCAAAGGGCCGCTATGTGATGATGGCCGCGTAAAACGCGGCCAAACTGGGTTAACCACGTTAGTTTCAAAAATAACCCAACGGGTTATTTTCGAAACTTTACGTCTTTCGCCAGCGGGCAATGCCCGTTTAGGTGGAAGTGCATAGCACGATGATCGTGCTGTTCAGGTATAAAAAAACGGCTCCTCACCAGAATCTGTGGGTCGAAGAGGGGATTTACCACAGAGACACGGAGGCACAGAGGAGAATAACGGAACAGGAGATTCCGTGTTCTCCGTGGTAAATCTTCTGTCGGTGATCGGTGTGTTCGTTCGGATACGAAGCCGCTACGCTATGCTTATCTCCATAACCAGCTATGCGACAACATATTGAAGCATTCATGGCAGATGCGTACCCACTAATTATGCCGAGGAGCCAAAAAAACATTCAGCGGACGCGACGGAGCGCGTCCCTCCATTTTGTTGGAAAATTAGTTGGAGCCGGGGTGCCCTCACCCCGGTTATTGCTAAGACCGATCTGGGGGGACCGGCAGCAACCGGTTTCCAATTATCTCCCCAAATAACTGGTTCATTAACAACAATCGTAACTACTCAGGTTGCCTGAAAAAACCCGGATAAGCAAAGATTGTCATTT
>CAZALU010000106.1:0-9642 GCA_964486075.1 uncultured Verrucomicrobiota bacterium
CAAAGTGTTGTAGCCGCGACCGATGGTCGCGGTCCTCGGATTAGGACCGCCATCAGCGATGTCGGCTACAGTCAGAGTTGTACCCCGATCCGGATCGGGGCGCCTAATTTAATGTATAGGAATTTTACGTCATTGACGGACACGCCGGCGAACGAGCTTTTGTAGCCGCGCACGCTGGGCGCGGTCTTCTGATCCGAGTGGGTAGCGCAGGCATTCTTGCCAGAGACGGGTCTGTCAAACGGTGCATACCGGCTAAGATAGTCGGGATTCAGCCTTTGGCTGATCCGCCATTGGCGGAAAACCCGACTCTACCTGAAGAGTTATCCCGATTGTGCACACACGGGCGAATTATATCTGATTTAGAGCTTGACCTGACTTAGGCTTAATTTTAGACTTCAGGAAATTTCTTTCTCCGGTTGATTGGTGCCTTAAGCATTTTGCTTCTGTACATGTTTCCCGGTTAAGGAATATCGCAGGGAAAACAGATCGACAAAATCTAAAAGTAATTTTCTTTTGCTGTGAGTCGGCGACGCGACCCGGCATTGAAAAAAGCTAGACTAATCAACCATGGCGTGGACGAGCAAACAGCGGTCTGTTTGCCTTAACGCGCCAAGCGGTGCGTTAAGGATATACTGTATGAAATTTGACTCGTTTGCGCTTGATCCCATCCTGCTGGAAAACATTAGGAAGCTCGGTTACGAAACTCCCACGCCCATCCAGTGCGAGACCATCCCGGCCATTCTCGAAAGGCGGGATGTAATGGGCTTGGCCCAGACCGGCACTGGTAAGACCGCGGCCTTTGCCCTGCCCATGCTGCAACGATTATTGACTGGACCGCGTCGGCAACTCCGGGCCCTGATCATTTGTCCCACGCGCGAACTGGCTGAGCAGACCTTCAAGTCCATGGCGAATCTCGGAGCGGGTACGAATTTGAACAGCATGACCATTTACGGCGGGGTCGGCATGCATCCCCAGGTGGCCGGTCTGCGGCGCGGCACCGAAATAGTCATCGCCTGTCCCGGCCGCCTGCTGGACCATGTCGGGCAGGGCACCATTCGTCTCGCCCAGGTCGAATGCCTGGTGCTGGACGAGGCCGACCGCATGTTCGATATGGGGTTTTTGCCGGATATCCGCAGGATCCTGGCGAAACTGCCGGCGCGACGCCAAACCCTGTTGTTCTCAGCCACCATGCCGGACGAAGTCCGCGGGCTGGTCCGGGAAATCCTGCGCGATCCCGTCACCGTGCAGATCGCGCACTCCCGTCCGGCGGACTCGGTTTCGCACGCGCTCTACCCGGTGCTGCAGCATCTCAAGGCGTCGTTGTTGCTGGCGATCCTGGAGCGTACCGACCGGAGTTCAGTCCTGGTATTCACCCGGACCAAGCACCGCGCCAAAAGCCTGGCCTTGCGTTTGAGCCAGACTGGGCACAGCGCCACCTGTCTGCAGGGGAACCTGTCTCAGCGTCAGCGGGCGCTGGCCATGGATGGTTTTCGGAGTGGCCGCTATCGTATCCTGGTGGCAACCGACATTGCCGCGCGCGGAATTGATGTCACCAATATTTCGCATGTCATCAATTTCGATATGCCGCATACCGTGGATGACTATACGCACCGGATCGGCCGCACCGGCCGCGCTGCAAAGACCGGCGACGCTTTCACGCTAATCACCGTGCAGGACGAAGACGTGGTGCGGAGGATCGAACGCGTACTCGGTGTCCGGATCGAGCGCCGCAAGCTGGAAGGATTTAACTATACGGCGCCTGCGCCGGCCGCGCACCACCCGCGCGCCACGGCTCGGCCCGCGGCGCGATCTTATTCGCGGCGTTACGGCCGGCCGGCTGTGCGTCAATCTAGTCAACCCATTCGTCAGGAAGGCCAGCGTAACCCGGCTTAATATCCTTTAACCAACCTGCGAGAAAACTCATGAATATCCAAGCTGATTGGCCGCCGCTTGTCATCGGGGATGTAACGGTTCCTACGCCCATCATTCAGGGAGGCATGGGGGTGGCTATTTCGCTGTCGAGATTATCGGCGGCGGTTGCTGACGAGGGCGGCATCGGAGTGATAGCCACGCCTGGCATCGCCCTGAACGAACCCGATTTGGTCTCCAATTTCTGGGAATCCAACCTCCGCGCCCTGCGCAAAGAGATCCGCAAGGCACGCGCCAAAACTAAAGGTTTGATCGGCGTCAATATCATGGCCGCGTTGACCAATTTCACGCAGCTTGCCAAGGTCGCCATGCAGGAGCAGGTCGATTTTATCTTTTCCGGCGCCGGTCTGCCCATGAACCTGCCGGCCATACGGACGGAGGGTTCGCGCACAAAACTCGTGCCTATCGTATCATCGGGCCGCGCCGCTGCGATCATCGCCCGACGCTGGAAGGAGCGCTTCGATTATCTACCCGACGCCCTCGTGGTCGAAGGCCCCCTGGCCGGCGGACATATCGGCTTCAAATTGGAGCAGATCGACGATCCGGCCTTTACTCTGGAGCGGCTTGTCCATGATGTGCTGGAGGTAACGCGCGATCTGGAACAGAAATACCAGCGGCGCATTCCGGTCATAGCCGCCGGCGGTGTTTACACCGGCGCGGATATCCGCCGTTTCCTGGATATGGGCGTGGCCGGCACGCAGCTGGCCACGCGGTTCGTGACTACCGTGGAATGCGATGCCGCCGACGCGTTCAAGCAGGCTTATATTGACGCCCAGGAAAGCGACCTGGCAATCATTAAGAGTCCGGTGGGCATGCCCGGGCGGGCGATTCGCAATAAATTTCTCGACGAGGTTCGCACGGGTCGCAAAATTCCCTACCATTGCAGTTATCACTGCATCATCACCTGCGATATGAAAAATAGTCAGTATTGTATCGCCCACGCGCTAGTCAGCGCCAGCCGCGGCGAACTGCAAAACGGTTTTGCTTTTGCCGGTTCCAATGCCTGGCGCGCCACGAAGATCATCACCGTTAAACAGCTCTTTGCGGACCTGCGCGAGGAATACCGCGCATCGGCTACTTAAAGAAGAGAAAAGTCTGCAGGATAAAAATGGGGATCAGGATCGCACCGGACCAGAGCATATACCCCACAAAAGACGGCATCCTGATGCGGCCATGCTCGGCGATGGATTTTACCATGAAGTTGGGGCCGTTGCCGATGTAAGTGTTCGCGCCCATGAAGACAGCGCCGCAGGAAATCGCGGCCAGCAGAGCCGGAAACTGTTCCGCCAAAGCTCCCAGGTGTAGTGTCGAGAGTTGGTTCTGGCTGGCGGCCAGGGTTGCGTACACCAGGTAGGTCGGGGCATTGTCCAGAAAACTGCTCAGCAATCCGGTCATCCAGAAATAGTGCCACGGTTCGCGCAGCGTCAACAGCGCGCTTTTCGCTTCGAGCAGGGTCAAGGCCGGGATCATGGCGCCGAAAATCCCGAAGAACAAAATCGCCACTTCCTGGATCGGAATGAAGCTGAAGTTGTTGTCATGGCGAATTTTGGGGGAAGTCAGGCTATACGATCCCAGGGCCAGCAGGCTCATGACGATAATTTGGAAAACCTTGGACCCGATTTCGGCGGAATGCTCGTCTCCCTGCTGGAGCAGCAGCGGGTAAACAAAGGCGCTGGCAGCCAGGATTGTTCCCATGATTCCCATCAGGAACAGAATGTTGGTCCAGCCTTGGATATGAATTTTTTTCTGCGCCTGTTTGATTTCGTTAAGGAGCGTGGTCCGCATGGAGATGTGTTCGCGCCGAAAATACCAGGTGTCCGCCAGGTAAAAAAGGAGCAGCAGCAGGCCAATGGTAAACAGCCATTCGGGGAAGAGTTGGAAGGTCCAACTGAAGGGCACCCCGCGCAGGAAACCAAGGTAGAGGGGTGGATCGCCCAGGGGTGTCAACAAGCCGCCGCAGTTGCTCACAGTAAAGATAAAAAAAACGATAATCTGAGTTTTATGCAGGCGTTGGCGATTGGCCCGGAGCAGAGGCCGAATTAAGATCATGCTGGCCCCGGTGGTGCCCAGCAGGCTGGCCAGCAAGGCGCCGACGGCCAAAAACAGGGTGTTGGTGGCCGGAAAACCGGCGAAAGCGCCGCTGATATGAATGCCGCCGGAGATCATGAATAATGCGGCCAGCATTGTCAAAAAGGCTGCGTATTCCAGGTAGGTTATCCCGACTTTTGAAAAATCTCCAGTTGGAATCAAGTACAAGAGAATGCCGCCCGCAGCGCAGACCAGGGCCACTTTGAGTTTGTTGCGGTTATGTTCCCACCAATGGCCGGCAGTCTTTAACAGGGGCAGGATGGCAATCCCGAGCAGGATGCCCGCAAAAGGCAGAACGTTCAGAATGGACATGGCCGGGGTCATATTCTGCCAGTATGTGATTGTGGACATGGTGTGATGCTCGATAGACTAATAATAAATGGCAGCGACGCCTCGTCGCTTTATCCCGGACAGCGTGTTACGGATAATGCACTCCAGCGGTGGATCGGCTGATCCTAAAGACTCTTATTTCTTGCCTGTCTCCTGCTTGATCCGCTTCGCGCGACGCACTGCCGGCTGACGGATGAACCGGCGGCAGCGCACACCGGCTTCCCGGAAAAGGTCGGTCACCTGCCGGTTGCGGAAATAGATATGCTCGTAAACGACCTCCTTGATGCCGGCGGTAATGATCATCTTCGCGCACAGCAGACAGGGGCTGTCCGTGCAATATAGTACAGAATCTTTCAAAGCCACTCCATGGTAGGCGGCCTGGACGATGGCGTTTTCCTCGGCGTGCGCGCAGATGCAGTCACCAAGTTGTTCGCCGGGGGGCGCGTCGCTGGCGCACCTTGGGCAGCCGCCCTCATTGCAATTGCGAATGCCGCTGGGCGTACCGTTGTAGCCGGTGGAAATTATGCGGCGTCCGTTGACGATCACGGCCGCCACCTGGCGCCGCAGGCAGTTGCCGCGGCGTTTGACGACCTGGGTGATATCCATGAAATATGTGTCCCAATCCGGACGCTGCTGCTTTGCTGTATTCATCACAGGCAAGATTAAGTGTTCAAGCCGCATGGGTCAAGCGTAACCGATAAACTTCCGGCAATTCGCATTATGGCTTAACATGGGCGTTTTGGCATGTAGATGCGGCGCCCTCGCCGCATCTACGAAGAGATCCCGCCCGGTCGTGCCATAAATAGAATTGCTGAACAACCAATCACACTTCTTGACTTTAGCGCCTGATTGGCGACAATGTTTCAAGTCATGAAAATGAAAGCCCATGATTTTTGGTTTGCGGTGAACAACACCGAGGTGGTGGTGATGCCAACCAATCCACTGGAAACGTTCGGCGCCACCCATCTCCATTATCACCTGGTCAGCGAACTCATGGACTCCGTGAACCGCATCCGGGTCCGCGAGGGCACCATCCAGTCCGGGCGCCCGCAGATCATAACGCCCGCCTATTACGAAAACGAAAACTTGGATGGTTTTGGGGAAGAGGCCCGGCAGTATCTCGACTGGCTGCGCCAACATGCCCGGGATGTACGCATCCTGCAATATGGGTTTGTGGTGCAGAAAACTGAGCTGAACGAACACTTGGTCAGCGCGCCGATGGCCGAAGTGTTGGAACGGGTTAAGCAGGAAGTGCAGCGAAAAAACGATCCCATGGCCGCCGTTATTCACGGCGTGGACCAGCCCTGGGACGTCTGCCTGCTCAAGCTGATGGTGGACGTGATCCGTCGCTCGGTGCCTGCCAATATCAACGATCTGAACCGAAGGCATCTACTGGACGACGTCGATGGCGTGCCGCGCGCGGTACGTGAGGAAATCGATTTTTTGTTTCTACAGGCCAGCCGCGACCCGGCGCTGGTCAAGCCGCTGGGCGGCCAACTGCGCAAATACGGTCTCTTCGAGGAATACGAGGACCGATTCTTCTCGCTGGTCCGCTCACGACCCGCGTGATGGCCGGGGACCAGGGGAGAACGGCACTTTCTTAAGGCATGCCTCCGGACGGCGGCTCAACTCAGCTTTGCCCCCCAGAATGCCTGTTTCTGGACCGTTGGTGGGCGAGGCTGTACAGGCTCAATCAACGGCAATCGGATCATTCATCCTGTCAAACCTGTGTATCCCTGTTATATGTCGCGTTGCGAGGGCGCTTCCGGAAAAACCAGCCTGCGTGTGCTTTTCAGACGCCATCATGGCGGTGATGGAGTATGCTGACAATGGAGAAGGTGAAAATTATGAATCCGAACATCAGGTAAGCTGCGGAGAAAATGGCTTGAATTCCCGGATCAGGGGTAAAGCGCTGGATCTGGATCATCCACCCCCAGCGGTAGAGGAACAGGAAGGCCAGCATCAGTCCCGTGCGAGACAACCGGAAGAACAGACAGATCGTGAGGGCTAGGAGCAAAATAGTGGTTTCCACCAGTGGCACCTCGATGGAGGCATGACTGAATTCTGACATCCAGTACCAGGTCCACCACTCTTTTAACGTATGGATCATAAACTTCTCCCGAATGGCGGAAGATCCCATCCGCATCCTTTGTCTTTGGTAAACCCGCATTGAAATATTCCCGTATTCGGCACATATGTCAACAGTTTTTAGGGTTCGCCATGCCGGAGGGTGCATGTCAGTTCCGTAGGGGGGTTATTCGCAAGCGGCTTTGTCGTGGAAATAGTATAGATGAGTCAATTGCAAAAGTCCTATGAATGCGATAGAGCACGTCCCGCCGGCGCCAAAAACAGGAAGTTTTCCTTCGATATTGGAGGGCCACGGTCCCTCGTGGCCGTCTTCTCGGGGACTTTTGAAACTGACTCAGATGCTCAGGTAATTCACTTCATGGGATCAAGATACCCACCCCTCGCCCCTCCAGGGAGGGGAAAAGATGCTGCAAACCAATCAGCTCCCCTCCTTGGAGGGGCCAGGGGTGGGTTCCCGTGTTAGGCTTAATGTAGAACGCCGTTCTTATTGCCTTAATATTGCACGATCATCGCGCAAAATTCAGGTAGCATAATCCATACGGACTGAATTACTCTCCATGCCGGACTTCTTCCTTGAAGTCCTTCAGAGGATTCTGCATAATACCGCTTTTATTGCCCAACCGCGTCAAAGAATGAAGGAACGCCAATATGCAAGTGCCCCTGCTTGACCTCAAAGCGCAGTACGCGCCGCTGCGGGATGAAATCCGCAAGGCGATGGACGAAGTTTGCGATTCCCAATACTTTATCCTGGGACCGCGGGTCCAGGACTTCGAAACTCATGTGGCGGCCTATTGTGGCGCTGCGTATGCGGTCGGGCTATCCTCGGGCACCGATGCGATCCTGGCCGCGTTGATGGCCCTGGAGATCGGCCCTGACGCTGCCGTGGTGACCAGTCCCTACACCTTTTTTGCGACTGGCGGGTCCATTGCCCGTCTGGGCGCCGTGCCGCTTTTCGCGGATATCGACCCGGTCACGTTCAATATTGATCCGGCCCTGGCTCGGCAAGTCCTCGAATCTCCGCCCAGCCGCTTTCAGGATCGCAAGCTCAAGGCGTTGCTGCCGGTGCATCTTTACGGACAATGCGCGGATATGGATCCCCTGCTGGCTCTGGCCGCGGAATTTAACTGTCCGATCATTGAAGATGCCGCCCAAGCCATTGGCGCCGAGTATCCGGCTCGGGACGAGGTCAAAAAAGCGGGCAGCTTGGGGCGCATCGGCTGTTTCAGCTTTTTCCCCTCCAAAAACTTGGGCGGATTCGGCGACGGCGGCATGGCGCTCACCAACAACGCCGCTCTGGCCGACAAACTCCGGGCCATCCGGGTCCACGGCTCGACCGTGAAATACAAGCATCACACGCTCAGTGGTAATTTCCGCCTGGACGCACTGCAGGCGGCCGTGCTGGATGTGAAACTTAAATATCTGGATGGCTGGCACAAGGCGCGCCAGGCGCACGCGGCCTTCTATAACCAGGCCTTTGCGGGTACGCCGGTCCGGACGCCGCAAGCGGTGTATGCCGGGCGCGGGTTGACCCATCCCCATATTTACAACCAGTACGTCATTCGAGTTCACGACCGCGACCGGGTCCGTGATCGGCTCGCGGCCGCCGGGATTGGCTGCGAGATTTATTACCCCATACCACTGCATCTCCAGAAGTGTTTTCGGGATCTCGGCTACCGCGCAGGCGATTTCCCGGAAAGCGAAAAGGCCGCAACCGAAACCCTGGCGTTGCCGGTATATCCGGAACTGACCGAACCCATGCAGCGGCAGGTCGTGGATGCCGTTCTGGGAGCGTTGTGAGCGCTGGCTACAATCGTTCACAAGGGAGAGTATTAAAAATTATGGCGTCCGCTCTCATGGATTTTCTGAACCCTGACCCCTGACCCAGATCCCCGGCTGTTTCTTATGACCCAAATCCCCACCGCAAACATTCCCGGCCATGTCGCCATCATCATGGACGGCAACGGACGTTGGGCGCAACAGCGTGGATTAAGCCGTTTACAGGGGCACGCCGAAGGGGCCCAGTCGGTCCAGGCCGTTCTCCAGGCCTGCCGTCAGGCGGGAGTCAAGTGTTTGAGTCTATATACATTTAGCACTGAGAACTGGGTGAGGCCCCGCTCCGAGATCAACGGGTTGATGAAACTGCTGCTGCGTTTTCTCAAGGAACATGAGTCGGACCTGCATAAAAATAAGATCCGCCTGCGGGCCATCGGGCGCCTGGAGGATCTGCCGCGCGCGCTCCAAGTCATCTTGGGGCATGTCATGGCAGCCACGGCAAGTTATGCAGCCGGCCAATTGATCCTGTGCCTGAGTTATGGCGGCCGCGCCGAGATTGTTGACGCGGCCCGGAAAATAGCCCGGAAGATAAAGGGAGGCAAGCTGGCTGTGGCCGATATCGACGAAGCCGAGTTTGCTCGGAATCTGTATGCTCCCGATATACCGGATCCGGACCTGATGATCCGTACTAGCGGGGAAATGCGGCTCAGCAATTTTTTATTGTGGCAGTTGTCCTATGCCGAGCTTTATGTGACCGATACGCTCTGGCCGGATTTCCGGGAGGAACAGTTTTTCAAGGCGTTGGCTGAATATGGCCGGCGCCGACGTCGCTTCGGCGATAGCCGCTAGCTTGATCTAATAGGGATTTGTATTTGGTAAGCCCCAGCCTTACCAAGAGTAGAGGTCCGCCCGAAGGGAGATAATTGCCTCCGGCTGACAATCTTTTGTAGCCGCGCACGTTAGGCGCGGTCTTTGGCTTGGCGGATGACCGCCCAGATCCGAACATAACCTTATCGGTATCGGCGGCAGAAGAACAGGGCGACCCCAGCGTGGTCGGCTACAGAAAAAGTTGACTGGCCATTGCCGTGCCTAGTTTAATGTTAAGGAATTTCAAAGTGTTGTAGCCGCGACCGATGGTCGCGGTCCTCGGATTAGGACCGCCATCAGCGATGTCGGCTACAGTCAGAGTTGCACCCCGATCCGGATCGGGGCGCCTAATTCAATGTATAGGAATTTTATGTCATTGACGGACACGCCGGCGAACGATCTTTTGTAGCCGCGCACGCTGGGCGCGGTTTCCGGAGCCGACCCCAGCGTGGTCGGCTACAGTCGGAGTGCTCCGCTGCGGGGCTTAACTCAAACCGAAATATTAGCAAAATCGTAACTACTCAGCGAAACCACCGCCGGCGGCCGGCGGTGCAAACTTAAAAGAAA
>CAZALU010000107.1:0-9481 GCA_964486075.1 uncultured Verrucomicrobiota bacterium
GCTTGAGCTTCCCGTTCAACAAAAGGCTCTCGCTCGACATCAGCACCTATTACGTTTACGAGCGCTGGGACAAGCTGATAAAGTTCCAGTTCGGCGACCTGGAATACGGCGCTCTCTTGAATTTTACGTTTTAGGGTTCGACCCCGAACGCCCTGCATTGATGAACACAGTCGAACTTACTTTCCATTCCGGCCCTCAGCAGGGCCAGAAGCTGACGTTCCGCATCAATGCCAGTATTGGCCGCGAGCCCACCAATACTATCGTCCTGGACGATCCTAGTGTCTCCTCCCGTCACTGTAAAATCATCAATGATGGCGGAAACACCGTCCTCAAAGACCTGCATTCCACCAACGGCACGTTCGTCAATGGCGAGCCGATCGGGCAGATAGAGCTGCATTCCGGCGATATGATCGTTATCGGCGAGACGCGGATCGAAGTGCAGTTGACGTCCGCGACAACATTCAATCCAGAGCCGGAACCCAAACCGATCCCGTCCGCGCCGACTGACGTCTCACGGCATAGTTTCTCAACGGAGCCGCAGGCGCCCGAGGTGGTCGTTAAAGTAGAAGCGGCGCCCTCGCCGCTTTCCATTTCCCGCGGAGAAGCGACGGGGGCGTCGCTTCCACTCCCGGACATAAAAACAAACCATCGGCCGACCGCCGGCGACATTCTGGTAGAAGCGGCGCCCTCGCCTGTCTGCCCGCCTGCGCGAAGCGCTCCGGCGAAGGCGGGCGTAGGCAGGCCGCTTTCCGATCTGTCGCCGAAAGACAGTCCGTTAGTTATCGGGAATGGTGGCCCGACCGCTCCGCGGGCGGGTACTCCAGTAATAGAATCCGTCGCGGTCCCGATTCCCGGCGATCGGGACGACGGCCCTTCTTCCTCTACCAAAAACAAGCCGGAGGTGTTCGCTCCGGTCATCGTCATAGATTCCCCGCAGACGCCGGAGGACGCCCACGCGGAACGCGAGGCAAGCCCTGCAAAACGCATGGAAAACCCGGAAACACAGGAGTCTGGCGAGAATGAACAAGATCAAATCCCACCGCACACCATCTTGAAACAGTTACGGGAGTGGACGAACTTAAAGTTTTCCGATGGAATTTCCTTATTTTCCAGAACGGCCCCGATAAAACGTGGCCCTCCATCGCGTTGCTTGCGTTTTGCGTGGAAGAGCGGAGGGACGCGCTCTGTCGCGTCCGTCATGAGTTTTTCAGCGAAATCGAAATTAAAGATATTTGTCCTGTCAATTTGCGGACTGGCGCTGTTGTTTGGAATCGGGTTTGGACTGCAATATTTCCTGCATTCCAATCCGAAAAAAACTGTTTCGGAGACAAAACCGGCCAAACCTGCCAATAAGCCCAAGCCAAAACCGGACCCGACCTGGAAGGAGCTTGCCGGAGTTTTCAAGCCGGAGGGGGATAAAGACCGGCAGGCGGAACAACGGATCGCTTTGCTTAAGAAACTCATCCGCCGGTTTCCCAAAGACCAGTCGAACATCTTGTCGGCCTATCTGGACATCGCCCAACAATATGAACTGTTGAAAGATCCGCAGCAGGCGATCGGCTATTACGAGGAGTTTCTCGGTAAAGCGGGCCGGGACGATAAACGCCGTTCTTCCTGTATGGCCGCGTTGATACGGGACCTGCTGGCCGGCGGGCGCGCCGGCCCAGCTCTGGCGGTTTTCGAGCGCTTCTGCGAAGAAAAACCGGCGGAGGCGGCTGTAGAAGCGGAACGCATCAGCGCGGCAACGCGCGCCGAGGGACAGAAGGAACGGACCGCGGAACTGGCGGCCGCGTTTCAGGAACGGCTATTGCGATATTCGGGCAAGAATGCGCGGGAACAGATTGAGGCATTGAGTCGGGACGAGCGCTGGGCAAGGACGGCGCTGTGGATGGACGAGGTGAAGGAAAGAATCCCCTGGGATAGCAGCGACGAACAAACGATGCTTATCGGGATTCTTGGCGGGATGCGCTCCGTGGACTGCTTCGTCAAGACCATGCTGACGAACGAGCGGCTGGTTGGCGAAGGGTGCGACATTTCCGGCCGATTCGAAGACCACAGTTATATCATTGCCTGCCAATATCCCTGCAAGGCGGATCAATTGCTGAACTGGTACGGCAAGACTGGGTTCGAGGAATACAGGGCGACGGCCGCCGGGTTTATCCGCAAGATGCATAAGCTGTACACATCCACAAAGGACGGTTCCAGCCGGAACTGGCTGCCGATCGGGCAATTTGTGGATGCGTCCGGCAAGGCTTTCGACTACGTCAACGCTCCGAAGTTGAAGCGGGACTACGATATCTTTCCCTGGGACCAATCGCGATCCAGTCATAACACTCATTATTTATATATGGACGCCTGGGGTCTGGGCATGTGGGAACTGGCCAAGTCGGCCGCTCTGCTTGAGCCCGCCGACAGGCAACTGCTCGCGGAACTTCTGAAGGGCCAACTCGATTTCTTCCACCGGCCGTATATGCTCAAGAACGAAGGCGACGTTTACTACTGGCGCACGGACGCCTTCTGTCCCCTCGCGCCGCCCGCGACTATCCCCGCGCCCAACTGGGAAGTACTGGGGTTGGACGTCATCCATGCCGTGCTGGCCCTGCATGAACTGGATGAAGACACCAAGCCCTGGCGGGAATCCATGCGAAAATTCGCGGCTTACTACATGCGGGAGCGTCCGAACAACAACGATCGCGATAAGCTGGTCGAATACACCGACTTACGGGCCATGGATCTGGCCGATTACCTGGAAAAAGTCTGTGGCGACAAGACCTTGCGGCGCTGGCTTCAGAAAAATATCCCGACACTTTATGAGAAACGGAAGCAGGAAGTGGACGTGGCGATTAACGGCGGCACGCTGGTTTATTCGCCCCTGCCGGTGATGGAGATATTGGCGCGATACGATCCGGGGCAATATCGGCGGATGCTGCGCCGGCTCATGCTCGACCACGTCACGCCTTATGGCCTGTATCGGGACGGCGAATACCCGACTATCAACGAGTCGGAACACGAGGCCATTCTCGATTCGGCGCTGGGCGCCTGGCGCCAGGGGGTTCTTTCTTCCGCCGAGTTCCGCAACGCCGCCGAAAAACTGTTTCTGATGTGGGGCAACCCCCGCTGTTACCGGGACGTGGAGGATTGGGCGCTGGAATCCTATCCGTATCAGCGCCGGCGGCGAGCCTGGGAAGCGACGCCCTATGCCGGCTATCCCGAGAACGTACGCCCCGAGGCGTACTATAAGGGACTACCCCATGCTTATACTCTTTCGTTCATTTATGGGGGTCGGTCGGACGGCACATTCGAACACGAAAACTTCAACTGCCTGGTGCAGTATACTTCTCCGGGCGGACAGCACACCGAACGTCTGCGCTACGGCAGGATGGCGACGTTCAATATCCTGGACACGCGGCGTCAGACGGAAGCCGGAATCGCGGACAAAGACGGCCTCAAGGTCATGGAAGTGGAATGCGTCATGCCGGATGCGCCGGAAGGGACGCCCTGCGTCGGGATTGTGAAGGTGACGGACCAATACTACCGGAACGAGAGTTGGCGCGAACCAACGGGATATCACGTTCGGGAAATCCTGCAGGCCGGGCATCGGATACCGTTCAAGGTCTACGGCATGTTCGGCTATATGGAGCCGCCCGCCGAAAAATACGGCAACAAAGACAACGTGAAAGCCGGTTTTCTGATTCGCGCCTCAAAGCCCGGACAGAAACAGAAGGTGCGGATCGTATTCGAAGACGCGACGGCTCGGCAAGATGTATAGGCGGGTTTACTAATGTTCTCATAATAATCCGGACGATAAAAGGTGGCCCGCGCGCTCCGTCGCGCGGGAAATCCCCTGTTAATCTGTATGGATTATTATGTGAAGCTTAATATGTCCGAACCGCGTTATGCCTTGCCAGGCGCGGCAATACTTATTGGTGGAGTCCGGCAGCTGACGGATCCTCAAGACGCTTGGCCGGCGAACCAAACGCGTTGGGGACAACGCGTTCCACCTTGATGGAGAGGAACTATTTTCAAGGTCATTATGGCAACTCATATTCCCATTAAGCGCCTGGCCGGTCATTGGAAGATCATCCTGCTCCTCTGTCTGCTTGGTCTCGGTTTCTTTTTCGGCGCGCGGTATATGCTGGAAAGAGCCGACCGGCGCCGCTTTGTCGAGAAACTGCGGATCGGCTATGAAAAGGACATCGTGCTCATGCCGGTCTATGCCAATCTGGAGCCGAGACTTAACCAAGCCCTGATCCTGGATGGCATTCTCCCTCACGGTTGGGACACGCTCCAACTGCTCCTGAGAGTTCTCTCGTCCGATGCGCCGGAGCGCGCTGACCTTGCGGCAGTCACCGGAACGAACTGGGTCAATATCGTCGCGTACGACGAATGGCGGGAATGCTGTCTGGGCGCGGAAGCCTGGCGGAAGTCTGTCCTGCTCCAGCTTAAACACCCGGACTTTTCTCCCGCCGAATGCGTCAAACGTCTGCGGACTTGGCCGCCGGCGATGATCCGTCTGAACCGGGCCAGAATCTATAGCAATGAATTTCTGGAAACAGTGGTGCGCACTCTCCAGCGCGATGCCGCGCGCGTTCGGAAGAATCTGGATGGAGGGGCGCTCCCGATCTCCCGGGGAATCGGGACTGCGCCCGTCGTAGGGGCGCCGTTTACTGCGCCCGTCGTAGGCGAGGCGGCGAGTGCACGGCAGGGGCCGAAAGACATCGAAAAACTCCAGGCCGCCTGCGCCCTTTATAACGCGGCGGCGTGTCTGAATGGGCTGAAGGAATCGAAAACATGGCGGAAGACAGCGGACGCCGCGCTCCTGAAATATCTGGAGCGAAACCAGAAGACTGACGGCACACTTGGCGACATTCAGGCCACCCTTGACACCATCGAAAGTGTCATGCCGCCATTGGCGATCGCGTATCGCGCCGGCCTGCCGCCGCCGTCCCCGAAGTTGTCGGGCCGAATTCGGCATCTCCTGGAATTTCTGGTCTATACCCTCGACATGTATGGATGCGTCCCGTTCGTCGAGCCGGATCGGCAAGACGCCAATAAGCGGGAATGGCTGTTCTGGGGGAGCCGAATCTTCGACCGGCCGGACTTGGCCTGGGTGGCCTATGGCGGACTGGACATGCTGGAGGCCAGTCCCCCGCCCCAGACGAGCAAGGCGTTTCCCGATCTCGGTCTCTATGTCATGCGCAATAGTTGGGAAATCCGGCGATTCAAGCGCCGGGGCGAGCAGTTCCGGGTCTTCGATCCGCGCAACAAGACGTTTCGGGCCACAGTGCGGGAACGCGAATTTCACGACATGAGCAATGCGCTTTGGTTCGACGCCAAGCATGGCGTCATTGAACTTTTTGCCTTCGGCCAACGCCAGATTCGCATTCGTTTGCCCTGGCAAAACATAACCGACTGTTCATGGCAATCCGGCCAAGACGGGGAAATCCTGACCGCCAAAGCCGGAACAGCCAAACTGGCTATCGTGCAACTGCCCGACATTGACGCCTGGGCTGTGCGGGTGTGGGCCGGCGATGCAAAGACTTCGCTCGCCATCGAACCGCTCCGGACCCGACTGGTCAAGGCTGAAGGACAGGAGCTGATTGTCACCGATCCCGGGATAGCGGCGGTGACATATCACACTTTTCTGCATCTGTGGACGAAAAAATACGGTTCGCTATGTCTGAAGACGGATGGGGCGTTTCGCGAATCCGCGGAAGGCCGGTTTACGGTAACGCCGCAAACCAGCGGCGGCCCGCTGACCCTGGCCCTGGCGGGCGCAAGAGGCGTGTGGGGGGAGCTGGACGGACGAGACATTCCGCCACTTACCCCGGCCCTGGCGACAGCCGGCGGCGACTTTACGCTGACCGCCGACGGATGCGTCTTCAACTTTCACGAGCATGCCGAGGGCAAAGCTGAAGAGAAAAACCGCCTGCAAAAGCGATTGACGTTTGAAAGCGGGGGCGTTAGTATTCAAACGATTCCATTGGAAGACGACAAAGCGGGAATTGGAACGGCACAAAAATGAGATTAGCGTTGCGAGCAGTTGTTATTTTGGCCGCGTTATGGGCGGGACAGACCGTTTGGGCCTGTCCCGAACCCACGGTTACATGGTCTCCCAATCCGGTATGCGTTGGCTGTCAGTCGGTGCTGACGCTTGGATATACCTATGTTGAAGGCTATACCAACGATGGTTTACCCTGGGTCGATTTCATCGAGATAGTAGCGACAAGCAATAGCCCAACAGCCCATGGCACGAAGATCAACAACGTCACGAACGCCATCATCCGATGGACAGACCCTGGTTACTGTTCGGTCGTGGTCACCTCGAAACTGAACTATATCTGCCTCAGCAATAATGCACACGGGACGACCACGAATTCATCGGTGACACCTTTCACCGTCAGCCGGATGGAAACTTTCAAGTTGACGGATGCGACCAACGCGAGCAACAGCAAGCAGGAAACGACCGACGACGACGCCTCGCCTACCGACAATGTTTTGATTCTCGGCGAGGACACGAACGGGCACGCACGGGTGGCGATCGATCTCACGATGACGCCAACTAACGGCAATGCCGGCAATATTTTCAAGTGGCAAATTTCGGGAAGCGGTTGGGCGCCCGCGAGCGGCAATTTCTCGGGCGGGACGATAACGTCCCTCTGGACCGACGCCGGCGGTGATGTCGATCGCGAGTTCACGGTTGTGGTGCACTGCAACTGCGGCGAGGGCGGCGACTGCGAAAACTGCACATACAGAAGAATGCTGAAGATTGCTGTCCTGAAAGTGGATATATTTCCTTTGGAAATGGACGCCACAGAGAGTTTAAATTCTGGGGCGTTTATCTGCACTGTGACGCCTTCTGGTTTAAATCCATCGTATCAGTGGTTGACAGGGGCAGTAAATGATGCTTGGCCCGCAACGGCTGGCAATAATCCAGAGCTTGATTACAGTGCCCCCACGGCATCGTCAACTGCTGTTAATGAAACAAGATGGTTTGCTGAAACTCCAGATCGGCGGCAAGTTGTGGACGGCTGGGTATGTTGCTACAATATCAATTGCGAAGTGACGGTTGGATGTGTCAAAAGCAGAGCTTTCTTCCCGGCTATTCTATCCGTGTCAGTAGATATGAGCGGGCAGACGACGGGTTGTGTATTTCAGGATTGGGAATCTATAGCTGTAGCACAGGATAGTAATGGAGTATGGAGGGTTACCGGGCAAGGCAATTTCTCCCGCTCCATGCCAGTCGCATCTGTCAACATGCCGGCTAGCAGTCAATTTTACAACAAAGCTATGGCCCATGAAAATAAACACGTTGAACAGTGGATGACAGGAATGTTCAAAGATTTGAAGGATGCAGATACATTATATGCCTCGACCTTAAACACTCTCACTTCAACTATCAGCGAGGCTGATCTGAGAGCCAAGATACTCGTTGCGGTGTATAATCAATCTACTGCTGACGACCAAATATATAATGGCAAACTGTGTGATGCCGAGGATGAAGCATTTGATGCGGAGAACGCTGTAGAACCAGATTTTCTTGAGTTAGACGATGTTGATTGGAGGCCAATCTATGGTTGTCAGTAATTTAAACCGCAAAGTGCTAACAAATTACAATGCCGGACAAAATACGTCCTTAAAACTTATCGTTCTGTTTGTTGCGTACGGTTGTGTTTTTTGGCAATGCGTTTATGCGGGAGATAAAGAACCGCGTAGCGTTATGACGATGAATTTAAATGCGATGGAAGAGAAGGCCGATCTTATACTGATCGGAAATCCAGAGATTATTACTCAACCAGATGCACTAATAGGGAAAAAAAGGTTTTATGAAAACGGAATACGAGGGGAAACGTTTTATAGAATCAAGGGCATTGAAGTATTGAAAGGAAGCTTGCCAGCAAAGAGTTTCCTTATTGTTCGTAAAAATGTTCTTTCTTCTGAAGGAAGACCTCCCGAGATTGAAGCTTTACCATACCTCCTTTTTTTACAGAAGGTAGATCTGGATAAAGATACTAATTTTCAAAACCTAGCATTCTATCGTTTAGTGGACAACTGGAAAGGAATTATCCCCATCGATGAAACAGCTGTGGAGCAGCGGTCGGTCGATAGGATAGCTAAACAATACGGAATTAATGTTCATAAAAGACTGGAAGACTTCAAAGAAGCAATTCGATACAGTCTGAAGGAGCAAAAAACGAAAGCGCCGAAAAAGGATATTGCTCCTGGCGCATTTGCTATTTATGAGGAATTGAAGCTTAACGAAGCGGTGTCGACGAACAGGAGTTTATCCCAACCCATAATGGAAACGAAATAAGTATAACATTCGTTTTGTAGAGGTTGGTTGTTTGTGAAACTTTCTTAAATGGAGGGGGGGTGAGTTTGAATCCTACGCGCAAGCCGATCATGGCCGGTAACTGGAAGATGAACAAGACCGAGGCCATGGCCATGGTCAACACCTCAAGCAGGACATAGCCGCCTGCCGGGGCATGGAGATCGTGGTCAGCCCCGAATGGCACTAAGATAAGCATGGGGTAGAACTTCTGACTTGGCCGCGATGGGGAAATTCTTGGAAGCGCTAACGCGGTTTTGTGAGCCGCTGATATGGTTTTGGGCGGCGTTTAACGGCGCGCGGTTCGGAACGACCGAGACGCAGGGGTACTAAGTCGCGTGCCAAGACTTCAAGCAGCCGGTGATAAAGGCGGCGAGTGGTGTGCTGCGAGGCAGCCAGCCGCATAGCTTGGTAGAAGCTGCGGGCGGCATCGACGGTACCCTTGAAACTGATGCGTGTGCGAGGCACCTGATAGGTTGCGGCCGACTCGGCAGACTGAATGCAAATCATCACCTCACAGGAAATCATGCAGTCCACGGCCCTCGAACTGCGCCGGGCCGGACGGCCCATCGGGCTGGTGCCCACCATGGGGTTCCTGCACGCCGGGCATCTCTCGCTGGTCAAACTGGCCCGCCAGGAACTGGCCAAGCTGGCGTCGCCCCGGCCCGCCGACAACCCCGTGATCGTGCTCAGCCTGTTCGTGAATCCCACCCAGTTCGGGCCGCACGAAGATTTTAACCATTACCCCCGGGATTTTGAACGCGACCGGATGCTGTGCGAACAGGCCGGCGTGGATATTATTTTTTATCCGGCCGCGGAGGCTATGTACCAGGAAAGCCCCACCGTGAGCGTGCATGAAGATGTCATGTCACGGGTCCTGTGCGGAGCGATACGGCCGGGCCATTTCCGGGGCGTGCTGACCGTGGTGGCCAAACTCTTCAACCTGGCCCTGCCGGACGTCGCCGTCTTCGGCCAGAAGGACGCCCAGCAGCTGCGCCTGATCCAGCGCATGGCGCGCGAACTTAATTTTCCCGTGCGCATCATTGCCGCCCCGACCGTGCGCGATCCCGACGGCCTGGCCCAGGGAGAATCAGGCAGAGAATCAGGGTCAGCCCTGTAAATAGTATTTAATTAGATGGTCGCGGTGACCAA
>CAZALU010000108.1:0-9408 GCA_964486075.1 uncultured Verrucomicrobiota bacterium
AACCTGCAACCTAGTGGTTAACAGCCACCCGCTCTACCATTGAGCTATCGCGGAATTAAGCGGATAAAAACATAAAGAACAATACCAAGAACTCATAAGATGTCAATTCCAGAGTTAGCAATTTGCGCTGCCGCGGATTCGTTTCTTGCTGCCGCAGAAGTCAGAATCGTAAAAACCGGCGCGCGGGCTGCGAGGTCAACGAACGGGTAAACCCGCGCACCATCAGAAACACATAAACTGCATAGCCCGGCATCCGCGGCCGACCAACCGCAAGATTCAATTCCTCTGCCAAAAGGTTCCGCTCCTTTATATCCATTCGGCAAAGCGGCCGTACGGCTTGCAAAATATTTCTGGTCCTCAAGCCGGATTTTCTTCTTTTGCCGCGCATGAACGTCCAAATCTTTCTCGAACGCCACGACGATTTCCGGCGCTGATTTCGCCAAATCCTCGATTTCATCCAAATAATCGCGACAGTCAGTGTCCGGAAGCGGTAAAAAAAGGTTGCCAACAATTACTATTTCAGGTAGCTTTCCTTTGTCGCCCATGCTGTCATAGTCAAGATCCTCCTATTGTTTATGTGCTTGATTTATAGCATGTTGCGACACGTTTTGTCAAGAGGATTTAATCGATTTTTAATCAGGAACCATGAATCCGCGGCAGCGGTAAGAGCCCATTCGAAGACCTTTTCGAATGGGGTCTAATTACTATTGCTGTTCCAGAGTCAATTTGCCGAGGCCGCCATCAAGGCTTGCATTTTGGGGCCGTTCCTGGGCAGACTTCTGGATGTAATTTGATTTAAGGAGGTCTTGTGTCGGAATTAAATCTTTTAGAGCAGACGATCCGTATCGAGCTGCCCGCCGAGCAACTTGAAACGCTCCAGCCGCCTGGGATACCGGCGGCGCTGACGGCGGCCCGACCCTGCCACGTGCGTGATAAATTGGGACCGGCGGAAGCGAGCGTATACGACGAGTTCATGCGGAGCATCTACGATGCCGTGATCATTACGGATGCCTCCGGCAATATCGTGGATGGCAATATCCGTGCCATGGAACTTTTCATGTACGATATTCCGGAATTGTGCGCTAATACCATCTTTGACTTTATCAGTGGCTTTACCCCCTCCATTTTGGACACTATCCGCGCCAACATGAGTCATCAGCGGTTTACACTTGTGAATGCCCATGGTCGGCGTAAGGATGGCAGCCTGTTTCCGTTGGAAATCGCGCCCAGCCAGCTGCATCTCGGGGGCGAAAACCATTGGGGATTCTTCATCCGCGACATCACCCAACGCGCGCAGGCGGAAGCCGCTATCAAGGAAGCCGAATATCGCTTCAAGTCCTTTTTTGACAGCGCATCGGACGGCATAATTCTGGCGGATCCGCAAACCAAGAAGTTTTACATGGTCAACAAGACGATGTACAAGATGCTGGGTTACACCAGCCGGGATTTAGTAGATATGACAATGACAGATATTCACCCGGCGGACAGCTTGCCGTTTGTGATCGAACAATTCGAAAAACAGGCCCGGCGTGAAATAAAAACAGTTGAAAATATTCCGCTTAAAAAGAAGGATGGCAGCGTGTTTTATGCCGATGTCAGCGTGTTTTTTATTTCGTTGGCTAATAAGACCTACATGTCCGGCATATTCCGGGACACTACCGAACGCAAGCTGGCCATGGATGTCCGGCTGCAAGCCCAGGCCCAGCTTGACCAGGCGAAACGCCTGGAAATGGCCGGGAGCATAGCCGGCCACATTGCCCACGATTTCAATAACCTGCTGACGCCCCTGCTGGTGTACCCGGGTTTGATCAAGGAACAATTGCCGACGGACTCGCCAGCGATAAACGACCTGCTGATCATTGAGAAGACGGCCCGTGTGATGGCGGATATCAATCAACAACTACTGGCATTGTCCCGCCGGGGCTACCGTGAGCAGACTGTGTTGAATATCAACGGGATCATCCAGGATGCGGTTAATCTTCTCAGCGGCAGCGGACAATTCGAAAACATCAGCTTTGAACTGAAACTGGCGGATGACCTGTGTAACATGAAGGGGTCGGCCCAGCAGTTGATGCGCGTGATTCAGAACTTATGTCACAATGCCATCGAGGCCATGGGCGAGAAAGGCGGCGCTCTCAACATTACGACTGAAAACATGCAGCTCGACAAGACCTTCAAGCCATACGAATCGGTTGTGGTTGGCGAATACATCAGGATTGCGATCGCGGATACCGGGAGCGGGATTCCTGAGGACGTCCGGCAGTATATCTTCGACCCGTTTTTTACCACCAAGCGGGCCGCCCGTCAACGTGGATCCGGCCTGGGTTTGAGCGTCGTGCATGGCGTCGTCAAAGATCACAGTGGATATATTGACCTGGAAAGCGACATCGGCAAAGGGACTGTGTTCAGCCTGTATTTTCCGATCTGCCAGGATCCGATCCCAGTGCTGTCTGGCGAAGCGCTATCGGGAGGCACGGAAACGCTGCTGATCGTGGATGATGACGCCATCCAGATTGAAGTTATATCGCGCCTGGTGTCCAAGCTGGGCTACACGGTGCAGAGCGCCCAGAGCGGCGAAGCAGCCTGTCGACTCATACAAAAATGTCACGCAGACAAACGTCCGTTCCCCGACCTGCTGCTCCTTGACATGGTAATGCCCACAGGGATGCAAGGGGCCCAAACTTACCAGCGCATAAAAACCATCAATCCCAACCAAAAAGCCATCATCCTTTCCGGTTATGAGGAATCGGACCAAGTACTTATGACCAAAAACATGGGCGCCGGCGCCTTTGTCCGTAAACCGGTGGAAGTTGAGAAGCTGGCCAAAGCTATCCGCCAGGAACTTGATCGTGTCGGTTAATCATAAAGTGGGGAACGGCACGGATCACGCTCCCAGGATCCGGGCGAAGCCGCGCTTGCCGGCCTGGATCACACTACCGTCCGGAAGTTCCAAGTCAGCTTGGACGTCGGTGATTTTACGGTCATTGACCTTGATGGCGCCCTGCTGGATCAGGCGGCGCGCGGCACTGTTGCTTTCCGCCAGACCAGCCGAGACCAGGACGGAGATGATCCCCAGCTTGCCGTTCTTGCGCTGCGCCATGGGAATAGTCAGGGCTGGGATGACATCCGGGCATTTGTGCTCGGAAAAGATACGCATAAATTCTCCGGCCGCGTCCGCTGCGGCCGCTGCGCCGTGAAACCGGGTCACAATCCGGCGCGCCAGGTCATCCTTCACCTGCCGCGGATGCCTTTGCCCGGCCTCCATTTCGCGTCGCATGGCCGCGGTTTCGGAGTGCGGCCGGCACAGGACTAGCGCGTCATAGCTCCACATCAGGCTATCCGGCATGGACATCAGTTTGCCGAACATTTCCCGGGCCGACTCGCCGATGCCCACGTAATTATCCAGGCTTTTGCTCATTTTGCGGACGCCGTCCAAGCCTTCTAGCAGGGGCAGGGTTAGAGCCGTTTGCTGGACTTTGCCATAAGCTTTTTGCAGGTCGCGACCAACAAGCAGATTGAATAATTGGTCGGTGCCGCCCAATTCGACATCCGCGTCGACCATGACCGAATCATAGCCCTGAATCAGCGGGTACAGGAATTCCACCAGGGAAATCGGGTTGTTGGCGGAGAAGCGCTTCTGAAAATCGTCGCGGGCCAGCATCTGGGCCACCGTGACTCGCGCCGATAATTTTAAGACATCCTCGAATGTCATACCAGAGCACCACTCGGAATTAAAGCGCACTTCCGTGCGCTGCGGATCGAGAACCTTGAAGACCTGTTCCTGGTAGGTCAGGGCATTAGCCCGGATTCGATCGCGGGTCAACGGCTTGCGGGTTTCGGAGCGCCCGGAGGGATCGCCAATCATGCCGGTAAAGTCACCGATGATGAAAACCACGGTGTGCCCGAGGTCCTGGAATTCGCGCAGTTTGTTCAGACCCACAACATGGCCGAGGTGGATATCAGGGGCCGAGGGGTCGGCCCCGTACTTAACGCGCAACGGACGCCGCTCGGCGGCAGCGTACTCCAGCTTGGTCCGCAACTCTTCGCGGGAAACCAAGTCAACGGTGCGGGCCGCGATAATCTCCAACTGGCGATCTATTTCCACTTTCATGGCCGGCAAGCGTTGTTATTTAGCCGGCGCCGGGTCGTCAGCGGGCTCGGCACTATCCTTGCTGGCTTCGTCGGCCGGTGCGGATTTGCCGTTTTTGGACTTGCTCTCTCCGGGACGCCATTCTTGGGCATTGCTTTCGGCGATGCCGAAGGCCTCGTCAAAGGCGCCGGCAAGATCCACCAGGTCTTCACCGGGTTTCAGGCCGGTCAGCATCTCCTCTTGGACAACAAACTCGTCGTCCGGGAGCGCGGCGGCCTTGATGCTCAATCCGATGCGCCGTTCGAGGGAATCGATTTTGACCACGCGGGCAGTGACATCCTGACCCACCTTGAGGACGTCGCGCACTTTTTCCACGTGTTGTTCGCCGATCTGGGAGATATGCACCAGCCCGTCAATGCCTTCCTCCAAACGGATGAAGGCCCCGAAGGAGGCGAGTTTCGTGACTTTACCCTGGACGACCTGGCCCACCTGGTAGCGATCCGCAATAGTCGACCACGGATCGTCCTGGGCCTGTTTTAGTCCGAGGCTGACGCGTTGGTTGGAAGGATCCACCTCGAGAATGACGACATCAACGGAATCACCTTTTTTCAACACCTCGGACGGATGGTTAACTTTACGGGTCCAGGACATGTCAGACACGTGGATCATGCCGTCGATGCCTTCCTCGATCTCGACGAAGGCGCCATAGGAGGTGAAATTGCGGACTACGCCCTTGACCCGCGCGCCCACCGGATACTTTTCGCGCAGCATATCCCATGGGTTGGCCGTTGTCTGGCGAATGCCCAGCGAGATTTTCTGGTCCGTGCGGCTGAGGTTGAGCACCACTGCATCCACCTCGTCGCCGATGGCCAGAACATCCGAGGCGCGGGCCACGCGTTGAATCCAAGAGATTTCGGAGACATGCACCAGTCCTTCCACGCCTTCCTCGATCTCGACGAAGGCGCCGTAAGGCACTAAGTTGACCACCCGGCCATGCACCCGGCTACCGATGGGGTGTTTATCATCGATGCCATCCCAGGGGTTCGGCAATTTCTGCTTGAGTCCGAGCGAAACACGTTCCTTCTCGAAATCGACGTTCAGGATCATAACTTCGATCGAATCGCCCACCTTGACGATTTTCGAAGGATGGCTGACCCGGCCCCAGCTCATATCGGTGATGTGCAGCAGGCCGTCGAGACCGCCGAGGTCGATGAACGCGCCGAAATCGGTGGTGTTTTTGACAATGCCGCTCCGCAGTTGGCCGGCCTTGATTTCCTCCAGTAAAGTTTTTTTCTTGTCGCGCCGGCGCTGTTCGATCAATTCACGCCGCGAGAGTACGATGTTGCGTCGGTCCCGGTTGATCTTCATCACCTTGAACTCAAAACGCTTGCCGAGCAGATCGTCCAGGTTGCGGACCGGGGAGATGTCCACCTGTGATCCGGGCAGAAACCCCTTGACGCCGTTAATGTCCACGATCAACCCGCCCTTGATGCGGCTCTTGATTTCCCCCTCTAGAATACTGCCTTCCTGGCTTGAAGACAGGACGTTGTCCCAAGTGCGCTGTTGTTCGGCCTTCTGCTTGCTGAGGATCATGTCCCCGTTATCGTCCTCGATCTGTTCCAGAATGACTTCGACTTCATCGCCGATCTTATACTGTGTCAAATCTCCGAATTCCTCGGACGAGATCAATCCTTCGGCTTTGTAGCCGATGTCGACGGTCACCTCGTTGTTGCGAATTTCAATAATCTTGGCCTTGACAATTGAGCCTTCTGTGAAATTCTTGAGGGTTTCCTCGTACATCTTGGACATGGCGGCCCGTTTATCGCCGCCGAATTGCGCTAAATCAAAGTCCACACTTTTTTTGCGTTTAGTTTCCTGTTCCATACTGTTTACGGTTATAGCTTTGATGGGCATGGGTTACGAATTACGGATCCAAGTCTGGAAACAGCCCTTTCATTTCCAGCCAAAACCAAGTTTATAGCAGTTACAGCCCGATGAAATCAAGTATTATTTGCGATGTTCGCGAGAGGCCGTGGATAACGGTATGGAAGCGGCTGCGGAACGGTCCAATGTTCGTCCCACCATGCCGGGCGAGATGTGTGGGGCCATGACCTCCCGCCAAATGCGATAATAGCACAATTCTTCAGGCGACCTAAGCAGGAGCCCATCGGCCACTTCCTTTTCCCGTTCGAACTCGCGTGGTGTGATCAGGTTCCGGACAAGCTCCGCTACCACGTTGGACGAGCCCGCGCCCTCGGAAAATTTCATTTTTTTGCGTTGCAGGATGTTATCCGGCAGCAGCCCCCGGCAGGCCTTGCGTAAAAGCCACTTGGCGGGGCGATCGGGGCGGGGCTCGATCCATTCGGCTGGCAGGCGGCTCACGTAGCGCAGCAGGCTAGAATCTAGGAACGGCACACGGGTTTCAAGCCCATGGGGCGCGCTCATCCGATCAGCCCGTTGTAGACTTGTGTCTTGAAGCCGTACGGTGATGTCCGCCAGCTCCCGCTTGAGGCGTTGGCGATTGCCCAGCCGGGCCAGGTAGTCGTAACCCGCAAAAAGTTCATCCGCGCCTTCCCCGGAAAGGACGACTTTAACGTGCTCCGCTGCCATCTTGGAGACGAAATACATCGGCACGGCCGAACGCACCAAGGGGGCATCAAACGATTCCATGTGTCGAATGACTTCCGGCAAAGCGCGGCGCACATCTGCCGCAGTGTAAATTAATTCATGATGTTCGGCGCCCAGGTGCAGGGCGACTTTCCGCGCGGCATCAAGATCGCGAGCGCCCGCCATGCCGGCGGTGAACGAGTCCAGCTGGGCCGTATGCGGACGCATGATGGCCGCTACGACACTGCTGTCGAGCCCGCCCGAAAGATACACGCCCACAGGCACGTCGCTCATCAGCCGCTTAGTGACGGCCCGTTCAAGCCGACATCGAATTTCAGTGGTTATCTCGGTCAGATTGGGGGTTCTCACGAATGGTTGCGGCGGGAATGGAGGCGCAAACCGCCAGGGTTCGCCACCCGCTAACAGCGCGTGGCCGGCGGGCAGCATCTGCAGTGTATCCATGGGCGGAAAAGCCTTCAGTTCACTGGCGGCAAAGAAGGTGTTCCCTCTGCGTCCGTGGTATAGGGGTTTGATACCAAGCGGATCCCTGGCCAACAGCAGTCCGTTCGGCCCTGCCAGCGCGATCGCGAACATACCGTCTAAACGAGTAAGCATGTCCTCGCCTTCCTCTTCATAAAGATGCAGCAATACTTCGGCATCTGAACGGGTTCGAAACTTATGGCGATTTTCCAAACTCTGACGGAGCGCCAGGTGGTTGTATATTTTCCCGTCGAAGGCCACGGCCAAGTCGCCGGTCTCGTTGGTCATGGGCTGGGCGCACCCGGGCAGGTCCAGAATGGCTAGGCGAACGTGGCCCAGGGCCGTCTTGCCGATTCGCAGAAATCCTGCGCCGGCCGGTCCGCGATGCCGGATGTTTTGGAGCATATCGCGCACTTGATGCTCATTGGTTCGTCCAAATGTGGCTACAATGCCGCACATAGTCAATCCCTCCCCCTAGCCTTCCATGTCCGAACCTCTTTCCGCCCGACTTTTTTCCCTGAGCTTGTGCAGGAATCCTTCCATGGCGTCGCGCGCCATATCCTTGCAGCCCAGCCCGAATGCCAGCGCGGTTCCGAAGACAACGGCGCCGATCAGCATCTGGAATAAGGAAGCGATCAAGTGCGTGCCGATGTCGGCCTGTTCCAGCGTTAACGTCAATACAAGGGTGATGCCGAGCACCTTGGTTGCCTGGGATAATAAGCGTGCGTGCGGAAAAGCGGCGTTGCTGGCGATGGTCATTACGAAATTGCCCACGAAAGAGACGACAATAATGCCCACCACAAAAATCAGCACGGCCGACACGAATTCCGGCACGACGGATATCAACCGATCGGACAGGTTTTCCGCCATTTTAATGTTCAGCAGGTTCGCGCTCCACAATAGGATCAAGAGCAGGACGATCCAGTAAACGATCATCTCTATTAGTTTCGAAGGCGAATAGACGACCTGCCCCTTCCTCAGGAAATCAGAAAATTTAGATTTTTCGCATATCTGGTTGAATTTTATCCGTTCGAACATCTTGGCGATTAAGAGGCGCATAACAAGCGCCGCACACCAGCCTAAAACCAGTACGAGCAGGGCCAGTATCCAATGGGGCAGGGAGCTCCAAACGCTTGTGATCATAATTCGTAAATCGCTCATCGGGTGTTTTCTCCTGTTTTTTCGGAACTTTCTTCGACTCCAACGACCAACTGTCGGATTTGTTTTACAGACAGGCCGGACAATCCCAGTTTGTCGACCGTACGCCCTTCTTTCCAGTAGTCTTTGTTATGCATGATGGATCCCAACCGGATAATGATCTCGATCACCGGGGTCGGCACTCCCAGCATGGCCCCGATGGAGGCCAGAGGCACCAAGCTCATGGGCACATCCTCGAAAATATAGCGATGGAATATGTTTGATGGCGCCTTGATCCCGCGATAACTCTCCGTGTTGTGAATGGCTTCATATAGGTTCCGGCCGGCTGCGTCATAGGAAAGGTAGAGCCATTCGCGGGCGGAAACGCTGCGAATGCCCAGGGCGGTTGCAACGGCGATTCTTTCTTTGTCGACCTGCTCCAGAAGTTGCGCGATGGAAGGGGTTATGCCTTGCAGATAGTAGTCGAAATTGCCGTGAGTTTCTTCTATCCAGCCGGCGTTCAAAATTGTCAAGGCAGGATGAAAAACTGCGCCTATATTTTCGAGGCTGGTGGAAAGGATGTTGCTTCCGGCCCTGAACTGGGGAAACGCTGGTTTGAGTATGGCCAGTGCATCGGGAATCCAGTAGGCGGGCAGAGTGGCCAAAGGCACGGAGTTTTTTATTCGGTAAATATAGCCCTCGTAGCGCGACAAGGCCCGCGAAGCGTAGATGAAGGTCTGGGTTTCGGCGAGCAGCACCCGGGCCGGGGCGCGATTTTCGGCGAGGATCTGGCGCACTTCCAAGGCGCCGCCAGTGCGACCGGGATTGAGGACTATAACCTCAGACTTCCTGATCCGCGCTTAAAGAAGCGCGGATCAGTGATTTGATCAACAGCCTGTACCATAACAGGTTGCGACAAGTTTACAACCCCCGCCGCCACTCATCGTCTATTTGTCTTTCCGGAAAATGATTTGGCACTTTTTTGCGTGCTAAAATGATTGGCATGACGGATTCTTTGGATAAAGAAAAACCCCGTCAAAGGTGTTAAGTGCCGCGCTTTCGTCGTAGGAAAGCGCCGTTTTGTGCCGAATTGG
>CAZALU010000109.1:0-9395 GCA_964486075.1 uncultured Verrucomicrobiota bacterium
GGCTTCATCCGGCCTTTCAGGAACTCGAAGAATTCCTAATTTGGAACCGTAGAGGCCGAAAGCAATGCCACGCCATGAAGGAAACTTTTGTTTCTCAGCCGCAAGGCGCTTTCTGCCCGGATGAAAACTATGAAAATCCTGATTGCAGAAGATGATGTGACCTCGCGGGTGATGCTCCAGGCTATCGTCGCCAAGGCCGGCTACACCCCGATCGTCACCGGCGACGGACTGGACGCCTATGAGATCCTCCGCCGGCCGGACGCACCCAAACTTGCTGTCTTGGACTGGATGATGCCCGGCATGGACGGCGCAGATATCTGCCGCAAGCTCCGGGAGGCGGCATCCAATACTCCCGCTTATCTCATACTGTTAACAATCCGCGCCGATAAGGAATACATCATCTGCGGCCTGCAGGCGGGCGCCAACGATTATATAGTCAAGCCTTACAACGCTGAGGAACTCAAGCTCCGGATTGGAGTCGGGCGCAGGGTAGTCGAACTGCAGTCCTCGCTGGCCGGAAGAATCGTTGAACTCCAGGAGGCCCTGGCCCAGATCAAGAGTCTGCGAGGATTACTACCTATTTGCATGTATTGCAAAAAAATTCGCAACGACAAGCAATACTGGCAGCAGGTCGAGGGCTATATTTCCGAACATAGCGAGGCCCAGTTCAGCCACGGCATCTGCCCCGACTGTTACACGAAATACGTCCAGCCGGATTTGGACCGAATCCAAAAGTACAACACGAAGTCATGAGACGGGGTTGGGTATAACCAACGCTTCATCCGAAAAAATCGGCGTCACTGTGTCTCTGTGGCAACGCCTCCCATCTTCACTCTTCTTTGCGATCTTGTGCGGTTAACAAATCTCCTCTTGTCTAAAGGCCGGAGGGAAACGGAATCATCTCGCGCAAAGACGCAGGGACGCAGATATAAAATAGAAAACTCCGACACACGCTCCCACACTCCGTCACATCCTCAATCCCATGCTCCGTCACTCACAGGAGACTCAGCGCCTCCGCATAACTCTATGGTGAATGTTGGCCTTGATCCACGGATTCTGCGGAAGAACCGCATAATTCAGCCCGTACCGAAATGCAACCTGAGAACATAACTGACCGAGGCAATCCAGCACATCGCCTAATTTTCAGATTGCTTTGACAAAGGCAAGAAGTCTACTATTCCACGACGGCGGTCGATGTGGTCTGTTATTTGATCGGTTTAACGGATGCAAAAGACGAACAAATACAATAGTCGATTATTGAGCGGGAACGAAGCCATCGGGCTTGCCGCTTTCCATGGCGGAGTCGCGCTGGGCACCGGCTATCCCGGCACGCCTTCAACTGAAATCCTAGAGTCGTTTGCCGCGTTCGGGGGCAGGGCACAATGGACGCCAAACGAAAAAGTTGCCGCTGAAGTCGCGCTGGGGGTCGCTTTTTCGAATGCGCGGGCCATAGTCACAATGAAGCATGTCGGACTTAATGTGGCGGCTGATCTTCTTTTCACCGCCGCCTATTCCGGAGTTTCGGGCGGTCTTGTTTTTGCCGTCGCCGATGATCCCGGGATGGCATCGAGCCAGAATGAACAGGACTCAAGACGTTACGCGGTTGCGGCGGCAACGCCTATGCTGGAACCTTCCGATTCTCAGGAGGCCTACGATTTTACATTGCTGGCCTTTGAAATATCAGAACGCTGGGGCATCCCGATAATCCTGAGATTAACCACGAGAATCAGCCACTCCTGGACCAGGGTGCAGTTGCGGAACCATATAATTCCGCCGCTTAATCCGGAATTCAAAAGAGCGCCGGGAAAAATGGTGATGATTCCGGCTCACGCTCGCCCGGCCCATAAAAGACTGCGAGCCAAGATAGCCGAAATACAGGAATGGAATGAAACTCAAGGTCCTAACCTGATTATGAATGGAACAGGCAGAACGGCTTTAATAACCTCGGGGATAAGTTTTACGCATTGCCGCGAAGCCGCCCCGGATGCCGCTGTTCTCAAGCTGGGCATGACATATCCCCTGCCCGTCCGTGTTGTTTCAGCTTTCGCGAAAAAAAATGCAGACTGCCTTGTGATAGAAGAAAACGATCCCTATCTCGTTACGGAAATTCGCGGAGCAGGGATTGACGTCCGCGGAAAAGATCAGGAATTCAGATTTGGCGAGTTGAACGTCCGACGCGTTAAAAAACTAATCGCCGGTGACACATCGCCCGACCCTGAACCCGAACAAACGCTCCCCCCTGCGCTCTGCCGGGGATGTCCCCATAGAACCGTGTTTGCCATTCTCAAGGCCATGAATTGTCTGGTTTCTGGCGATATCGGATGCTATACGCTGGCCGTTTTGCCGCCTCTCAGCGCAATGGACACCATGATTGACATGGGCGCAGGCATAACGGTCGGACTCGGCATGCGGCATGTTCTGCCGGAAAACGAGGCCCGGCGCGTGGTGAGTGTAATTGGCGATAGCACTTTCCTGCACAGCGGAATCACGGGAATCGTGGAGATGGTTTATAATCCGCCCGCAACCGGCCATGTGGTCATCATCCTCGATAACGGCACAACCGCCATGACAGGGCTCCAGGAGCACCCCGGCACGGGGAAAACACTGGACCATCGTCAAACAAACCGTGTTATAATTGAGGATATTTGCAAAGGCGTCGGCGCGCAAAACGTCCAAGTCTTTAATCTGCCCGGCGCAGCCGGCAAACTAAAAGATGAGCTGCAAAAGGCACTGGCTTCAAATGCGCTTTCGGTTTTCATAGCCCGCCAGGCATGCCTGCTCACCGCACACAGGGATCGAAAGCTGGCAAGAACACAGGCGCCGGACCGGAATTTTGCCCATGAAATCCGATAAAGTCATAAACATAAAAATAACAGGCCTCGGCGGCATGGGCGTCCTGACGGCCGCGGGTATATTGGCGGAAACCGCTTTTTGCGCGGGCTATGATACCAAGCGTTCCGAACTGCACGGCATGAGCCAACGTGGAGGGTCGGTTTCAAGCGATATAAGGTTCGGCAAAAAAGTGTTCAGCCCCATGATACCCGACGCCGAAACCGATTATCTGCTGGTCATGGCAGCCGACCAGGCCAACCTGTCCCGGCGCGATCTGCGCCCGGGCGGGGAAATAATATCATCCGCGATATTCAACCCGGCCGATCTGCTTCATAAAAAGAGCCTCAACATCGCCATGCTCGGCGCCTTGAGTGTAAAGTTGGATTTTTCCCACACAACCTGGCTGGATGTGTTAAATAAAAAATTCGACCAGGAACTGGCGGCCATAAACATCGCCACATTCGATCTCGGCCGCAAACTAATGACTCGATCCATGGCGGACAAAGATTCATGAAATCAACGAGAATCAATACTAGAGAGATTCGCGCGGTTTCAGCGCCGGATTACATGGCTCCTGAAAAACTCCGCGAATTGCAAAGCAAACGATTGCGATCCGTTGTTAAACACGTCTATAGCAAGGTGGATCGCATCAGGCAAAGAATGGATGCGCGCAACGTTAAACCGGCAGACATCCAAAGCATTGATGACATCGCGATACTCCCTTACACTGAAAAAAAAGATCTGCTCGAGACCTATCCGTTCGGCCTGTTTGCCAGCCCCATGACTGACGTTGTCAGGCTGCACGCCTCAAGCGGCACAACCGGTAAACCAATAGTGGTCGGGTATACCGACCGGGACATGACGGTCTGGAAGAACGTGATAATGAGAACTCTCGCTGCGGCCGGGATGCACCGCGGGGATATCCTGCAAAATGCGTTCGGCTACGGTTTGTTCACCGGCGGACTGGGCCTGCATTACGGGGCCGAAGCGTTCGGCGCAACCGTCATCCCTGTTTCCGGAGGAAACACTGAAAGACAGATAATGCTGCTGCGCGATTTTAATGTCACCGCGATTTGCTGCACGCCGTCTTATTTCATTCACCTCATGGAACAGGCCGACAAAATGAATATCGAACTGAAGAAACTTCCTCTCCGGACCGGCATCTTCGGGGCGGAGCCGTGGACCGAAGAAATGCGCTCTTTTATCAATCAAAAGGCCGGCATCGAGGCGTTCGATATTTACGGGATGACCGAAATCATCGGGCCGGGAGTGGCGGCCGAATGTGAAATGCATGGCGGACTGCATGTCTTTGAGGACTGCTTTTATCCGGAGATCATCGATCCCGCCAGCGGCATAACTCTGCCTGACGGAGCAGAAGGTGAGCTGGTTCTCTCCACCCTGGCCAAAGAAGCCATGCCCATGCTCCGCTATCGGACTCATGATATTACCACTATTCTTCCTGAAAAGTGTCAATGCGGGCGAACAATACGCAGGATCAGCAGGATCAGTCGCCGAAGTGACGACATGTTTATTATCCGCGGCGTCAACATATATCCTTCCCAGATTGAGACCGCCCTGCTCAAGGTCGCAAACACCCTGCCCCACTACCTGATTATCCTTTCACGGGAAAAAGGGCTGGACCAGATTGAAGTCCAAGTGGAAGTGAGCAGCGATGTGTTCAGCGACAAAATAAGCGTCATGGAAACGCTGCGCGTAAAAATCAATCAATCCATCGAACACTCCGTCGGCCTGCGAATGAACGTCAGACTCGTGGAACCGCAAACGATAGCGCGCAGTCAAGGCAAAGCGCAACGCGTCCTGGACAAACGAACCACTAACCGGGGAGACCAATCGTGACACTGCATCAAATATCGGTATTTCTCGAAAACCAGCCCGGACGGCTCACCAAGCCGTGCGACGCGCTGGCGGCAGCCGGCATAAACATGCTAACCCTTTCCCTGGCCGATACGCAGGACTTCGGCATTCTGCGGATAATTGTCGAGGACTGGGAAAAAGCACGCAACGTTCTCGAAAGCGCCGGCATGGTCGTTAAAACCACCGAAGTGGTCGCCATCAAAGTGCCCGACCGGCCCGGTGGTCTGGCCGGCATACTGAATGTGGCCGAGCAAGCCGGCATCAATATCGATTACATGTATGCCTTCACAACAAAACGCGGCGGCGACAGTATCCTGATCTTGCGCTTTGATAAGATGGCGGAAGCCCTTCTAACCTTTGTGCAATCCGGCATAAAAATAGTAGATGATATCTCCATATTCACACGCTGATTGGATCGGCGCGATCTTTTCTCCCGGATGACTGAAGCTTAATGATGGTGTCTGACAAGCAAGAAGCACGACTATTCAGTAGGAGCCACAATTCATGCCCTCCCAGGCGCATCCCGCCTTTGCTTAGCACAGCTACGCCGGGCGTGGACAACGAAAGAGCATGATGAAAACTACGCCGCGTGTTCTGGGCCCCATCGTCCTCTTAGCGCTCATGTCCGTGGCGGCGATCCGGCCTTGGTCTGCCTTCGGACAAAAAACAAATAATCAGCGGCCGCCAACGCCAAAAGAAACCCAGCCCGATACAAGCGCAAAGGCCCACGTTCTCAACCTCCGCTTCATACAGACGAACCAAATCGCCGTGGGCACGAATGTGGTGTCGCTGGCCGACATGACAAATCAGCTGGCACATGTTCGCGAGAATATCGATGTGATTGCCTTCCACTCCAGCCTGGAACCATCCAGCGGCAACTCGGAACTCACAACGTGGGTACTGGAAAATATTGCACGCATTGGAATCCCTCTGCTCGTGGTGGCAAAGGACGGCAGCCTGTCTCTGCCGGCAGCGGGCGCTGAGGGTGGTCCACACACGCTAGGCATCAGCACTGACTGGCTTCTTAAACTGCGTTCCGGGCTGGACCCGGCGCAATCTGGCAGAAGCGCCATCCCATCCCTACGTTCCAGGATGGAATGGAACGAGGGCAAAGAAAATTACAAACTGCGCGGCATCGAACTGGGCCTGCCAGGGAGTAAAAACATCTGGCTTATGTATGAACAGGACGATGACGGCAACGACTTGGGCGGTATACGGTTCAAAAACAAGTGGTGACAGCCATTTTTAAGGTTGTGAAGCAGTCCTTCAGTGCTTGCTCATCAGTGCCAGATGCCAAGCGAATCAAGCCTGTGGAGATCCCTGCGTAGCCCGTTGCTTTACAAAACATCTGTCGTGGGCCAACATCCATCAAAATTCAATCTATGGTTTACAGTTTGAGCCAGCCGCTTCACGCAATGGCGCCACCGGCGCCAGACCTGAAATGACTGCGTTTACCCGTGGAGTCGTTCTCTGACAACAAGAAAGTAATTCGATTATAAATAAACTTGCTACGCGCGACATAATGGATTAATTTGTTTTCATTTAGTGATTTAAGAGAGCGGGACCATTGAACCATCCGGCAGTGGCCCTTGTTCGCACAAATATTACCGGATAAAAAACAAGTGACGGGAAGGGTCAGAGTCATGAAAAAACTGATGGCGGGTTTGATCGGATTGATACTCGTTGTGACCATGGCGCAGGCGCAGAAGCTTGAATTTGCAGTAACGCCCAGCTACATATTCCCCAGCGAGAACGATACTTGGGATAAAGCATACGGGATCGAAGGCCAGCTTCGGCTCTGGGCTAACGACTTCATCGGCATTGCCGGCGCCGGCGGTTATCAGCGCTGGCAGGGCAAGGATACCACCAGCACATTCCAAGACTTTGAGGGCGTGCCAAGAGCGACCACTGAGTTTTCCGGCGACGCCGATATGGTGCCCGTAGGCGCGTCCCTGCTGATCCGTCCCATCCCCAAGGACGTGACGCAGCGCATCCAGCTGACGATCGAGGGCGGCGCCCGCTACGTCTTCGTCAACTCGAACTTCAAGGGCATGCTCACGGATTCAGACGGCGTTTCCGAAACGGACAAATGCAGATTGGACGACGGTATTATCGGCCTGGTGGCCGGAGACTTGGGTATCGTGCCCGTCGAGAATTTATCCATTTTCGTGGGAGGCGGCTACCAGTTTGATCTATCCAAGGGCAATGTTGATTGGATGCAAGAAAACATCGGTGACAACAAAATGAAGGGCTGGTTCTTACGCGCCGGCCTAACGCTAATGTTCTGAAAAGTTTCGCTTGCGGATTATATGGGGCAACCCCACCAATGCCGATTCCGCTGAAAAACCCTGCGGACGGCGGGAACGCCGTCCCTCCCGTCATCGAAATAGGCCTATTTAACGGATTTGGGAGGGTCGGGATTCCTTCCCGACCTTCTTAATCTGGTTTTTCAGCGGAATCCAATGCCGGGGCATTGGAGTTACCCCTGTGTTTATCAGCACAGTAGATCCGATCCCTCAACAACAGGAGATAGTGCTATGCGCATCAAAATTGTGATTCTCGCAGCGGCCTGGGCAATGGCAACGGGCATAGAGTGCCATGCAAAAACTCCGCTCGGCAAAGCCGGCGACTGGGTCAACACCAGCGCAGCGGCCGTATTGAACGGAACCATCTACACGGTGGAAACGGGAGGCGCCCTGTACGCCACCGCCCCGGCCGACGGAACCTGGAAACAGATCGGCAAACCCGATTTCGCCAACACAGCTTTCCTGTTGGCATCCCAGAACAAGCTGATCTCCATCGAAAACAACGGTTCGTTATACCTGATCGATCCCAAGGACGGATCCTGGCGCCAATCCGGCAAGGCTGGCGACTGGGTCAACACCAGCGCAGCGGCCGTATTGAACGGAACCCTCTACACGGTGGAAACGGGAGGCGCCCTGTATGCCACCGCCCCGGCCGACGGAACCTGGAAACAGATCGGCAAACCCGATTTCGCCAACACAGCTTTCCTGTTGGCATCCCAGGACAAGCTGATCTCCATCGAGAAAAACGGCTCGTTATCCCTGATCAATCCCAAGGACGGAGCCTGGCGTCAATCCGGCAAAGCCGGCGAGTGGAAAGATACTTTGGCTGGCGCCGCATGTAATGGCAAGCTTTTCACCGTGGCGTCCGATGGCACGTTGCAAGCCACCGATCCTGGAACCGGTGCCCGCCAAAAGGTGGGAAACGCCCAGTATTCCGACACAACCCACCTGCTGGTCATCGGTAATCAGCTATATGCAATAACCAGCAAAGGCGATCTCAGTTCCACACCTGCCTCGGACATGGCTGCGGCCCAACCAGCGACGGCCGGGACCACACCCACAACCGACCCCGAAGACATCAACCCGGCACTGGCGGGCCAGTTGACTTTCAAATTCATGGGCCAATGGAAAGGGGACACCGCCGAGTTCGAGAAAGACCCCGAGTTTCAGAAGCATAAGGCGGCGAACCCCGAAATTGTCCAGGGCCTACTGGCTATGATGCAAGGTCTAAAAATGAAGGTGACACTGGACGGCATCAGCATGACGGTCATGGATCAAACCGTCGGCCCTTATGCATTCGAGGCGCTCTCGGCTTCCGGGAACACACTCTGTATCGAAAACAAGGATGGCCCGAAAAAAGGTGTGCAAGCCCGAATTATCTTCCGCGACGACAAACACATCCAGATCATCGAAGATAACAACGACGGCAAAGCCATGTTTTTCAAGAAGGATTAACCATCGGTTCATCGGAACTGCTTCAAGGAACATCGGATTTGAGTTGCGTTGATTCTTGACATGCTGGCCGGCGGACAGTCAATGCCCGAGATCAAGAAGGCATATGCCGAAATTGTTGTTCTGCGATTACCTCCGAAGCCAATACCCGAAGACATGGAGCGCCTCTTTTTTGTTCTTGTTCAAAAGATAAAATCGGCTTAGGTTGTTGTTAAATGATGGATCGCTCAGCGTAACGGCATTAGAGAACATCAGGCAACATAACTTCAAGGCAACATGCTGTCCAAAGTACATTCCGGCGCGGTCTACGGGGTTGACGCTTACCCGGTGGAGATCGAGGTCAACTCCGGCGGAGGCGACCCGCAAACCGTGATCGTGGGGTTGCCCGACGCCGCCGTCAAGGAAAGCAAAGACCGGGTCCACACCGCAATCATCAATTCCGAGTTCGACATGCCCAAGGGACGACTGACCGTCAACCTGGCGCCGGCCAACATCAAGAAGGAAGGCCCCAGCTTCGACCTGCCGATCGCCATGGGCGTGCTGGCCACGGAAGACTACGTGCCCCAGGAAGCCCTGGAAAACATTGCCATGGTTGGCGAGCTGGCCCTAAGCGGGGCGGTGCGCCAGGTGCGGGGCGTGCTGCCTATCGCCATAGCTATGCGTGAGGCCAAACGGACAGCACTGCTGGTGCCCATGGATAATGCCGATGAGGCCGCCGTTGTCGAAGGCATCGATGTCTACCCGGTGCGCAACCTGCGCCAGGCGGCCGATTTTATCGCCGGCAGGACCTCGATGCAACGGTACCGGGTGGACCTGGAAAAAGTATTTGAGTCACACCTTTTCTACGAAGAAGATTTTGCCGACGTCAAGGGCCAGGAGCATGCCAAGCGGGCGGTGGAAGTGGCCGTGGCCGGCGGACACAACCTTCTA
>CAZALU010000110.1:0-9234 GCA_964486075.1 uncultured Verrucomicrobiota bacterium
ACATATTGAAGCATTCATGGCAGATGCGTTACCCACTAATTATGCCGAGGAGCCATTAATCTGTTATGTCAAATTCGGCATCCCGTGTTACTGGGGAGGTAGAGTCGGGTTTTCCGCCAATGGCGGATCAGCCAAAGGCTGAATCCCGACTATCTTAGACACTGTTCACCCTTTGACAAGCCCGTCTCTGGCGGGAATACCTGCGCTACCCAGTCGGTTCCGAAGACCGCGACCAGCGGTCGCGGCTACAAAAGAGCGTCCGCGGCAGCGAGTAAATCCGACTGTAGCCGACCACGCTGGGGTCGGTTCCGAAGACCGCGCCCAGCGGTCGCGGCTACAAAAAAAATGTCCGCCACAGCCGGATCCACCGCAGGCGGAAAACTCCTATGATCGAGTTAAGCCGCAGGAGTCGCAATTTCAACTTCGCCTCCCTGCACCGGGCAACGACGATCGCTGCGAGCGGCTATAGATGTCACTAGCCACGGAGCATCGAGGTCGTGTGCAATTGAAATTACTGGTATCTTTAAATGGTTTGACACGGTTTGATCAGCGGAATATAGTTAAAATTCAAATTCAGCAAGACTGTTACCATTAACTCTTGGCGCTTTGGAGAAAACCATGAAATCACAACATCAGTATAACGGATCTTATAGTGGCCGGAATCTGGATTATGCCGCATTCCCCCTGGGCGGCCTAGGGGCGGGAATGCTCTGCTTGGAAGGTACGGGCATGTTCTCCCACGTGTCCTTGCGGCACACGCCGAAGATACCAGGCGATTCCCCGATGTTTGCGACCCTCTGCCTGCGCGACGAACCCAACCTGGCCAGGGTGCTGGAAGGACCAATTCCGACCTGGAAAATATTCGGACTCCCGGCAACCGGCAACGGCGGGTTAAGTGGCGCGCATTTTGGTCTGCCGCGTTTTGCCTCGGCCAGCCTGCACCCCCGCTTTCCTTTTGCCACGGTCACCCTGCAAGACCCACACGTGCCGCTGCGCGTCGAAATAGTCGCCTGGAGCCCGTTTGTCCCCGGCGATGCCGACAATTCCAGCCTGCCGGTGGCCAGCCTTGAATACCGCTTTCACAACCCCGGCCAAACAACCGTGGAGGCCGTGTTTGCGTTTCATTCGTCTAACCTCATGAAAACCAGCCTGCCGCCCAATACGCCGCCCCGGGATTGCGCACTGCCGCGCCCGAACGGCTTTGTGCTCCAGCAAGCAGCGGGTCCGGAACAACCCTGGGAGCAAGGCTCTTTTTGTATTGAAGCCGATGCGCCCGGATGCGTGACGGATTGCGCCTGGTATCGCGGCGGACTCTTCGACACCATGACCATGCTTTGGAATACGATTATGCGGGGCGTATGTCCGGACACCCAGCCGCTCACCGATTCTCCGCCCAGCCCCGGCGCAAGCATCTATCAGGCCCTGACCGTTAAGCCGGGCGAAACTATTTCGGTCCGCCTCAGGCTCTGCTGGCATGTGCCGGAATCAAATCTCCGGCTCGGGAAAGATGCCGAAGACGCATGCAGTTGTCGGACTGCCACCCATTACAGCCCCTGGTATGCCGGCCGTTTTGCCGATATCGAAGCCGTGGCTGATTATTGGCGGGACAATTACGCGGAATTACACCGCAAGAGCGAGTTGTTTTCCAACTGTTTTTTCGACACCACGTTACCGCCGGAAGCAGTCGAGGCAATTGCGGCCAATCTTACGATCTTGAAGTCTCCGACCATATTGCGTCAGCAGGATGGGAGAATCTGGTGCTGGGAGGGATGTTGCGACACTTACGGCTGCTGCCATGGATCCTGCACTCACGTCTGGAATTATGCCCAGGCCATCGCCCACCTCTTTCCCGATTTGGAGCGATCCCTGCGCCAAACAGAATTCTTCGAAAACCAAAATGCGGAAGGCCACCAGCAGTTCCGGGCCAGGTTGCCGATCCGAGAAAACTCCCACGACTTCCATGCCGCCGCCGATGGCCAACTGGGCGGAATCATGAAGGTGTATCGGGACTGGCGGATTTCCGGCGATACGGACTGGCTGCAGAACCTCTGGCCGAAAGTCAGAGCCAGCCTGGATTTCTGCATCAGGCAATGGGACCCGGACCGTAAAGGAACGGTCGTGGAACCGCATCATAACACTTATGACATCGAATTCTGGGGGCCAGACGGGATGTGCACGAGTTTTTACCTGGGTGCCCTGCGGGCGGCGACCGCCATGGGCGAGGCCTTGAAGGATGACGTCCGGGAGTACCAGGAGCTGGCTCAAAAGGCGCAACGCTTCCTGGAAAAGGAACTGTTCAACGGCGATTACTTCGAACAGCGCGTCGAATGGCGCACCCTCAAGTCAGCCACGCCCGAAGAACTCCTACGGCAGAAGAAAGATGTTCCACAGTTTCCTGAGGAACTGCAACTCCTGGCGGCTGAAGGCCCTAAATATCAATACGGAACAGGCTGTCTGGCTGACGGCGTCCTGGGCGCCTGGCTGGCCGCCGTATGCGGAATAGAAGATATAATGAAACGGAACAAGCTGAGCAAACATCTGCGTTCCGTGTTTAGGCATAACTTTAAAAAGGATTTATCCCAACACGCCAACCCGCAGCGACCCGGCTTTGCCCTGGGCAAGGACGGCGGGCTCCTGCTCTGCACCTGGCCGAAGGGCGGCAAGCCATCCCTGCCGTTTATCTATAGCGACGAAGTCTGGACCGGAATCGAATACCATGTGGCTGCCCACCTGATGATGATGGGGCGAGTCCGGGAAGGGCTGGCCATTGTCCGCGCCGCCCGCGATCGTTACGATGGCACGGTCCGGAACCCATTCAATGAATACGAATGCGGACACTGGTACGCCCGGGCCCTGTCCTCCTACTCTCTCTTGCAGGGCTTGACCGGGGCACGCTACGACGCCGTGGAAAAAGTCCTCTACCTGCGTCCAAGCTTGAAGGGCGATTTCAAGTCCTTCCTGGCCACCGCCACGGGCTTCGGCAATGTCGGGCTGCGCGACGGTCAGCCTTTCCTCGATGTAAAATACGGCGCCATCGCCGTGGAGCGCATCGAGGCCACGGCCTGAATGAGGCTTCGCGGCAGACGTTTCCTATTGTAGGGCGGGAATGCCCGAAGGGTTTCCCGCCTCCATCGGGGCTAGGATTAGATGATCTGATTTTGATCCGGACGACATCTTGGCATTCCGGCTCGAGCCATCGCGTATGTTGTCGAAAATCCTCTTACGGCTCACCGGGACGGTTCGCCCACCTTTGCATAAACGCCCTGCCGGGATACTAGTCTAGCGTTTCATAATTGGATTTATTTATAAACGTCTATTTTTGAGGTAGAGCCGGGTTTATCCCGGCTATCGCAGGCGTAAAGCCTGCGCTACCAAAACAATAAGACATAAAATTATAAATCAACATCTGTGTGAAACACTACACTAGGGCCCAGGAACCCCGATCTTATCGCGATCCCGTCAGCACGTTGAACCCGGTCCACACCAAGCCGTAATCCTCTGCGTAGCCGGCCTGCCACCGGCCCGGACCGGAATCGGACAGGCTAGGGATAAAATCAAACAACACCCACGGGCCGATGGGAGTTTCCCTCGGCTCGATGGCGCTGTTTTTAAAGCTTTGCCGGGAGATCGGCGCCTCCTCCGCACGAACGATAACAGCAGCCTGGCAATCCAAGCGCAGAGCTGTCAACCGCCTGTCCCGATCGCGGCACGGAGTGCCTGAATGCCTGTCAAAAATCGCCGGTTCCCGCAAGGTAAAAATACTGTTGCTGCTTGCCTGCGCCACCTCGTTAGCCAGCCAGCGGTCGCTATAAAGACGCTTAATCCCCCGGGCATTCAACACCGCCAGCATTGAATCCAGCGCTTCGCTTTCGGACAAAGCGGCAGGCTGCAGGTTTCCGCCGAACACCGTCAGCTCGGCCACATACACCTCGCCCTCCCGCTCCGGCGCCTCGAAACGCACCCGCAGCCGGGAAACCTTTGCCGGCGCAAAGCGGCATTCCGGCCGGAAGGCGATCCCGTTCCAATAGAGGCGCGAACCGGACCAGAAATAACAGTTGATCCGCATCAGCGGCGTCAACGGCTGCCAGCCTGGCACATCCCCGGACAAGGCCTGTTCGTCAGCGATAATACCCTCAACCATCCAGGCCGGAGGATACTCGCCATTGGCGCTCAGGAACCGCACTCCTTGCGCCGTAACCGGACTATTAAAAACGATTTCGATCCAGGCTCCTGCGCCATCCGCATCAGTAGATCCGGCCAGCACCGGCGCCTGCCAATCGGTCTGGACATTGCCATCGCTGACGGCTAAAAGCACATTACTGCCTTGCGCATCCTCGACCGACTTCCAATGAGCAGCGGAAATCAGACTACAGGGAGCGGGCGGGTGCAGGTCATGAAAAAACTGAAACTGCATCAAGGCTTCGCAACGGGCCGATCCTCCGGAATTCGTAATAAACTCGGCAACATCTCCAATATTATCAAGGAATGCGATATGCCGCGCAAGCTCAGCGCGCCAGGCATAGGGCCGATAACGTTCCCCGATGATATCGACAAAGCACTGCGCTTCACCGGTCGCCGCGTTCAACCAATGGTCGGAATAATTACAATAGATCGCCTCGATCTTCGATCCCGCCAAAACCCGGTTAAGAACTTGGGATGTGATTTCCCAGGTTCGGTTGCGAAGCATGCCCGGCACAAAGCGGGCGTTCCATACTTGGAATCCAACCAGCAAGGCGAGCGGCACCCAGCCGAGCCCATAACGGGCGCGGGACACCAAGCGGGCGCTGGCCACCCCCACCAGCACTGCCAGCGCGGGAATGAGCGGCAGAAGATATCGCGAAGTGTCATACGTCGCAAAAACGGAGTGGCAGAAGAACCCGGCCGATACTGCAATGAACAACAAAACCGTGGCCAGCGCCACCACCCCCGAATCCGGAACAGCGCGCCGACGCAACCCCTCAAACAAACTCCAGACACCAAACAACACCAGGACACCGACGCCGATCAGTCCAACCAGGCAAGCCCATGCCGGCAAGTGAACCAGATCCAACAAATCCGGAACTCTGTCAAACAGCAAAAGTTTCAAACCAGCGCCAGCCGATGTCCGTCCTAGTCCACCCATTATGTCGAGTGACTCCCAGGAATTCCGGGCATTCCAGATCCACCAGGGCAGGCTGCCGATCAAGAATCCCGCCAAACCCACGAGCACCCGCCAGGCGCCGAACAGCCTCTGGCGCAGCGCAGCCAACAGCACCAAGGCAACGGTCAGCAGCGCGGCGCCGATCAAACTATTGGTCCACCACCCCACCCCGGATAACAAGCCCAGCAGGGCATACCACCATACCAACCCGTCGTCCTTGCGCAACTCGCGGACCGCGAGTCGACTGCCCAACCACATAATCAAGGCGCCCAGCAGCAGCGTCAACGCATAACCACCCCAGGGCATAGCCAAGAAACGCAAGTAGCCAAGCGGACCAACGATCGTGAATGCCATCGCCGCCAAACCCGCAACGCGTCCGCCGGCGTCACGTCCCCAGGCATAGATAACCGGCAATAAGAGCACCCCCAGGCAGGCCGTGCCCAGGCAGACATTGAATGTGGAAAGGCCGAACAGCTTGCACAGCAGAGCACTAAACATGGGCTCCAGACTGCCCATATAAGGCTGGCCATAATAGAAGACCGGAAAATCATGTCCTTCCACGATATGCTTGACCATCAACGCCACGATCCCATAATCGGAATTGACGCTGAAGCGGTAGCAAGCGGCAAAAAAGACGCGGATCGCCGCGCCCAGGACGAAGCACGCGCCCAAGAGCCAAAGATATTTACGATCCCGAACCGTTGATTGATTATCTAACACAGTTTTGAATTATGCCCGGTAAAATGGCGGATATATTTTTTAATTTACTATTTTGCGCCATGCTTGTCCAAAATAAATGCAACAACAACCGGCATCATTCTGACAAGAATCGCTCCTTTTTGCGATCAGTCTTAAATCCGTGTTCATCCGTGGCTAATTATCTTGGACGCACGGAATTAAGCGGCATAGCATCCGATCCTACAATAAAGTGGCCTTTCAGAACGTTATTTGATATTAACCTATCGATTTTCCACGGATATAACAGTCTGCGGCAGGACCAGTCCATGCAACGGATTTACATACTGCTTTGTTTAACTATTGGCGCCTGGCCGCTCGGCGCCTCGGCGGCTCTCCCAGCGCCCCCCTTGACTTGGGATGACTGTGTCCGTGAGCTGATTGATACCAATCCGGAGCTCATAGCGGCGCGCGAGGCCGTGGAAAAGGCCCGCACCGATGTAAAGGCGGCTTATGGGCGCTTCCTGCCCCAGGTTACGGCGAGCGCCGGCGCCAATAAGTCCAACACCGAACTGGACACAGGCTACCAGGATGCAACCAGTTACAATATGAATCTTACCGCCAGCCAGCGTCTCTTCGCCGGCTTCCACGACCAGGCCACGCTGCGTCGCCAGCAGGCCCTGCTAAAAGCCGCCGAAGCGACATTCCTGGCGATAAAATCGACGCTCAGTTATAATCTGACCTTTGCTTTCGTCCGTCTGCAGTACGCTCAGGACTTCCTGAATGTGGCCGACATCATCGCCAAACGGCGCAAGGAGAACGTCAATCTGGTCGAAATGCGTTTTGAAGCGGGTCGTGAAAACAAGGGGGCCTTCCTGCGGAGCAAGGCGTACTACCGCCAGGCCCTGTTCGATGTCACCCAGGCCAAACGGGGCATCAAGGCAACCCAACAACAAATGGCGGCCACCATGGGGCGCCTGGATTCCGTTGGCTTGGCAGTCACTGGAAGCTGGGTCAGTATCGTCGCGATCCCTGAAACACCGAATTATCACGACCTGTCGCAAAGGACTCCGGACTATCTCCAGGCTGCCGCCCAAGTCAGGGCAGCACAGGAAGGAGTCCGCATCGCCACTAGTGACTTTTATCCCGACTGGTCGGTTTCGGGCATGGTCGGACGGCGAGACGACCAAAGCGTTATTCCGGAAAATGATCAATGGTCGGTTGGCACAACGATCTCATGGCCCATTTTTTCAGGCGGCCAGAGCTACTATGCCCTGCGCGGAGCGCAAGCCGAACGCCGGGCCTCGCAAGCCAAACTGGCCAATACCGACAACCTGATGACCGCCGCCCTGGAGGACAAGTTCACGGCTTGGCAGAACGCCATGGAACTTACCGAGGTGCAGGCCGAATTTTTAGAGGCTGCGGAAATACGTTCCGAAATCGCGCGCGCTCAGTATCAGAACGGACTGCTTTCATTCGAGGACTGGGATTTGATCGAAAACGACCTGATTGAAAAGCAAAAAGTCATGCTCAGCAGCCGGCGGGATGCGGTCATCGCCCGCGCGGCGTGGGAAAAAATTATAGGCGCCGGCGTGATCCCCTGAGAGAAGACTGACAAAGGTTCGGGGTTCAGCTATAGTTCTTCAGGTAAATAACGTAACAAGAACGGCGTTCTAAATTAAGCCTAACATGGGAACCCACCCCTGGCCCCTCCAAGGAGGGGAGCTGATTGGGTTGCAACATCTTATCCCCTCCTTGGAGGGGCCAGGGGTGGGTGTCTTGATCCCATGCAGTTAATTACCTGAACATCTATAATATCAGGCCGAAACAGATACAACCTGAATGTTGTGCGACCATCATGCAATATTCACTTTCGCCTAAGCGGGATTGCCCACTGGCGAAAGACGTGAAGTTTCGGAAATAATCCTTTGGGTTATTTTTGAAACTAACGTGGTTAACCCCGTTTGGCAGCGTTTTACGCGGCCAGCATCACATGGCAGCCCTGTGGGTGAATTGCGCCAGCTCGGCGCACAATTCAGGTACAAACATGCATCCTGAACAACCATATTTCTGAAAGATATGCTTATGAAACATCTCCTGTACTGGATCATTGGCATCGTCCTTGCGGCGGGATCAGTCGGCTGGTATTATTCGTCTCACGGCGCGGCGGACGCCCCGGCTTACCGGGAGATTAGCGTCGAACGCGGCGACTTGAAAATTGTCGTCATGACCACCGGCACGGTTCGTCCGCAAAACCGACTGGAAATCAAATCGCCCATTGCCGGAAGGATCGAGGAAACACTGGTCAAGGAAGGCGAAAAGGTACACAAGGGCCAGATACTGGCTTGGATGAGTTCCACGGAACGCGCGGCCCTGATGGACGCAGCCAGGGCCAAGGGCGCCACCGAACTGGCCTACTGGGAACAGCTCTACAAGCCCACGCCACTGGTAGCCCCATTGGACGGCCAAATCATCGCCCGTAAAATCGAGCCAGGCCAGACTGTGACGGCATCGGATCCGCTGTATGTCATGTCCGACCGCCTAATCATCGAGGCCCAGGTAGATGAAACCGATATCGGACGGATCGTCCTGGACCAACCGACGGATCTCACCCTGGACGCTTACCCCCAAAACGTTATCTCCGGCCGGGTGGACGAAATCGCCTACGAAGCCAAAGTCGTCAACAACGTGACGACCTACAGTGTTGAAGTTTTACCGCTTGTGACGCCGGCATACCTGCGCAGCGGCATGACCGCCAATCTCCGCATTCTGACCGCCGCCACCAACGGCGTACTCCTGCTACCCTCAGAAGCAATCCACAAGGCCAAAGATCAGGCGTCCATCTTGCAGCCTAACCCATCCGGCAAAGGCCAGCCCATTGCCACTCCTATCGTAACCGGACTGAATGACGGCAAGCAGACGGAAATCCAGTCTGGGCTTAAGGAAGGCGACATTGTCTTAATCAAGTCCTCTAAATACATGGCCGGAAGCAAAGCCGAACAAAAAACCAATCCATTTTTGCCAACCCGGCGACAGCGTTGAACCAGGTGCAGCGGCGAGATGACCTTCTCATTGTAGGGCGAGAATACCCATCGGCTTCCCGCCTTGTGCGCCAACGGATTATTCAGCGGCTTGGGTAAGCATCTGGCATTGCCCAAGGGGTTTTACAGCACCCTGCATATCCTGATGTTGTTGGGTTGTATGGCGCTGGGGCGACTCCGGCGGCCGGAAGCGCTACGGCATGTGCCGCCCGGTGAAATAGGTAAAGTGATCGGTCTCGACCGGGCTCCGGAAGTGCGGACCTTGCGCAAAAAGATCGCAGTGATGGCCAAGAGCGGAGCTGATTTGTGTGCCAAACGACGGGTGACTCCGCAGAAAGTACAAATTTCCTCACTGCCCGAAAACGAACGCCCGCAGCA
>CAZALU010000111.1:0-8750 GCA_964486075.1 uncultured Verrucomicrobiota bacterium
GGATATCGCAAAGAAAAAGGGCTCAAAGTAGCCGAAAACTCGGTACTCTCAAGTACATCATTATGCTATAAGTATTTTCCGAAGAATGATCTGGGTAATTTTCAGCACATACAACCCCACAACGATAGGAGGTGACAGCGGTATACCCATGAGTGCGTAAGCGGATAATTTTGTGTATATTTTATCGTTTTTAGGAGTTATCAATCTATGAAACGTTTGCTTATCAGCATGCTGGTTCTAGGATTCGCGACTTCCATGACGGCTCTGGCCAAAGATGTTAAAAAAGACTGTACGACTGACAAGACAAAAATGGAAGCGTCTGGCAAGCATATCACCGTGATGGGCAAAATCGCCAAGGAAGAAGCCAAGAAAGCAGGCGAAAAAGCAAAATACCAACTGATCACTAAAGATGGCAAGATCGATCTTCCTGATACTAAAATTGTTGACATCGACAAGATGATCGGCAAGGAAGTGACAGTGGTCGGCGAAGGCAAACACGAAAACAAAAAAGTTCATCTGAAAAGCATCAAGAGCATTATCCCCGAAACAGCGAAGGCTGAAGTGGATAAGGTTACTAATGAAGTCAAAGCCGAGGCGGGCAAAGTTGTTGAAGAAGTAAAGGCCGAGGTGGAAAAGGTTGCTGACGAGATGGAATGACCGGTGTTTAGTTAGTTTGATCAAAAAGGGGAAAGTGGACAACCACTTTCCCCTTTTTCATCTTTCCAAAACATGAAACGCCCTTTCAAAATAGCGACGTTTAATGTCAATTCGATTCGGGCCCGACTGGAAATCGTTCTGGCCTGGATGATTCGGCATCAACCGGATGTCTTGTGCCTTCAGGAAACAAAGGTCCAGGACCATGACTTTCCGGTGCTGCCCCTGGTAAACGCCGGATACCATGTCATTTTCCGAGGCCAGAAATCCTACAACGGGGTAGCGCTGATAGCGAAAACGAAGCCAACCGAAATCCGCTTCGGAATGGACGACGGCGATCAAGCGGACGAAACCAGACTGATTTCAGCCAAGGTCGGCCCGGTCTTTATCGTCAACACCTACGTACCCCAGGGACGCGATATTGAGCATGTCATGTATCAATATAAATTAAAATGGTTCAAGCGTCTCCGGGGATGGTTTGAATCTCATTTCACTCAGTCCATGCCTGTGGTCTGGCTGGGGGACCTGAATGTCGCCCCGGAAGCCAAGGACATTCACAACGCGGAAAAGCAGGCCGACAATGTCTGTTTCCACATGGCGGTTCGGCAAGCATTTGCCGATACGGTTGCCTGGGGGTTTGTGGATGTCTTTCGTAAACATCATCCGGAGCCCGGACAATACAGCTATTTCGATTATCGCACGCCGAACGCAGTCCAACGAAAAATGGGCTGGCGGGTAGACCATATCCTAGCCACAAAGACGCTTGCCGCCAAATCCGCCGGCGCCGGAATTGACTTGGAGCCGCGCTTGGGAAAATCGCCATCGGACCACACCGTCATGACAGCGGAATTCAGCCTGTAAGCGCTGCCCGCCAGGCCGGAGCCGTGACCAAGGTAATAATAGAAAAGCGACGCTTTCATGGGCAAAGCGATGAATTTCCCGCATCTAAAAGCTGGCGGCAGAAAATATTCCGGCAAAACATTTTCCGCCGGACGCCCCCAGGTCCACCGCCATTAAGCGAAGCGATTTTCGATTGGCGATTGTTGATTTTAGATTTTTCATTTCCGGTCCCGATAAGACCCTGCCATGTTTTTTCAAACAGTTGAACTCATCCCCCTGCCCCTCCCAGGAGGGGAACTGATCGATGAATCCCTGCCTCCAGATGAATTAGGACCGGCGGCAAGGCGACTCTTACTGTAGCCGACTTCGGTGAAGTCGGTCTTCCCTAGCCGATATCCCTGGCGGAGCTCGGGCTAGGCGGGCTAGGCATTACCAAGACCGCGATCAATGATCGCGGCTACAACTTTATCCGCCTTAAGCGGATCCGCTTCAGGCTAAAATTCCTGTCAGATTGGATTTTCACCGCGACGGCGCAATAAATTTTCCGGATTCTTCCCGGACTCTTTAACGCATTTCCTGGCCGCCGGTCACGTTGATGGCCTGCCCGGTCATGTAGGACGATTGATCCGAGGCCAGGAAGGCCACGAGATTGCACACATCCTCGTAGCGGCAGCCGCGCCGCATGGGCACTTGGTCGATGTATTTCTGGCGCACCTGCGTCTCGGTGATACCCTGGTTCTTGGCGTACTGCGCGAAGAGGCTGTTGACCCACAGCGGCGAATCCAGCAGGTTACCGGGGCATACGGCATTGACGCGCACTCCCTGCGCAGCCATCTCCAAGGCCGCGCTCTGGACCAATCCGATGCTGCCGAACTTGGAAGCCGCATAGGCAGAGTTGCTGAAGGAGCCCTTCTTGCCCGATTTTGAATTGATCTGGATGAACGATCCGCCCTTGTGCAGCGCCATTGCGCGCAGGGCATGCTTCATGCAAATCATTTGCCCCACGAGGTTGACATCAATGACCTTGCGCCAACGGGCCACATCAAAGTCGACTAGTGGCCCCGAAATCAGGATGCCGGCATTAGCCACGAACACATCGATTTTTTCCCACTGCTTGATGGCTAGGTCCACCAAAGCCTGCACATCGTCTTCCACGGTCACATCGCAGGTCGCACCCAGCGCGCAGTTGCCCTGCGCGGCATTCAACTTGGCCACGGTTTCCGATACCTGCTTTTCCTGGATATCGGCCAGGAGCACTCGGCAGCCCTCGTCAATCAAGCGTTCGGCGATGGCTGCGCCCAACCCCTGGCCGGCCCCGGTCACCACGGCGACTTTATCCTTTAACATGTGACAGGCATTCATCATAACAAAGATTTCCTTAGCATTAAATTAGGCACCCCGATCCGGATCGGGGTGCAACTCTGACTGTAGCCGACATCGATGATGGCGGTCCTAATCCGAGGACCGCGACCATCGGTCGCGGCTACAACACTTTGAAATTCCTTAGCATTAAATTAGGCCCCGCAGCGGGGCGGACTTTATTCTGAATTGTAGGGCGGGAATGGGTCGGCGGGCAATGCCGCATGCGGCACGTGCCCGCCCTACAAATAACAAATTCCTATCAGATTAAATTAGGCCCTCCGCAGCAGTCAACTCCGACTGTAGCCAATCCGTCAGCTGAAGGATTGGGGTCGGCTCCGAAAACCGCGCCCAACGTGCGCGGCTACAAAAGATTGATGCTTCCCCTGACCCAACTCGTCAACCACTTGCCTCTTGAACGCCGAACTATATCTTATACTCTCACCCACTTTGACCTCCTTTTCTGTCAGCCAAAGTTACAACCTATATCAGGACGTGACCGCTGGCTACCATCTTCATCGCGTTGACTCCCTCTCCGACAGCGCCGCTCGTAACACGGAGTATACTGCTGGCTTCATCCAAGCCTCCCGGCAAGCCGGAACAACGCAGGAATACTGCCATAGTCTCTGCTACGCTATGAGCGGCTGGATTTCCTGTTTATCCCGTCTTCATCATTTCGTTTGTTGCATACGGCGCACTTCACTGGACAGCTATTTCTTCATCAATCCGGCCAGTTCAGCCCTGCATTTCTTGATGTATTCGCTTTCCTTCGGTTTGCTCAGGAATTCCTTTTCGGCTATTACATAATAATCATCCGCTTCCTTGTAAGCCGCCTGGGCCTTGGCGGAGTCATTCATGGACGCATAACAATCGCCGATGCGTTTGGCGGACAACCCCAGGCACATTTCCTTGCTGAAGACGATATCCAGGAAAATCGAGCTTTCCGGACCGGTCCAAAGCTTCACGTTCTCCATGAAGGTCCGGAAATATTTAATGGCGTCTTTATAGTTTTTCTTCTGCAGTGCCCTGTGTGCCTTGATTTTATTGACAACGTTTTCCTGCTCCTGCGGTTCCATGACCATGATTTGGTCCTTAAACAGACGCAAAGTCGAATCGTAATCCTGCAACAGAAAATAATATTCCGCGATTTTACATTTACAAAGGTCTATGTCCTGCGTGCGCTTAAGTTGCTTGTGCAAGCTCTCGCCGATTTTAATCATCGCCCGCAGCTCTTCGGTCTTGTTGTGCTTCATAATCGGATCGCTGTAAATATAATATAACCCGAGCACGATGCTGGAGTCGCCGCCCATCTGCTCCAACGCCGCCAGGCGGATCGGTAATTCTTCCGCTGCTTGCGTGGTCTTGGCATTTTCCATCCAGGCATGGGCAGCGACTTGCCATAGCCTGGTTTTATCTTTCTGCTCGCTCAAGATCCAGGCGCACAAACGGTCTAATAAGTCCGACTGCTTGGCATCGATCAGGCGCGGCTTGGCATACTGGAAGCACGCCAACAAGTCGGAGTCCGTCAGCCCGGACGCCTCCTTCATGAACTTCGCTTCGGCTTCCGCCCAGCGCGCGGAGGCAAAAAGACGATTGATGCGCATGCTTGTCACCATCCGCCGCAACTCGGGCTGCTGCCCGCCGACGCGCTCAACGGAGTCCAGCATCTTTTCCACTGCCGCTACATCGCCGGCGCTCTCGTAGCCGTTGATAATACCGGCCAGTATGCCCCGGCTCGTTGAGGCGTCAAAATTATCAATGCAGACCGGGATCAGCGCCAGGACCCGGCTCAAAGGGCCAAGTTCGCGGCTGATATCAACCTGCCAGCCGAAGGCCTGCACACGCATATCCTGGGGTAAACCCCAGGACTGCAAGCTGGCGGCCCAAGCCAGTAGCGCCTGTTTATCTTCCTGGCGCGCATGATACTGGTACACAAGGGCAATATAATCCCGCAATAGGCGATCGGATTGCGCCTGGTTTTCCTGGTAGATCCGTTCGGCTTCCGGCAGATTGCCGGCATCCAGCAAACCGTTCAAAAGCATATTCACCCGTCCGGCATGCTCCTGCAGACTTCGATCATGACAGAAAGTCATCAGGCTTAACGCCGCATTAGTGTCGCCCTGCTGAATGAGTCGGTCGGCATGGAGCATGAGCTCTTCCTGGCTCATGTTCAACGGATCGTCAGGCAGCGCCCAGGCTGACTCAGGCAACGCTGGATCGTCGCTTGCGGATGATTGCCCCATAACATTCGCCAACATCAGGGCAAACCCGGTCAAGCATAACATAATTCGTTTCATAACCAGATCCTTTCAGTTAATAAACAAACATCTCATGGTAGCGTCAAAAACATAACACAGGCTCGCCGCTCATACAATTATTATTGCCGTGATTTCGTCAGTAGATCGTTAAAAGCGCGCCGACAGGATGCAAACACTTATCAAAAACAGTCTGATGCTCCGCATAATTGGCCCCGACACCGCCGGAATAGACGCCGATGATCGTGATCGTCTTGTCGTCCGTCGCGTCCGCGAGACCGTCGTTATCGTAGTCCAATTTCAGGCGAGTACTGCCGGCGGCAAGATAATCCTTAAAGGCCAGTCCGCTGACTGTTAGGGTGTCGTCCGTGCTGAAATTCTCCGTAACGACGATCAGCAACCGTCGGTTCGAGTTCGTGTAGCTGACGAAAGGGTTCACCTTGCCGGCCGCCGTGCCAACGAACGTCGGAGCGCAATTAGTCTCATCCCAAGCCATTAGGAACTCGTCCGGAATCCACACCGCGATCACCGCGTTGCTGGTAATGCCCGGCGTGGAAGGATCCTCGGCGATCATTATCGGGCTGATCGGCACCGGTGCGGAACCCATGGTCAAAGATCGATTCGCAGCCGAAGATATCGTCACCAGCGATCCGCCGAGATGAACATCACTTACCATCGTGTCCAGGGCATAGTCAGCCCCGACACCGCCGGAATAGCAGTTCGTCGCATCCTGAGCCCGCCCGGACAGCTCGCTTATAATCAAGATCGCTGTTAACGCCAATATGGTTTGCACGCGCATAGTGAAACCTCATCTTGAAAGCACAATATAGCTGACGCTATGCTCCCCTGAAAACTATGGCGCCGTGCGTACGCAGCGAAGCCCCCCATAAACGCTTCGACTGACCTCGGTATGGGGTGTACCGCCGCGGTACGAAACAATTGGCTCGCCGCGATCACCGTACCAGTTAGCGCCGCGCTCACCGACCCCGGAGCTTCCTGACAGCGGCCAGTTGTCCACATTCGCGGCGCCATCGTGGCTCAGAACGCCATCCCCGTGCAGGCCCGTGAACAAGCGTCCGGTCGCATCGCCCACCGTCACCGTCAGCTCTGCCACACTGCCGCTCAGGTCTAGCGCCCCATAATAACCCGCGCCCGAATGCTCACGGCTAGAATCGGCCCGCGCAAAACTTCCGCACCGGTAAACGTTCGCTGCAGCGTTGTAAGAGCTGAAATTGCCCTGGTTGGGCGTCTCGGAGTCCGTGTATTCATTGATCAGAGACGTCATGCTCGGCTCCGGGGTCACGCCACCCCAGGCGTATTCATTCGGCACCGCCGCCAGCGGCCCCCGGCAAGCTTTCTCGAACTCCAGTTCCGTGAACGGCCGTAGCGCCGCCCAGTCCGCATACGCCGCCGCATCCGGCCACGAGATATAATTACAGACCGTCCATTCGCCGTCAGCGCTTTCGTTGAGCTTGGACACGTTGGTCACCGCCGTGTCCGGGCCGGCATTTTTGTTCGCGTCGCACCCGAAAAAGGCCGGTGTGGCGCTCGTCTTTTTGATGAAGTTGCGACTTTTATTGAAATATAAACCGGGATCATGGCGCTGGATTTGCTGGTCCGCCGTGAGCGTGTTGAGGAAGTCGCAGTACTGCCGCTGCGAAGCTTCGGTCTTCATCAGGTAAAACGCGGCGTATCCCTTGGGATAGGCGTTGGACAGCACCCCCGCCAGCCCGATGGCGTAATTAACGCCCCACAAACAACCCGGCTGATTGGACACCGAAATCTGGCCTTCAGTCTCGACATGAAAGGGGCTGTTATTGGATGCGCCTCCACCATATCCTTCAATAAAACGCCCTTTCTCGCTGCCCCCCGACCCCGCCCAGAACACGCCTTCCGGAATATACACCATCTCGATGGCGAACACTTTAATCCTGGCCTGTCTGCTTCTGGAAACCCCATTGGTGGCAAAATCCCACCACAGCTTGATCCCCGTATTATGGACCGTGCCCGTCCCCTCCACTGAACGCTGAATAAATGCGCCGGTCTTGTCCGCAGGCACAACGATGTCCAGGTTCGTGCCGACGCCATTGGTGAAGCTCGGTGGATTGGTCCCGATCTCGCTCAGAGTAGCATGGCTCCAGTTGCTGCCACCATCAATGGAATACTTCACGAACACCCAGCAGGCGTCGTAGTTTGCGTCGTTCCGCCAGGAGTTGTCCCAGGAAAGATCGAACAGCGCCGCCACCTTGCCCGCCGCCGGCGAGAGCAATGTCGTATTCGTCACCACAAGATTATTGGCCAAGGCAGGAATGATCGTCGCCAACAAACACGTCAGGACCGCGATCAATCCCATTGTCATTCTGTTACACGCCATGATTTTCTTCCTCCTAACGTTAATCAGGATGTGCCGCCGGTCTCAGCCCGGCAGATGCTTTTCTAGTGTATCTACCGCGCTGTGAGCGGCAATTCGACAGCATGATGGCCTTCGTCCGCAACGATGGATGTCTTGTGGCTAATGCTTAAGAGTCTCTTGCCCCCCCGTAACACTGCGCCTAACGGCGTGCGTTGCGTAGCGTTTTATACCTGAATATTGCAAGATCATCGTGCAATAGTAACTATTCAGCGAAACCACCGCCGGCGGCCGGCGGTGCAAACTTAAAAGAAACACGTTAGATATTAATCTGTTATGTCAAATTCAGCATCCCGTGTTACTGGGGAGGTAGGCATCGCCTGATGCCACCTATGAACAAACAATAGCGTACCCCCCCCCCCCCAATACAATAATAAAATAAATGATTCTTTTGCTGGACTCTTTGCCGCCAATGGAGAAAAGCCACCGCACTCCAAAAAATCGCTCAAAGCACCCACCCCCATAGAACTGGCATGAGCCTTTTTAAAACGGTTCCTCGGCAAGGCAAAAAAAGGCCGTCATTCGCTGTCGAATGACGGCCTTTTATAAAAATTTCCCGGCAACGAGCTACTCTCCCGTGGCCTACACCACAGTACCATTGCCGCTGGGGCCCTTCACGGTCGTGTTCGGAATGGGAACGCGTGTTACCTCCCCGCCATGGTCACCGGGAATAAAATAAATTGCATAGGGATCAACAAGGCCAACCGCCTGAGCTCAGGCGCGAGGCCACCAATATGATCAAGTCGCACGGCAGATTAGTACTGGTCAGCTCAACACATTGCTGTGCTTACACCTCCAGCCTATCAACCCCGTAGTCTTCGGGGTGCCTTTAGTGCCGCTTACGCGGCAGGGAAATCTGGTCTTGGAGGAGGCTTAGCGCTTAGATGCTTTCAGCGCTTATCCGTTCCGTACGTAGCTACCCAGCGATGCTCCGGGCGGAACAACTGGGACACCAGAGGTACGTCATTCCTGGTCCTCTCGTACTAAGGAATGTTCTCCTCAAATTTCCTGCGCCCACAGAGGATAACGACCAAACTGTCTCACGACGTTTTGAACCCAGCTCGCGTACCGCTTTAATTGGCGAACAGCCAAACCCTTGGGACCTTCTCCAGCCCCAGGATGCGATGAGCCGACATCGAGGTGCCAAACCGCTGCGTCGATGTGAACTCTTGGCAGCGATTAGCCTGTTATCCCCGGCGTACCTTTTGTCCGATGAGCGATGGCGCTTCCAC
>CAZALU010000112.1:0-8746 GCA_964486075.1 uncultured Verrucomicrobiota bacterium
TGTAGCCGCGACCGATGGTCGCGGTCCTCGGATTAGGACCAACATCAGCGATGTCTGCCGCAGTAAAAGTTGCCCCGTCGCGGGTCCTAATTCAATGTTAAGGAATTTCAAAGTGTTGTAGCCGCGACCGATGGTCGCGGTCCTCGGATTAGGACCAACATTAGCGATGTCTGCCGCAGTAAAAGTTGCCCCGTCGCGGGTCCTAGTTTAATCTTTTACGATCTAAAAACAGTTTTCAGCCAATCAAACACCAGTCCCTGCGATTTTCCATCGTTCACGAATTCGTCAAAGGGTTTTTCCGCCAGGGCCATCTTGAGCGGTCCTTCCATGACCGCCACGGGAACTGGGTCGCAAGTGTGGTTGCGCACGCTGACCGGGGTGCAATGATCCGTGCCAATGATCATGCGATAAGGACAGCCCAAGGCCTGGAGCCCCTTCAGCATCGGGCCCACGACCTGGCGATCAAAGGCTTCGATGGCGCCGATTTTCTTCAGCAAGTCGCCCATATGGCCGCACTCGTCCGGCGCCTCCACGTGCACAAATACGAAATCTTTTTGTTGCAGGATCTTGAGCGCAGCCTGAACCTTGCCCTTGTAGTTGGTGTCGGTAAAGCCGGTGGCGCCCGCAACATCCGGTGCCTCCAAGCCGGCCAGCTTGCCGATGCCGCGCACCAGGTCCACGGCGGTGATCACTCCGCCACTGAGCCCGAACGCTTCCTTGTATGATGGCAAAGCCGCGCGCTTGCCCTGGCCCCAAAGCCAGATTTGGGTGGCCTCATTCAGGGCGGCTTTCCGACGCGCCAGGTTTACCGGATGCTTTGCCAAGATCGGTTTGGATGCTTCCATCAGGTGCAGGATTTCGTCCTGACGCTTGCCCTTGGGGAGATGTTTGCCGACGGGTTGGCCTAGCACGTCGTGTGGCGGAGTTGTGATCAGGTCGGCGGGTCCGTTCTTCCAGATCAGCAGGTGGCGATAGCTGGTGCCGGCGTGGAAGCGCAGTCCTTCCTTGCCCAGTCGCTTTTCCAGCTCCTCAACGATTCCGCGTGCCTCAGCTGTTGTGATGTGACCTGCTGAATGGTCCTGAATCAAATCCTTGGCAACCGTGATCAGATTGCAGCGGAAGGCCACGTCGTCTGTGGCCATTTCCAGGCCGGCGCCGGCCGCCTCTATCGGCGCGCGCCCGGTGTAATATTTGCGAGGATCGAATCCCATGATGCTCAAGTTGGCCACATCGCTGCCCGGCAACATGCCGTCCGGCACGGTGGTCATCAAGCGCACCGTGCCCATCGCCGCGACCCGGCGGATGTTTGGGATGTTCGCAAATGCGAGCGGCGTTTTGCCGCCAAGCTTGTCGAGGGGGTAATCCCCCATCCCGTCTCCGATCAAAACCGCGATTTTCATTAAGCTCCTTCTGATCCGTGATAACCTGAATCATACATACACTTAAATTGCAGGCAGGTCAAATCAAGAAATAATGCATCTGTGCAGAAGCAGCAATTGTAATTATTGCGAACGCCTTTCTGGAACTGCCTCAAGCGGCCGATTTGCCACTAAGTGTGTCGGAGTAAAGGAGATTGTTTAACCGCAAAGAACACATAGAATGAAAAGAATATGCTCTTCTGGTTTCTGATCCCATTTTCTATGAGATCTTGGCATTCTTTGAGGTTAATTATTTCTTAAAATTTGGGGTGCGGGCAAGACCTGCGTTAGGCATTTCACAGGGATGCACGGGATTAACAGGATGAAGGCTCTGGTTAATGCTGCTGATCCTGTACATCCTGTTTATCATTGTAAATCTATTCCGCGGTGAGTTGTCTGCCGCTGCGGACAATTTTGTAGCCGTCCCGACCTCTCGGAGAGTCGGGACTGGTCGCGGTCTTGGGGAACGAAGACCGACATCACCTGTCGGCTACAGAAAAATTAATTTTCTCTTATCCGTGCCATCTGCTAAACTCGCGGTTAGTGCAATTCAAATCAAATCACCAGGAGGAATTTCCATGCCGCAGATTGACATGCCGTTAACCAAGCTTAAAAAATACAAAGGCTGCAACCCACGTCCATCCGATTTCGATCGCTACTGGGAGCGGGCGCTAAAGGAAATGCGCGCCACGGATGCGCGCGTTAAACTGGAACGTAGTGCCTTCCAGACGCCGTTTGCCGAATGCTTCGATTTAACTTTTGGCGGGGTGCGCGGCGCCCGTATCCATGCCAAGTATCTCCGCCCGAAGCAAAGCCCGGGCCCGCATCCGGCGGTCATCATCTTTCACGGCTATTCCTGCAACGCGGGGGATTGGTCCGATAAACTGAATTATGTAGGCTTGGGTTTTTCCGTGGCGGTCCTGGATTGCCGGGGACAAGCGGGCTTTTCCGAAGATGCCGGCGGTGTCAAGGGCAACACCCTGAATGGCCATATCATCCGCGGTCTGGCGGATGCGCCCGACCAACTGTTGTTCCGCCATATCTTCCTGGATACCGCCCAATTGGCGGGCATTGTCATGGATATGCCGGAAGTTGATCCCAAACGCGTGGGCGTCATGGGCGGCTCGCAGGGTGGGGGCCTTGCCCTGGCCTGCGCCGCGCTCGAACCCCGCGTGCGCCGGGCGGCGCCGCTGTATCCGTTCCTCTGCGATTACCGGCGAGTATGGGAAATGGACCTGGCCAAGGACGCTTATTCCGAGTTGCGGACGCACTTCCGTCAGTTCGATCCCCGGCATGAACGGGAAGACGAGATTTTTACCCGCCTGGGATATATCGACGTCCAATTCCTTGCGCCGCGCATCCGCGCCCGGATCATGATGGGCATGGGCTTGATGGATACCATCTGTCCGCCGTCCACCCAGTTCGCGGCTTACAATAAAATTCGGTCGTCCAAGGAATTAGTAATTTACCCCGATTACGGTCATGAATTCTTGCCCGAAATGCAGGATCGCATCTTCCAGTTCATGGCCGGGTTGTGAGAAAAACATGGCTCGGATTGGTGTCGCGTTGCATAACTGCCGGGTCCGCTTCGCCAGACTTGGTCGATATGTGCCAGAAGTCACCGTTCTATGTAAAGATATTCTTATCTGGTTCGCTTGTTATGATTTTTACATGGGATTTCCGCAATGGTGGGGCGAGGCGTCCCTGCCGAGCCGTTCCGAGATCGGATCACCCAGAGGGTTCACCCTGCCGAAGGGAGTAGTTACCGCATTTGGCTAGAATATAATTATTTTTAACCCACTTCTAAATCGGCAAAAGCCCGTTTTCGACCGGCGTTGACATGAGTGCTTCAACGCATAAAATGCGATGGATGATAAAAGGCTGTGGTGCTGGGATGCCGGGCGAGGGGAGGGCTATCGGGGTATTGTTGCCCTGCACGGCAAGACCAGCAGAGGCAACGGTCCGGGATTCCTCTCCTCAGGCGCTGGGATTACTTCCACAAACATGGCCAGGCGCTTGGTCCACAGGCTTCAGCAAGGCCACATCCACCTTCTCGATGGTTTGGCGCAGAAGCAGGGCCGATGCAGCAAGAGCTTCCATCTCGGCCGGGGCCAGCCTGCCATCCAAAATTCGAACTACGCCAGACGCATTGACCAGGCAGGGAGCACTAAGGCACAAATCCCGTATGCCGAACTCCCCGTCCAAAATGCTGGATACGGCCAACACGCTGCGCTCGTTGCGCAGGATAGCTTCGACAATCCGCACCAAGGCGAGGCCGATGGCGTAGCAGGTGGATCCTTTATAACCGATGATATGATATGCCGATTCGCGCACTTGCCGCACGATATCCTCTTGGATCTCCTGCCAACCTCCGCACTGGCCGCAGACCGCGCAGTATTCGGTAATGGGCATGCCGGCCACATGCGTCATCGACCAGGCTGCAACTTCACTGTCACCGTGCTCGCCCAGAATGTAGGCATGCACATTGCGTGTGTCCAAGCCGCAGTGCTGGCTGAGCAAATAGCGGAAGCGGGCACTGTCGAGTACAGTGCCGGACCCGATGACACGGCCCTTGGGCAAGCCGGACCGGCGGAGAACGACATAGGTAAGAATATCCACGGGATTACTGACCACGACAACAATGGCCTCAGATTTGCATGCAGCAATGTCGTCCGCGATGTGGGCCACGATGGCGGCGTTCCGGTTCAAGAGATCCAGACGCGACTCACCGGGTCGCTGCTTGGCTCCGGCGGTAATCACAATAACCGCGGCATCGGCATAGTCCTCCGCTGTGCCTGCGCGGATATGGACTGGGGGCATGAACGGCAATCCATGAGCGAGATCTAGTACCTGCCCCTTGACAAGATCTGAATTCAAATCAACGAGCGCGATTTCCTCAGCGGGTCCCGCCTGCGCCAGCGCATAGGCAAAGGAAGCGCCAACGTCACCGGCTCCAATGATAACGACCTTGCGCGATTTTTTGTTCATGTTTTTGTTCCTGTTTATACGTCATTTTTTTGGGATCCATAGCACAATTTATGGTTAATTGTCAGGCCATTTCAAGCAATCTGCTCCGTGCCTGTGGTGGTGAATTATTTCCGATCTGTCCACAGATTCCGCGGAAGATCCTTTTTTTTTGCATGGCCGATGGTAAACGTGCTTTCCTACTGGCTAACGCGGGTCTTGCCCGCCACCCAAACTTTAAGAAATGTTTAACCGCAAGGACCGCAAAGACCGCAAGAACCGCAAAGATCGCATAGAAAGATCCGAATCAACTTTGTGTTCTATGCGTTCTATGTGGTTAAAAATCTTCTCTTGCCTGAAGACCGGAAGGGAACGGAATTATCTCGCGCAGAGACGCAGGGTCGCAGGGTTCAGATCAGGAGCAGAACACTCAGCGCCTCTGCGTCACTGCGGGAGAACAATCTTCTCTTGTCTGAAGGCCTGTGAGGAACGGAATTATCTCGCGCAGAGACGCAGGGTTCAGATATAAAACAGATAACTCCGACACGCCGTTACTCCCATACACCGTTACGTCTCCCCCGCGTGTCTCTGTGGCCAATCCTCCCTTCTTCTCTCTTTTTTGCGTTCTATGCGGTTCACAAATCCGGCTCTTCCGCAGAAAGCGGTCAAGGCCGGCATTCAGCACGGCACAGATTTACAATGATAAACAGGATGGACAGGATCGGCAGCAGTAACCAGAGCATCCATCCTGTTAATCCTGTATATCCCTGTTAAATTCCTCACGCGGGTCTTGCCCGCCACCCAAGGTAGCGCAGGGTTTTCCGCCGAAGGCGGATCCGCCTCGGGCGGAATCCCTGCGATCCTAGCTTTCCCGCCAGAGGCGGGTCTGCCTTCCATGGCATGATATAACGGTTCCTTATGGATAAGGTGCCAACCGGCCGCTCCTTGCCTAAAGCACGGGAAAATTTTTGACGATTTCGTCGGGATTCATCAGCAGGCGGGCATACTGAGCTCGAGTGTATATCCAGGGATCTGGTGAGCGCTTCTGATCCATCTTGCCCCGGAAATCGTTAAGCTGTTTATAACCCTTGGCTTTCATCCATGCCTGCATATCGCGGATCATGGCAGCGATGTGCGCCAGCCCGTTCCGATAGAGCGTGCTCACCACCTGCACGGCAGTCGCTCCCGCCAGGATCATCTGCACGATCTGATCTCCACTGAAGATGCCGGTGTTGGAACAAATATCTGCCTTGATATTGCCATGCAACAGTCCTGCAAAGCGCAGTGAGAGGCGGCTATCTTCCGCGTGGCTAAGATTCAGCGGGGAAACATGTTTTTCTTTCTGAATATCAATCTGCGGTTGGAACAGGCGGTTGAAAAGCACAAATCCATTGATTCCAATCTGGTCCAGTCGCTGGATCAGATTCAGTGGATTGGCATAGAAGGGACTCAACTTGACGGCTAGGGGAATCTTGATGATCTTCTTGATTTCCGCCAGTATGGCAATTTGTTCGGCTTCAAGCGCCTCTCCACTGAGCGCCGCCTCACGGGGCGAGGCATACAAGTTCAGTTCAAGCCCCTGGACACCGGTTGCCTCGAGCAGTGTGGCGTACTCGATCCACGTTGCGTGGTGCATGGCGTTCAGACTGGCAAAGACCGGGATCTGCACACTTTGACATATTTCACGCACGCCTTGCAGGTGTTCTTTGGGGCCGCCATGTTCCAGAGGAGGGAAAAAGTGCAGCATTTCCGCATATTTATTGTCGTATTTCTCCAGATCCTCATCGAACATAAAGCGTTCAAGTTGGATTTGTTCCTCAAACAGCGACCGCACCACCAGCGCCCCTGCTCCGGATTCTTCAAGTTGCCGCGCAGAAGCCGGGGTGCCGGTCAGGGAACAGGCGCCCACGATCACAGGGTTCTTCAATTCGATTCCCAAGTAGGTTGTGCGCAAATCGGTCATAGTGCCTTCCTTTCATCGTAAAAAATTTGTCTACTGAATTTGATCGCAGTCGCTCTTGGGACATCCCTCATTCCGGGCAGACCCAGTCATCTGGCAACTTTTTAAACGCCGGGCCGGGCGGTTGCCCATGACTGAGATTCCCCTTTGCGGGATCATTGATATAACCACAAACAGTGCATACATGCGTGTTCATGCACATTGCGTCTTTCTATTTAGACCCCATTCGAAAAGCCTTTTAACCGTGGATTACGCCGATAACACGAATAAACATCAAAATATTCTTTCCGAGTAAGCTCTATTTACGTGTTCCAAGTTCCCGATCCAGCATGATGAGGCCCTGCGTCGAATCGCCGATCATTTGGAAGGTGTGAACTATGCGCCCAACGTTGACTTCTTCCTGCACCTGTTCCTTCACAAACTCTTGGAGCATAATCGCCGTGGCATGGTCCTTCTCCGCGTTGGCCTGAGTGACCTCCTGGTTAATGATCGCGCTAACTTCCTTTTCGTGGGCCAGCACCTCTTCGAACACGGCCAATGGCGTTTTCCACTCGGTCGGCACGGCATCAATAGGCGCCAGCTCAACGCGGCTGCCGCGGTCAATGAGGTGGCGATAGATTCTCATGCCGTGCTCAACTTCTTCCTGGGACTGCGCCAGCATCCAAGCGGCCATGCCGCTTAGATTGGCTGCTTCCAGATAGGCGGCCATCGAGAGGTACAGGTATGCGGAATGAAACTCGACATTGATCTGACTATTCAATACCGACTGCATTGTGTTGCTTAACATGACATGCCTCCTTGTTGCCAACTGTTATATGCTTGGCGCGCGAGAACATTTCCTTACGCGCCCACCCTTTAACGTTTTTTATCTCAGACGCCACACGCCTGATCTGCTCAGCTTGCCTTTCACAACATCAAGGTTTGACGGTTCAACGCTTTGGCAACCGGTCCTCCAGATAGCTCTTTAGCGCCAGTACATTATTATGCTCCGCATCGTGGGAACTGAAGAGCAAGGTCACAGCGCGTTTTTTTAGTAAGGCAAGGAGCGGCTGCCATGCCTCGGGATGTTTATCCAGTTCAGCGCGATAGCGTCGCTGAAACTCGTTCCACTTCGCCGGATCGTGACTGAACCATTTTCGCAGTTCCGTGCTTGGGGCAACATCTTTGATCCAGTCATCAAATTGCGCATCTGTCTTTTTTAGGCCACGCGGCCAGAGCCGCTCGACCAGAATGCGCAGACCGTCGCCGGGCGCGGCCGTATCATACACCCGTTTGACTCGAATCATGGTCAGCCTCCGTTCAGAACATCACGCAGACAGCCTTTGCCTTTCTCAATCGCACTCAGCTCCAGAATTTATTTATGCCTTTTTATGGAGCATTTCATCTTCTCTAACGATGCTTTTGGGAAACAATATATTATTCTCCAGATGGATATGTTCATGCAGGTCGGCCTCCATGGCCCGCATTCCATCGTACAAAGCAGTAAAGGTCTGGCAGGCATCGGCCGGCAATTGGTAGCCATCCGTAATTCGACGCATTTCGGCGAGTAAGTTGCCGGCGCTGTCATGTTCATGTTCCATCTGCCGAATTGGATTGACGATGCCGGCGCATTGCCCAAGCGGTTTGGCGCCTTTACCTGACATGAAAGCGTCAATGCCTTTGATGGCCGGGAAAAGAATCTGCTCCTCTTTCATTAAGTGCGGTTCAAGTTCGGCGCGTAGCGCCCTGTATGCGCGCCCCAAATGGCCAAGCATCTCAGCATGTCGCTCCGCGTGCGCCTTTTCCACTTTTGTCAGCAAGCCATCGAGACGAGGCATCTGTTCCTTCAGGAAAGCATGGTGTGTGTCGAGGATATGGTCGACTAGCAGACTGAGTGGGACGTTGTTCCAATCGGTATGGGCGCTACTCTTCTGAACGGATGCCAGAGCCTCCTTCAGTGAGGCCAGCACAGTCGGCCATTGCACCCCCGCCAGTTCCGCCGCTTCGCCCAACGACTTCTTGCCGCCGCAACAGTAGTCTATCCCCATTTGCTCCAGACAATGCCTAAGTTGTGGGTAGCGAACTACAAATCCGCCCAGCGTTGTGTTCGGCTGGATATCGCCACCTGGATCATTGAGGTCCCTCTGCGCTTCTTTCATGGCCGTGACTCCTGCTTGGTGCTGTTTATGCCCGTTGCAAAACCCCGCCTGTGCTTTGTCGGCGACTCAGACCTCACATTCGTTGTGGCGACAGTCCGTCACACCGTGGCTGGCATGCGATGGTTGCATTTCATTTATTTTTATAAGATAGCAACAAAGAGAAATCTTTGTCAACTACTTATCCATTGACAGCCTCCCGCAAGAGGTATAGTTTTTAATCTTGTATCAAAAGAACTGTTGCGGATTATTATCAACAGGAGCATATC
>CAZALU010000113.1:0-1632 GCA_964486075.1 uncultured Verrucomicrobiota bacterium
ACGTAATAGGTGCTGATGTCGAGCGAGAGCCTTTTGTTGAACGGGAAGCTCAAGCCGAGCTGCAACTGCCAGTAAGGGTCCAGCCATTCGCCGTCGCCATCGGCATCGCGGATGTAACTGGTGCGGATGCCGCCGCCACCACGGAAGTAACCATCACTAATGATGACGTTGAACTGCGGGGTGATGATGTAGTCGATGTCGACCATGTTGGTGGTCGTGCCGGTATACACCTCTTTTTTGCCGGAGACATCCGGGCCCATATCGCAGGCGAACTGCCAAATGCCAAAGCCTTGGGTGTATTGGTAGGCCAGCAGTCCGGAAATATCCCCATTACCGTAGGGCAGGTCTGTGAATTCAGAAAGTTCGGTATGATAACGTCCGCCGACGCTGAGCGAATGCGGAGAAACATCCGCCACTCGCCTTTCGACCGCCACGCATTTTGGTGACAAACTGACGCCAATGGCAAGAATCAGTAGAAAACGCCATAATTGTTTTTTTTGTGTAAACATGCGCGAATTATATCAGGGTGTTTTGGAAATGCAACCGGTTTTTCCCCGCCACCGGTTTTCCGTGGTGTAGACTGAAGCGGAATGTCAAAAAAAATTAGCTCGCGAACCATCCGGATTTTAGCGGGAAAGGCGCACTTGCAATCGGATTATTTAACCACAAAATCTCGGCATGTCCATTTGTACTCATGCCGGTCAGGCGGGTACGTTGGCTGTTTCTGTGCCATTTTGCTTCCGATATACCTGCGTACCCCAGTCGAGGTCTTCGGGGAAGATAATCCCGCCGCCCATGCGCCAGCGCCCACCGGCCTTGACGTAGTCAACCAGGACCCGCTGAAGTGAAGTTGCCTGGGGCGCCGTGGCGATGTCCTGCGGCGCCAGTTTCGCGAACTGCCAGCCGAAGATTCGCTCGTAATGCTGTTCGGCGGTGGCTTTGGGCACCGGAAACAGGAACCATTCCTTGAGGAAGCGTAGGACGTTGGCGGTTTCCGGCAGGCGGCCTTCGAACTGCGGATCGAGGAGCCAAGAATTGCAGGTGAATGCCCGCCAGTGCCGTTCCGGGAAATGCTTCGGAAAAAAAAGGCGCGCCTGGTGGAACGCTGCGCCGCATTCCGCGTGCGACATGGGACCGGTGGCCGGTATGTGCACCCCGAGCGCCGGGGTGCCTTGCCGGAAGATCGGTTCCCATTCCGCCAGGGAAAGCTCAACGCAGTCGGGCAGGGCATGGCCGGTGGGCGCAACCGGATTGCCCCGGATCAGCGCCGGGCGCGGCTCGTGAAAAACAGACAGCCAGTCAGGAATCGTTCCCGTATTGCCGTCGGCATCGCTGAACTGGCCGTCCGCGCGGAATTCGTGATCGGCGCCGGTAAGCATGACGACCCGGCGGGTTTGGCGGTGCCGGAAAACATGAAAGTCGTAATCCCAGAACTCGAAGTTGAATTGCAGGCGGCCGAGCTTGTAAAGGCGGCCGGATAGATGGTTGATCAGCCAGCCGAATTCCTCCAGCCCAAACATGCCGTAGCGGGCGCGATGTTCCTTGATCCAGAGTTCAATGTCGGCCAGGGTATCCTGTGTGATTAATTCGGGGATGCCTCGGTCGCGATGTTGCTGTATCAGGTCGGGCACG
>CAZALU010000113.1:1732-8030 GCA_964486075.1 uncultured Verrucomicrobiota bacterium
AGTCACGAATTCCGGGCTGATGAAAAAAAGCTTGCCGGGGTCGAAGCTGGCCTCGCTGGACGGCCAGGCGCCGCGCCAAAGGTCACCCGCGGATGGCGGCAAACGCAAAGCCGCCAGGGCCTGGTTTAGATAGTCGGTTGTTTCCTGCATGGCTGGTTCTGGGTTCCTCTGTTCAATTTTAGTCTTTCACCACAAAGATCGCAAAGATCACAAAGGTGGCCTCAATATCCTATGGTGTGGTTCTTTGTGTTCTATGTGCTCTTTGCGGTTAAAATAAAAAAGTCATCCGTGGAATCGGTGGTCAAATTAATTATTTGTGCACGTGTGGTTAGGATGCCTGTGGGGCTATCTTGCCCCGGCTTGCTCTACCCGCAGGAACTTCAGGATGGCGCTCATCTGGGAATAATCGGGGATGATTACATCGGCGCCGGCGCGAATCAGGCGCGCGCGTTTCTCGCGGTTGAGCCCGAAGCGACGCACTTCGTCGCTGGCGAGGCCGACGGTGCTGCCGCCGCGCTTGTGGGTGGCGCGTATTTCCACCGGCCCGTCGCCAAAAGTGATCAGGCGTCCTGCCTGGTCCTTACCGATTTCAGTCAAGATCCGCTCCAGGACAACTTTCTTGGCCTCGACGGCCGCGTGATCCTCAGCCCCGTAGATGCGCCCCTCGAAAAGGTCGGCGTAACCCAGCGCCCGGGCTTCGTTGATCACATCCTGCATATCCGTCCCGCTGGCCAGGTAGAGCTTGATACCGGCGCTGCTCAAGGCTCGCAAAAAGTCCGGCGCATTTTTCAGGGTATAATCCTCTACCGCCAGTTCTCCGCGCTGGAGGCGGGCGATCCGCTCGCGCACTAGGTTCATCAGTTCGGCGTTGTAGATCGCCTTATAGCCGGCTGCGTTAAGCATCTGAGCCGCCGGCACACATCCGAATTCACGCACCATCGTTAGCAGACCTTCCATCTGGGAAATGGTCTGGATGCCGGTGGTTTTGTCGATGTATTCGCGCACTTGTCCCACAACCTTGTGGTAGAGGGTCTCGTCGGCCGTGCGGAAACGGTCGCCGAGAATGGCGCGGATCATCATAGGTTCCATGATTTGCTCCCAGCCCTGGCGCAGCGTGGAGACAGTGCCGTCGTGGTCGAAAATGGCGTGGGTGAATTTTGCCTGCGGCGGAAGAGCGGTGGCTATTTCAATATCAGTGCCTTCGATCATGCTCGCCTGGCGCGGATCTTCGGCCAGTTCCGGCCGGTAGATGTAGTCGGGATCCCGTCCGATGGCCATGATTTCCTCCGGCGAGGCCGTGCCGGTTTGAAAAAGTTTCTGCACCGTTACCCCGGCCACGAGGTTGCCTAGTGTGGCGGCGGTCATAGGGTCGCTCCCTACGGCCAGCGCCGCGGCAATCCCAGCTAGCATGCTGTCACCGGCGCCAACAGTATCGAGCCGGCCCAGGATCTGGAGCCCATGCACTTCCCTGAGTTCCCGGGAGTCGCGAACCAGGCAGCCCCGTCCGCCGCGAGAAACGAAAAGGGGCTTTTGCCAGCGTTGGAATAGAGTTTCTGCAGCCTGGCGCGCTTCGGCGCAAGTCACGATTTCATCAGGCTCGCGTTGGATGCCGCAGAGGCTGGTGGCTTCATGGGAATTGATTTTACGGATTGCGCCGACATAGGCGTCACTATAGTGCCGGCTATCCAGCAGGAAAGTCTTGGTTGGATTACGGGTCATCAGCTCGCCAAGCTGTTTGCGGAAAAAAGAAGAGTTGTGAATCCCGCTGGCCACCTGCTCGTTGACGACGATCACGTCCACTTCCGGCAGACTGCGTTCCAGGGATTCCAGCAGGCGCGAAGCGGTGGCATCGGTCAGCCCGTTGAAATTACCGAAATCGATCCGGTTTTCCTCGGTGTCGCCGGCATAGGGCTTGGTATAGACATGCGTGTTCCAATTCTCGTTCTGGGTCAACAGGTTTCCGGCATCCGCCTTTGCCTTCTGCAGGAGACGCGCCATTTCCCGTCCGAAAGGATCATCGCCGACCACGCCAAAGGCCTGGACCTTGCCCGCGCCCATGGCAAGCAGGTTCATGACCACATTGCCGGCTCCGCCCAAGGTGTAGCGTTGGCGGCTTACCGGTCGGGTAGGCAGGCCGGTTTCGATGGAGATTTCGGCAGCCGTATTATCGATGAACCAGTAGGAATCCAGACAGTAATCGCCGATGACCGCGATGCGCGCGCGCTTAATATTGGCTAATATCTGTTTCAACTCGATTGAGGTCATAATACCTTAACAGTTTTAGTTCCTGGAAACATACTGCAAAATCATATGGAACAGTCCGCAGGCTTGCGCGAATCAATACGATAGATCGAATCTGCAATATGACAGGCTAAGTGTGGGGATGCAAGGAAAACTTGATTTGGGAGACAACCACATATCTTGCAAAGCGCTGAAAAGATGCTATGGTTTGCCGTCATTTGTGACAAAAGGGTCTAATCCAAACGAAAGGTTCGGCAATATGAAAAAGAAGAACAAGGTGTTCGACACTGACAAGCGAATTCGCCTTGGTATCTGGGGGTTAGGCCGAGGCATGCACACTTACGGTGCCTTCAAGTTCTTGAATATCGATGTGGTGGCCGGTTGTGATTACAATGCACACATGCGTAAAAATTTCTTGGATATAAATCCCGGCGCTTTTGTCACGGACAATGACGAAGAGTTTTTGAAGCAGGATTTCGACGCCGTGCTGTTGGCGACCTTTTTCCTGAATCACGCCCAGCATGCCATCCGCTGTCTGCGAGCCGGCAAGCACGTGCTGTCAGAGGTAACATCTTTCTTCACAATGGCCGAGGGCGTGCAGCTGGTTGAGGAAGTCGAGCGCAGTGGGCTGGTCTATAACCAGGCCGAAAACTTCCCGTTTTCCGAAGCCAATATGTACCTGGCGCGCAAATGGCGGGAAGGATTGTTCGGCGATTTGATGTATGCGGAATACGAATACGTGCATGAATGTCGTGAATTGAGCTATATATATATTGATGGCCAGCCGATCCAGCCGGGCAACACGGTTCATGCGTGGCGCAGTTGGCTGAACTCTCATTACTACTGCACCCATTCCCTGGGGCCGATCATGTTCATCACCGGCGCGCGCCCGACGCGGGTCGTAGCTCTGCCTAGTGCGCAGCGGGTGGCCGGCGCCATCGCGCCCGGCAGGGTCGGTATATGTCCGTCTTTAATTAATATGGACAACGGGGCGGTGGTGCGCAATCTGATGGGTGGCACCACCAACGATACCCATGTCCAGCGACTCTGGGGTACGCTCGGCGCGGCTGAGATCAATGTTGGCAAGCCGCTGCAGTTGCGGCTGGGCGGTGGCGGCGGATCACCAAAATTCGAAGTTATTCCAAAATGGGACAAGCTGGGCGACCTGGCGAAGTCCACGGGGCATGAAGGCGGAGATTTTTGGACCTTGTTCTATTTCGCGCGCCAAATATTTACGGGGGAGCAGGCGCCATTCGATCTCTATCAGGCCTGTGATGTAACCATTCCCGGCATCCTGGCCTACCGCTCATCACAGGAAGACGGCAAGCCATACGCCGTGCCGGATTTCCGCAACAAAGCCGAGCGCGAACAATACCGACGCGATGATGCGCGCCAGACGGCTTATGACTATAAAAACGGGGCGTTTCCCGCCAACGCCGATTTGAGCCTGACCGGACAGTTTACCACAGCCATGAAGGATCTCATCGCACAGGTCAAGCTCTACCGGCAGTGCATGGATTGGAAAAAGGTGCAGGACGATATGCTCGCCCCGGTGAACAGCCTCAACCTGCTGGGCTTGCTGATCTCGAATTTTAAACAGGTGTGCGCGGCCTACGTCTTGGCGCGTAAAATTGCAGACGCCTATCCGCAAAGCGATGGCGCGCGCGCGATAGGAGAAATGCTACAGCTGGGCGAGGAGCCGGTTGTCATGGCGCGTGGGTTCCTGGCCAAACTCAAGCGTGATATGGCGCGGGATCTGCGTAAATATCCCCGGGTGCTGGAGGCGCGGGTCAGCGGACTGCTGCCGGCCGGCGGGCGGATTGAAGCGGCTCGATTCCCTACCGGAAAAATCGCGTGGCGCAAGCTGGATCCGGTTGCGGATCGTGACGGTTCCTGTTTTGATATTCGTCCGATCCATGAAAAGCGGAACGGACTGGTATATGTGAGATGCAGCATTGAGGTTCCGGCCGGACTCCGCTCCGGCACGGTGGAATATCGCGCCTCCGGCACGGGTCTGGCCAAGGTGTGGCTAAACCGCGCAGAGGTGTTTTGTGAGAGCGATCCTGCCGAACTAGGCGAGCCGCGTCCGCGCCGTTGCATACCCGTCACTTGGCGCCGGGGACGGAACGAGTTCATGTTTGCCATCAACACCAACGGCGGCAAGGCCTGGGGAGTCGTGCTTTGCCTGCCGGCAGTTGCCTGTGGGCGTTGACCATCCGGGGGTGGGCGGTAGTTTCAGTTGCGGCGAAGCCACCTATTTCACGGCATTACCGGAAACCTGGACGTCGTAATACCAGACGGTGAACAGGGTTTGCAGACCGGTTGACTCGCTCCTGGAATACAGGTCCGTTATCTTGGTGGCACCCAGCTCCTTGCTTTTCTGCGTGACCATATCCACGGCATTTTTTACCGTGACGGTGTCTCTGAACCAGGTCCAGCGCTTGCTGTTTGCCGGATCCCCCGTGAGCAGCGGCCAATAACCGAACAGATAATATCCGTAAATATCGCCATTCACGTGGGCGATGGGCGTTTCCCCCGTGGCCGTCAGTTGCTGGCCGTTCAGGCCGTGGACAACAGCGACGCTGGCGCACCCGGTCAGCAATAAGCCGGCCAACGGAATAATTAACCAATAATTCTTCATGGACCATCCTCCAATCCTAAATTCAGTGCCTCATTTGTTTAACTCGCTAATGCTTTTGCCGACTAAAAGCAAGCTCAAACAAAAAAAAACAGCTTCTGAACCATTCATGTACAGTGGAGGTTGATTTGTGCCGAAGCATGCGATAGGATACCTAACCATGAATTCCAAGGAACGAGTCTATGCCGCGCTGCGGCGGCAACCGACGGACCGAACGCCAATTTTTATGTGGTTCCATCCGGACACAACAGCGCGACTGGCGCACGAGCTTGAGATACCTGCGGGAGATGTGGCGGAAGTCATGGGCAATGATGTCCGCCAGGCCTGGGTCGGCAACAACCAGGGTATGGAAGGCGTGACCCATGAGCATGACGGTGAGACCCATCGCGATGCCTGGGGGGTGGAGTGGGTCAAGGAAGGTGCGTTCAATCAGATATTGCATTCGCCCCTGGAACAGGCCGGGGAAGACGATATCCGGCGCTACCAATTCCCGGCAGCGCGCATGGCCGAGCTTATGGAACCAATGGAGCCGCTGCGCCGTTTCGCGGACGATTCGTTCATTGGCTGTGACGTGTCTCCCTGCCTGTTCGAAATGCTCACCAGGCTGAGGGGGATGGTAAACGCCATCATGGATTTGGCGGATCCCTCGGATGCTGTACGCTCTTTATTGAGTCGGGCCGGGGCGTTTGCAGAGGAGCTGGCCCGGGTAGGTTGCGACCGGTTTCAGCCGGATTGGCTCTGGACCGGCGACGATGTCGGCGGCCAGCAAGGGTTGATAATGAGTCCAGCCTGCTGGCGCGACATGTTCCGCGGGCCACTGGCCAGGATATTCCAGGTGGGCAAGGCGCGCGGCCTGTTTGTGGCCTATCACTCCTGCGGGGGTATCCGGCCGATCATTCCGGACCTGATCGAGATGGGGGTCGATGTCTTAAATCCGATCCAATGCAATTGTCCGGGAATGGATCCGCTGGAACTCAAGCGCGAGTTCGGGAAACACCTGGCATTCATGGGCGGGGTGGACACCCAGGAGCTTTTGCCGCGCGGCTCGGCCGCCGAAGTGCAACGCGCCACCGAGCGCCTGCTGGAAGGTATGACGGCCGACGGCGGCGGTTACATCCTGGCGGCATCCCATACCGTTCCTCCAGAGACACCGTCGGCCAATATTTTCGCCATGTACGCTGCGGTCGGGTTGAGCGAAGCCGAAATCCGCGACCGTGCCGGCGATCTGCGCCGGCGTAGTTGACAGGCCATGCGCATCACCGATTATTCTTACGGAGCCGGCAGTCCGCTCCCTGTGCCGAGAAAACTTGTAACCAGCTTGATAGCCAGGACCCGGAATTATTTGCTTTTTTGCGGCCTGCAAGCATGCTAGTTTAATTTGTAACTACTCAGCGAAACCACCGTCGGCGGCCGGCGGTG
>CAZALU010000114.1:0-7998 GCA_964486075.1 uncultured Verrucomicrobiota bacterium
GTTGTAGCCGCGACCGATGGTCGCGGTCCTCGGATTAGGACCGCCATCATCGATGGCGGCTACAGTAAGAGTTGCACCCCGATCCGGATCGGGGCGCCTAATTTAATATGTAGGAATTTGTTATTTGCAGGGCGGGCACGTGCCGCATGCGGCATTGCCCGCCGACCCATTCCCGGACGGCGGGAAGCCCAGGGGCGTTCCCGCCCTACAATTCAGAATAAGGTCCGCCCGTTTGCGGGGCGATAAGTGCATGTATAGGAGTTCTCCGCCATTGGCAGACAATCTTTGTGGGAGGGGCGCTGTGCGCCGCGACCGGTATGGTCAATACGTCGCCGCGCGTAGCGCGCCTCCCACCCTGAACTATGGAACAGTTGCCGCTTTTATGGCGCTGCCATAAGTCTAAAAATGTGCCAAGCCATTTTTCGGAATCCCAACAGTCTTTCAACCCGGATCGGGCCGCCACGTGAGTCACGTTCCACGTGCCAACGCGGTCATGTGATGATGGCCACGTAAAATGCGGCCAAACGGGGTTAACCGCGTTATTTTAGAAACTTCACATCTTTCGCCAGCGGGCCATGCCCGATTAGGCTGAAAGAGAATATTGCGCGGTGATCGTGCAATATTCAGGTGGGAAATATTTATTGACGGCAGTGCCCGCGCGTATCAACATGTATGGCAGTTTTCTGCAAGGGGAGAGAGGATGCATTTCAAAGTCATTGCCTGCCATGTCCTGCGGCGTGAGTTATACGCTTGCGCCGCCCGTTCGCCGCACCTGGTGGACGTCATCACGCTGCCGCAAGGGCTGCACGATCAGCCCGATCTGCTTCGGGAAACGGTCCAGCGTGAAATTGACATGCCGTCGCAGACGCAGCGCCGCTTCTGGCAGGAACCGACCGAAGGATCGGTGGAGTCGGATCGGCCCATTGACGCCATACTGTTGGGCTACGCCCTGTGCAGTAACGGCACGGCCAATCTCAAGGCCGGCGCCTGCCCGCTCGTGATTCCCCGGGCGCATGATTGCATAAGCCTGCTGCTCGGCTCGGCCGGGAGCTACCGCGAGTACTTCGACAAGCACCCTGGCACCTACTGGTACAGTAGCGGCTGGATCGAGACCTGCTTGATGCCCGGCAAGGAACGCTACGAACAAACCCTGGCCCATTACGCCCAGCAATACGGGGAGGATAATGCCCAGTACCTGATGGAATTGCAATCCGACTGGTACAAGGCCTACCACCGGGCGGCGTATGTCGACTGGGGTTTTCCCAACGGCGCGCGGGAAAAGGAGTTCACCCGCCAATGCGCGGCCGAACTCGGATGGGAGTATGACGAGCTCCCTGGCAATGCCGGCCTGCTGCAGCGCCTGGTGGACGGCGTCTGGCCGGAAGATGAATTCCTCGTGCTTCGGCCGGGTCAGGTATCCGAAGCCGATCCCGCCGGCGTCGGCATCCTGAAAGTCAAAACAAGATGAGCATGTACAAAAAGCAAACGTTGTACCAGCAGGAAGGCAAACGCCTGATCTCGGTGCACCCGCAGGACCTGACTGGGCTGGATGGACTGTTGAAGGCCAAGCTGTGCCTCTTTGGCTGTTGCCCCTGACGCTGCCGTGCGAAGCAAAGTCAGTCTCATGCAACATGATTGCGAGCGGAAAGACAATGTCCTCCGGTTTTTAATTGACCTTCCGCGCCGAAAGCCTACGATCTAGGGTGCGTTAAGTAAATCCATACTGAGTTAAACGATCAAAAAGGAGAATATCATGGCCCTCATCGATTTCGGTGGCTCGAAGGAAAACATCGTCACGCGCAAGGAATTTCCCATGGCTAAGGCCCGGAAAATACTGCGCCATGAAACCATCGCTATCATCGGCTACGGCGTCCAGGGTCCGGCCCAGGCCTTGAATCTCAAGGATAACGGGTTCCGCGTGATTATCGGCCAGTCCCCGAAGTTCAAACGTGACTGGGACCGCGCCCGCAAGGATGGTTGGGTGCCCGGTAAGACGCTCTTCGATATCGGCGAGGCCGTGCAGCGCGGCACGATCATCCAGATCCTGGTGTCGGATGCCGCCCAGCGGCTGATCTGGCCGACGGTCCAGGCCAATCTTAAAAAGGGCGATGCGTTGTATTTTTCGCATGGATTTTCGATCGTGTACAAAAAGCAGACGCAGGTGATTCCCCCCAAGAACGTGGACGTTATCATGGTGGCCCCCAAGGGATCGGGCACGTCCGTGCGCCGTAATTTTCTGTCCGGCGCCGGCATCAACTCCAGCTACGCGGTGTTCCAGGACGCCACCGGGCGAGCCAAGGAGCGTTGCCTGGCCGTCGGCATCGGGGTCGGTTCCGGCTACCTGTTCCCGACGACATTCGAGCAGGAAGTCTACAGCGACCTGACCGGCGAACGCGGTATCCTGATGGGTGCCCTGGCCGGCGTGATGGAGGCCCAGTACGATGTGCTCCGTCTGCACGGGCATTCCCCCAGCGAGGCTTTTAATGAGACGGTTGAGGAACTGACCCAGAGCCTGATTCGTTTGGTGGACGAGAACGGCATGGATTGGATGTTTTCCAACTGTTCTGCCACGGCCCAGCGCGGCGCGCTGGATTGGCGGCCGCGCTTCAAGAAGGCCACGCTGCCTGTGTTCAAGGCCCTTTACCAGGCCGTGAAATCAGGTCGGGAAACGGCACGGGTAATTGAATCCTGCGGTAAACCGAACTACCAGCAGTTGTTGGCGAAAGAATTGAACGCGCTAGGCAATTCCGAAATGTGGCGCGCCGGACGCGCGGTGCGCTCCCTGCGTCCGCGCGAAAAAGCCAAGGCTATTACCACCGCCACTCGGGGAGTGGCCGGACGGAAAGCCTGAAAAATCTCTTCACCCGCGACAATGCGTTGCGCGTGGCTATAGTGTTTTAGATAAATCACGTAACAATGCGAGACGAAGTTCTAAGGGAACCCACCCCTATCCCCTCCAAGGAGGGGAACTGATTGGTTTGTAATATTGGTAGCGCAGGCTTTAGACCTGCGATAGCCGGGATAAACCCGGCTCTACCTCAAAAATAGACGTTATAAATAAATCCAATTATGAAACTCTTACCTAGTAAGGTTTGCCACGCCGGCGGCGTGGTCGCGGGGGTCTAAATTGTGAATACGATCTCTGTCAGATTGGAAGACGGTTCTGTCTTGGCCTGTGCCCCCGGCACGGAAGCCGGCGCCCTGCTCAGAAAACGGACGGCCCCGGATGGCCTGCCGTATATCGGGTGCCTGGTCAATCACGATGTCTCGTCCCTGTCCTATCCACTGGACATAAATTGCGAATTGCGCTTTTTGACTTTGCGTGATCCGCAGGCCCTGCACATTTACCGGAATTCCCTCTCGTTTCTTTTGTCCAAGGCGGCCCAAGAACTCTTTCCGCACGCGCGTTTCAGCATCGAGCATTCCCTGGGAACCGGCTTCTTCTGTCGCTTCGAAATCGGCGCGCGCCGGTCCGTGACCCGTCGTCAGGTTCAACAGTTGGACCAAGCCATGCGCGGTTTCATAAACCGGGATATGCCGATCCGTCGCCGTAAGCTGGCTTTCAGCGAGGCCCTGGACGTGTTCGCGAAAGCCGGCAAAACCGATAAAGTCAACCTGCTGCGTTTCCGCAATCCACCCAAGATCGTCATCTACGAATGCGGAGATTACTGCGACCTGGCGCATGGGCCGTTGGCGCCGAGCGCTGGGGTCTTGAATGTTTTTCAATTGATCCATTATGCGCCCGGCCTGGTGCTCCAGTTTCCGCTCCGGGAGCGGCCTCACACTGTCGTGCCCTTCCAGGATCAACCGCATTTGTTCCAGATCTTCCAGGAACACAAGGAGTGGGGCCGCGTGCTCGGCGTCGATAATGTCGGCAAATTGAACGAGTTGATTGTCAACGACGGCATTCCGAACTTCATCAAGATCGAGGAGGCCTTTCATGAAAAAAAGATCGCCTCCATCGCCGACCAGATCAAATCGCGGCGGCCCCGGGCCCGCCTGGTCCTGATCGCCGGGCCGTCCTCGGCGGGCAAGACGACCTTCTCCAAGCGGCTGGCGGTGGAACTGGAGGGGCTGGGGATGAAGCCGGTCATGATCTCGCTGGATAATTATTACAAGGACGATGCCCAAACGCCCCGCGACTCAGCCGGCAGTCCGGACTACGAGCACATCCGGGCGGTGGATGTCGCCCTCTTCAACCGCCATGTCCTGCGCCTGATCGCAGGCCATGCAGTGGAACTGCCCTATTTCAACTTCCAGAAAAAAAAGCGCGAATTTCGCGGCGAACGCCTGACTTTGGGCGCCGGTCGCTGCTTGATCGTGGAAGGCATTCACGGCTTGAATCCCCAATTCACGCGCCGGGTTCCGGAGCGCTACCTGTTCCGGATTTACATCAGCGCCCTAACCCAATTGAACATCGACGCCAATAACCGGATTTCGACCACGGACAACCGTCTCATGCGCCGCATGGTGCGCGACCGCGCCTACCGCGGCAATTCGGCGCTGACCACCCTGCGCATGTGGCCCTCGGTGCGGCGTGGCGAGAAGACCTGGATTTTCCCGTTCCAGGGCCGGGCGCATGCCACTTTTAACTCGGCGCTGGATTATGAGCTGGCGGTGTTGAAGCCGCTGATCGAACCCTTACTGATGGAGATCAAGCCGGCGGATAGCGAATACGCCGAGGCGCGACGTTTGCAAGAGTTCCTCTCCAATTTTCTTGAAATCTCGCCACGGGAAGTTCCGACGACCTCCATTTTGCGTGAGTTCATAGGCGCCAGCGGGTTTAACTACTGAGAAAGGATCATCCATGGATAGCTTACATATCGATTTGAACGTTTGTCCGGAGGAATTGCGCCCGGGCCTGATCGAAATCCAGCGTGAATATCCACGGCGCTTCGACTCGTCATCCCGTGCGGTCGTGCTGGAGTTCATTCCCGAACCGGCCCGCGGCACAGGCCTGCAGGTGACCAAGGATGCGCGTGCGGCGAGCATCAGGTACGGCCGCAAAACCGACGCGTTTCGCGCGCTGGGCCGGTTGCTGGGCGAATGTCAGGCCGGCCTGCAGCCCGGCGAGTTTTCCGAACAGGCGCGCTTCGACCTGCTGGGAGTCATGGCGGATGTCTCGCGCAACGGCGTGCTGTTGCCGGAAGCGGCCCGAGCATTCATGCTCCGCCTGGCGCTCATGGGGTATAACAGCCTGATGCTGTATGCCGAGGACACCTATGAAGTGCCGGGCGAACCGTTTTTTGGCTACCTGCGCGGACGCTATACCCGGGCTGAAATGAAGGACCTGGATGATTATGCGGATGCGTTGGGGATCGAGATGTTTCCCTGCATTCAGACCCTGGCCCACCTGTCCCAGATCCTGAAATGGCCCGCCTATTATGCCAACCGCGATACGGAGGATATCCTGCTGGCCGAGGACGAAGCCACCTATCGGCTCGTTGAAAAAATGATTACCGCCGCCAGCGCGCCCTTCCGATCCAAACGCATTCACATCGGCATGGACGAGGCTCACGGCATTGGCAGCGGCGAGTTTCGCCGCCGGTTCGGTGATAAAAATCCATTCGACATTCTGAACAATCACCTGACGCAGGTGCGGACCATCTGCCGGAACATGGGCTTGAAGCCCATGATTTGGAGCGATATGTTTTTTCGGCTGGGCTCCAAAACTCATGACTATTATGATCGTAAAGCCATTGTCCCGCCCGAGGTGGCGGCCCGGATTCCCAAGGATGTGGAACTGGTTTACTGGGATTATTACCACACGGAACAGAGCTTTTATGAAGATATGATCGATTGTCACCGCGCCCTGGGATCGGAGCCGCTCATGGCGGGCGGTGTTTGGACCTGGAATCACTTTTGGGCCGCCTTGCCTTTTTCGCTGGCCGCGACCAAGGCCTGTCTGGGCGCCTGCAAGCAGAAAAAATTGCGCCAGCTATTCATTACTTTGTGGGGCGATGACGGCATGGAGTGTGACCTGTTTTCGGCTTTACCGGGCCTCCAGTTCTGTGCTGAACATGCCTACGCGGATAGCGTGGACGACGCGCTCCTGGCGGCGAATTTCCGCGGTTCCTGCGATGCCGATTATGGGGCCTGGCTGCAAGCCTCCGAATTGGATGCCATTCCCGGGAAAAAGGATCCGGCGCCCACGACATGCAACATTAGCAAGTGGTTGTTATGGCAGGATCCCCTACTGGGATTCCTCGATCCGCAGGTGGACGATCTTAGCGCTCTGGCCGCGCATTATAGCGTCTTGTCGGAAGCCCTTTTCCATGCCGCCGAGAGCGAATCCGGCGACCGGCGGCTTGTCTTCCCAGCCGGTTTGGCGAAAGTCCTGGCGTTAAAATGCGTCCTGCGCGGCCGAATCGCGGAGGCTTATCGCGCGGGTGATCGCAAGTGGTTGCGCGATCTGCTAGCCGGTGAACTGCCCGCCCTGCGGCAGGCCGTGGACGATTTATGGCGCGAGCATCGCCGACTATGGCTCAGTCTTTACAAGCCCTTCGGTCTGGAAGTGCTTGAATGCCGCTACGGCGGACTGCGTACCCGCCTGGAAAGCTTTGCCGAGCGACTGCAGGGCTACCTGGCTGGAACGACACCATCCATTCCCGAGCTGGAAACGAAACTGGAGAAAATCTACGCGGGCGATCCCTGCAATTTCCATTTTTCCCATGCCCAGGCCAAAACCCCGAGCGTGATCAAGTAACGACCGGTCTCCGCGGTTTATTCGGAACAGCAGGTTATGAAAACGACCGATTATCGCAAGCGCCAAGGGGTGAATAAATATTTCAAAAAGACGCTGGGCTCGGTTTATATCGGCTATCCGGCCCTGCTGCGGCTTGGCGGCAACGTGCGGGGCAAGCATGTCCTGGATCTCGGCTGCGGATTCGGATGGCTGGCCCATAAATTATGCAGGAAAGGCGCGAAAGTTGTCGCTGTGGACAGTTCCCCGGGGTGGGTTGAAGTCTGCCGGGCGCAGAAAGCTGGTGTGCGGAAGCCGCGTTTCCTGCTGGCCGATTATTCCAGCATCGTCTTTATTGATTCGCATTGGAGCCTGGAGTTTATTCGCGGTTGCTGAGGCACAACGGCATGGTTATCGCGGGGTTGCGAGAACCCCGGCCCGTTAAAATAGATCCCCGCCGGCGCCTGAAGGAGTACAGAATTCCCGAGTATATTTTTTTCGAGTGTCGAAAATGCTGACGCCCGCCCGGCAGAGACGCTAAGCATGTCGGGAATATTATCGCCTTCTCCGATTTGCCCGGGCGTATATGCACCCAGCCGGTTTTCACTGGCGGTTCCGGATGCTTCCTGCTATATTCTAAACCGTCTAGAACATGAACGCCCGGAAAGAAAATGCAGAACAACGGGCTCACAAGGAGAAGGCCGCATGACAGTGCACGGTATTGAGATTCCGCGGGAGCGGGTTGAAAAGTTCTGCCGCGTTAACGGTATTCGCCGCCTTGCGCTCTTTGGCTCCATTATCCACGACGATTTCCGGCCCGGGAGCGACGTTGACGTGCTGGTCGAGTTTCAACCCGGTGTCCGCGTCGGCCTGGCATTTATCAGGATGCAGGACGAGCTGTCGGCTATTCTCGGCCGCAAGGTGGATTTGAACACGCCTGACAGCCTGAGTAAATACTTCCGGGACGGAGTCTTGGACGAAGCGGAGGACCTTGATGCCGCGGCATGACGACGCCGTGGACCATAACATCCTTTGGGACATCGTGACGGAGGACTTCCCGCCGCTGGTCCGCCAGATCAAAGCAATCCCGCCGGTAAAATAAATCTGAACGATCTTGTTTGCTCGTTGCCTGCCGTTCATCCTGACCCATTTTCAGACCATGCGCGCGGAGGTTTTGTGACTGATGGACTTTTGATCTTCGATCTCGACGGGACGCTGATGGATACGCGCCGGGATCTGACCACCGGCATCAACCTGATGCGCCGCCATTACGGGCTGCCGCCTCTGCCCGTGAAGACCGTGGCCGGCTACGTCGG
>CAZALU010000115.1:0-7975 GCA_964486075.1 uncultured Verrucomicrobiota bacterium
TTTTGTGCTTGCCCCCGCCAATACTCAAATGTGAGGATGAATTGGAACCGCTGTCCTGGCCAGCTACCACTTGCACGCTAATTGTTATATTGTTAAACCGCCGGATATCAACGCAACGTTCCTGATGATCAAACAGATGCTGCAATACTGGTTCATGATCGTCGCTTTGCCGCAAGAGGAGGTGTTATGACTAGTATGAACATCACCGTGTTTTTGCTGGAAGACAACTCGGATGATTTTGTGATCATCCGGAATATGTTTGTCGAGTTGCAGTCCGATGCGCTGCGGCCGGTAGGTTATTCTTTGAAACGCGCAGCAACCTTGAAAGAAGCACTGGGTTACCTGGATGGCGGACAGGCGTGTGACGTTATTTTATACGACCTTAACCTGCCGGATTCCCGTGGACAGGAGACCATCACCCGGATGTCCGCCTATGCTGCCACCAAGCCATCTATCGTGCTGACTGGCCTGAAAGATGACACCCTGGCGCTCGAATCCCTAAAGCACGGCGGGCAGGATTATCTCGTTAAAAGCGATATCAACCCGATGCTCTTGCATCGTTCTATTGGTTACGCCATTGAGCGTTTTAAGATTATCAAGGAGCGGGACAAACTCATTGTCGGTTTGCAGCAGGCGCTGGATGAAATAAAAACCTTGCGCGGCATGATTCCTATTTGCGCGAACTGCAAACGCATCCGAGACGATCGCGGTTATTGGGAGAAGTTGGAGCAATATCTCCTTGAACATTCGTACGCCCAATTTTCGCATGGTATCTGCCCTGAATGCGCAAAATTGATTTACGGGGTAGATGTGTCCACGATCCCTTCAAGCATAATGACATAGAGTGGGGCTGCGTTGCTCATCCAAGACGGCGAACAGGGTCTATGTAGGATCGATAAAGGTTTGGGCCAGTAATTGTAATTATGGCTTCACATGGGTGCCTTTGCATGTAGACGGCACCTAGGCGCGGCGCCCTGGCCGCGTCTGCGAAGAAATCCCGCCCGTTCGTGCCATAATGCGAATTGCTGTCGGGTTAGGCTGGCCTCTTGACAAGAATATCCGGTGCGGTCATATTACAAACAGGAGAGAACGAGGATGTGGCGAGAGATTGTCATGCTATGCCTGGCAGGGGCGCTGGTATTGCCTGCTTTTGCGGAGGAGGAACTGTACCCGGAGCCGGCGCGCTTGGCTAACGGGATGCCCGTCGATGGCGTGTATCAACAAACCACGGCGCAAGGAATAACTTTTCAAACACCGAAAGGCATCCAGGTCCTGCCATGGAAATATCTGTCGACCGGAACCCGCTACCGTTTTGAGGGCGCTTTCCTGGCACGGAAGCAGGCTGCTAAAATCAATGCCGCGCAGCAAGCGTCTACTACAAACACGGCGCTGCCAGCCGACGGCGATAAAGCCGTGCCCCTAGTCGCTCCCTCGCCAGCGTCAGCCAGGCCGGTTTCGAGCAATGTGCTCTCCGAGGCAACGAATGCCCCTCCGAAGGATTAGCAATTCATTAAAACAGAGTGCCTTACGGTTTGTGCCGCCTCTGGCGCCGGGCCTCGAAAAGTAGAATAGTGGCTGCGGCGGCCACGTTCAGGGAGTCGGCCTGACCTCGCATTGGAATTCGTGCCTGCAGGTCCGCTTCTTGCATCCATTGACCGCTTAGCCCGACTTGTTCGGCGCCAACCACAATGGCCAGGCCCGACTGCATGTCCACTTCGGTGTAATCCAATTGCGCATGCGGTGATGCCGCCAATAAACGAATACCGCGTTCGCGCAACCAATTTCGCGCTTTTTCGGAAGATGTTTCGATAACCGGGATGGTGAACAGGGTTCCGATGCTGGCCCGAACCACGTTCGGGTTGTGGATATCCGTGCGTTCGTCGCAGACGATGACGGCATCCGCTCCGGCCGCATCGGCCGAGCGCAGCAGGGTGCCAAGGTTTCCGGGCTTTTCGATGGATTCGGTCACAAGAACCAGGGGGGTGCCCGAGAGTTTTAGGTCGGCCAGGGTCAGCCGGAGCTGGGGCGCTATCGCCAGCAGTCCTTCCGGACGGTCGCGGTAGGCAATTTTTTGAAAGACGGGCGTGGTACATCGGAAGCATTCCGCCCCGGCTGCACGGCAGAGGGCGATCAAGTCCCGTTCGTTATGCCCGAGAAATAATTCTTCGCAGTAATAGAGCGTTGCGGGGCGGCGGCGATTGTCTAGCGCCCGCTTGAGTTCACGATAGCCCTCTATGATCAGGAGCAGATTTTCGTCGCGGTGCGTTCGGCGACGTAGTTTGACGACCTCCTTGATGCGCTCGTTCTGAAGACTGGAAATCAGCAGATCAGCGTCGCCTGGCGCGGGAGATGCCGGTTCCGAGCGGTTCGGCTTGAAGTTCATACTGAAACCATAATCTATCTTGGCCCGTAGGCAAGCGCTAAAAACAAGGTTTTAACAATTTTTGGTATGAATATTTTTGATTGACGTGCGGGTGACTCGCGGTTATCCTTTATAAGCATGGGTATTAAAAAAATAGTAGATTATTGGAAAAAACATGAATAGTGGCATTATAGTAGCTGCCGGGCGTGGGACGCGCATGGGTTCCGATGTGGATAAAGTTTTCCTCAGCTTGGGGTCCAAGCCGGTTTTGATCTATTCGCTCCTGGCTTTTGAAAAATGTGTAGATATTGATGAGGTCATCCTGGTCGTCAGGAAGGAACGGGTCGAGTCGGCCCGTTGCGCCGTTCAGATGTTTGGCTGTACCAAGGTCCGCAAGATCGTCGCCGGCGGAACCCAGCGCCAGTCATCAGTCGCCAACGGCATGGCGGAATTGTCGGCAGATTCCGAACTGGTGGCGGTTCATGACGGCGCTCGACCCTGCATCACTCCCGCCCTGATTTCCGAAACGATCCGCTCGGCCCGGCAATTCGGGTCCGGCGTGGCTGCCGTAAAAATCACGGACACCGTTAAAGAGGTCGAAAAGGGGATGATCATTACCAAGACGATTGATCGGACAAAACTGTGGCGGGTGCAGACTCCGCAGACCTTCAAGCGGGATTTGCTGGAGAAGGCGTTGACGATGGTGCGCAAACAAAAGATTATGGTCACTGACGAGGCTTCCGCCGTGGAGTTGATTTCGAAAGCGGTGCGGCTGGTGCCTTTGAGTTCTTCGAATATCAAGATCACGTCTCCCGATGACCTCGTATTGGCGGCGGCGCTTATGCGGCTCTAGTTTGGTGGCGCGCTTTTTGGTTCTGGCTGGCGATCGCAACCGGCTGGCGGTTAGTGTGTTGAACTTCTGATTCCGTCCGTTCCGGTACCTGCGGACCCATACGACTTACAGTGGCAGGGCGCGCCGGAACGGGTAATTTTATGAAAGCGAACCGGCGATATGCCCTGCCGGACGGCCTGCTATCGGATGGATCTGTCATGAGCAGCGGTCCTATTTACGGGATTCTTAGCGATATTCATGCCAACTGGGAAGGACTTAGCGTGGTCCTTAAGGATGCCCATGAGCGCGGCGTGACTCATTTCGTTTGCCTGGGCGATATCGTGGGCTACAACGCCGATCCCTGCGAGTGCCTGGAAAAAATTCGTGAACTGGACTGTGTTTCGGTCTGTGGCAACCACGATCATTATTGTTCCTTCGACGACGATTTAACCGGATTCCATCCGTTGGCGGCTGATGCCGTGGATTGGACCCGACGGCAGCTTTCCGCAGATCAGCAGCAATTTCTGGCGGAATTGAAAATGATTCAGCGCGTGGAAAACTTTACCATAGTCCATAGCACTCTCGATATGCCGGAAAAATGGGGCTATGTCTTCGAGAGCCTGGAGGCCGAGGCCAGTCTGACCTACCAGACGACGATGGTCTGTTTTTACGGACATACCCACGTGCCACTGGCATTCGAAAAAGCCGGCGAACTGACAGGCGGCACATATTCGCGTATCAAACTTGGGCTCGGAAAGAAATATTTTATTAACGCGGGCAGTATCGGTCAGCCACGAGATGGCGATCCGCGCGCGGCTTATGTGATTTATGATTGCGAAAAACGGGAGGTCGAACTGCGCCGACTGACCTACGACGTGGCGACGGCCCAGGCTAAAATCCGTAAAGTCGGCTTGCCCGAGCGCTTGGCGGTCCGCCTCTCCATCGGGCGCTGAGCGGGCTGAAACTGATTTGTCTGTATTTGTTGCATATCCCGGTGGGAATATTATATCGTGGATGGCAAGTAAGAAAAGGCAATTAATGACATAACCTCCTTTTGGTCAACAATATGATAGAATCTGGAACATCTGAAACAGCTATTGCCTTCACGGCCGGCGGACGCGAGCAGCGGCTGGTAAAACTCCGGCGGCTGGCGGAAACCGCGCATCCGCCGTTTGGAGGCGCTTTTCCGGTGGCCGGGACGCTGGCAGAACTCCGGGCGGTGTTCGAGGAGAACAAGCCTGTCAGGGCCGCCGGACGCCTGCTCATCATCCGGGACATGGGCAAGAGCGTTTTTGCCGATCTACAGGATGGCAGCGGGCGTTTTCAGCTTTACGCAGGCAAGGCCCATACCGCGGACTTCGCATCGCTCAAGCTTCTCGACCCGGGTGATCATCTCGGCGTGGACGGTGAAATGTTTGTGACGCGGGCTGGCGAAAAGACCATTCGCGTCAAGCAATGGACACTGCTGGCTAAGGCCCTGCGTCCGCTACCTGAAAAATGGCACGGTCTGCGTGATGTCGAAATCCGTTACCGCCAGCGATACCTGGATTTGATTTCCAATCCGGATGTACTGTTCCTGTTTCAACAGCGCAGCCGAGTTGTGCGGGAAATACGTGCCTTTCTATGGGCGCGCGACTTTAACGAGGTGGAAACACCCATGATGCAGTCCCAGCCCGGCGGAGCCACGGCTCGCCCGTTCCAGACGCATTACACGGCACTGGGCGCCGATATGTTTCTGCGCATTGCCCCGGAGCTTTACTTAAAGCGGCTCCTCGTAGGCGGCATGGACCGGGTTTTCGAGCTGAATCGTAATTTCAGGAACGAGGGCCTTTCCAAGACGCATAATCCGGAATTTACCATGCTCGAAGTGTACCAAGCTTATACTGACCGGCGAGGTATGCAGGCGCTGGTGCAGGACTTGATTGTTACCGTGGCCCAGAAGGTGTTTGGCAAACTCAAGCTCGGCCCGGCCGAGTCCCCGATCGACCTGGCCTTGCCCTGGCGCGAAGTAGCTTACCGGGATCTGATTCTGGAGAAAATGGGAGCGGACTGGTTCGAACTGGATGTCGGCACAGCCCGGACCCGGGCGGCGGAGCTGGGCCTGGCGCTCGATCCGTCCTGGACCCATGGTTTGATCACCCACGAGATTTACGAAAAAACCATCGAAAAGACCCTGCATCAACCGACTTTTGTCACGCGCCTGCCGCGAGACCTTGTGCCCTTGGCCAAAACCTGCGAGGACGATCCGTCGGTCGTGGATGTGTTCGAGTTGGTCATCGGAGGCAAGGAAATAGCGCCGGGTTATTCGGAGTTAAATGATCCCTTGGAACAACGCCGGCGATTGGAATCTCAGGCCGGGCAGGATGCCCAGAAGGTGGACGAGGAATTCCTGTTGGCTATGGAGCACGGCATGCCGCCGGCCGGTGGCATGGGTGTCGGGATTGACCGCTTGATGATGGTTTTTAGCGGCGCCGAGGCGATACGGGATGTGATCCTGTTTCCGCAGTTGCGCCCGCAAGCCGACAATCGCATTGTGAAGCCTACACTCATGAACGCTGCGGTGCCCGCGGCAATCCCTCAATACCTGAGCCCTGAACCCTAAATCCCTCTTGTGGTACCATGTTTCCATTTTCCCTATTCCTGGCCTTGAAATACATGAAGCCCAAGCGGACTTTCCTGTCCGTGATTTCCGTCATTTCAGTGGTCGGAGTCATGCTGGGTGTGGCCGTTTTGATCATCGTCCTTTCCGTCATGAGCGGATTTGATGATATGTGGCGCGACAAGATTCTAGGGTTCGACGCCCATATTACCGTTGCGCGGCAGGGGGTCATGGAAGATTCCGATGCACTGGCGGGGAAGATTCGGATGGTGGACGGTGTCACGGGAGTTGCGCCCTATATCCAAGGGTTGGTGTTTGTCCAGCACGAGGGCGTGGTCCAAACGCCGCTTATGCGGGGAATTGATGTCGATCTAGAACAGCAGGTCAGCCAGCTTCCCCACCACATGGTCGCCGGTAGTTTTTCCCTGGGTGAGGATGAGGTTATTATCGGGCGTGAATTGGCCAGGCGGCTGGGCATCCGGGTCGGCGACAAGCTGCTGGTCTACTCGCCGCAGAGTTTTGTTTCGGGTCGGGATGAGGTCAGTTTACCGGAGGAATTACGCGTTTCGGGGATATTTGAGATTGGGATGTGGGAATACGATATCGGATTCATCCTGGTGCAGATGGACATGGCGCGGGAGCTTTACGGACTGGATAGCGGCGTCCACGCCTTGCAGGTCATGACCAGCGATCCGTACCAGGCCCGGAGCATTGCCCTGGACATCGTTCAACAACTGACCGTGGATTGCCCGGATATCAGCGTCAAGACTTGGATGGACTTGAACCGTCAGCTCTTTGATGCTCTGCGGGTGGAGAAAAATATGATGTTCTTCCTGTTGATTTTTATCGTGCTGGTGGCGGCCTTCGGAATAACGAATTCGCTGATCATCGTCGTGGTCCAGAAGACCAAGGAAGTTGGACTGCTCAAGGCATTGGGGTTTCAATCCGGGAGCATCATGCGAATTTTTTTCTGGCAAGGTTGGATCCTGGGCGCGCTGGGGTGTGCCTTGGGGCTCGGACTGGGCCTGCTGATGCTGCAATACCGCAACGCCATCATGCGCTGGATGGCCGCCGTGCTGCACATGGAACTGTTTCCCGCGGAATTGTATCATCTCAGTGAAATACCGTCCCGCACCTCGCTCGCGGACGTGTTGCTCGTGGCAGCTTTATCGATGGTCATTTGCACTTTGGCCGGCCTTTTGCCGGCCTGGCGCGCCGCACGCCTGGATCCGGCCCAGGCCTTGCGGTATGAATAAATGAGGTTACTGTGTGTGCGGTGTTCGGTGCATGGAAGAAATATGCATGTATAATAGAAATGACAAACCGATCCTCCGCGCCGTCCGGTTGAGCAAGTCTTATCCCCTGGGCAAGACGATTGTGCAGGTGCTTAAGAATGTGCAATTGGAGGTCCAGACCGGCGAAACGGTGGCGATTGTCGGCGCCAGCGGCGCCGGCAAAAGCACGCTCCTGCATGTCCTTGGCGGCTTGGATCAGCCGAGCGGAGGCGCCGTGTTTTTTAAGGACGATGATTTGTATGCCCTTTCGTCGTCGAAACGCACCTTGGTGCGGGCGCGCCAGATTGGGTTCGTGTTCCAATTTTATCATCTACTGCCGGAATTGGACGTGCTGGAAAACGTTCTCTTGCCGACCATGATTCGCACGGCGGATCCAATCCGGCGGGGCCGCCAATGGTTGACGCAAGCTGGCCCATCCCGCGCTGAGCTGGCCCGAACGCGGGCCTTGGAACTTTTGAAAATCGTAGGCTTGGATCATCGGGCCGATCACCTGCCGATGGAGCTTTCAGGAGGGGAACAACAGCGTGTGGCGCTTGTGCGAGCGCTGATGAACCAGCCAGATCTGCTGCTGGCCGACGAGCCAACCGGCAATCTCGATTCCGTGACCGGCGCCCAGGTCTTGGACGCGCTCTTCGACCTGACCCGCGTCTCTGGGTACACCCTGATCATGGTGACGCATAACGAAGCGGTGGCCCGGCGCTGCGGACGCACCCTGCAGTTGATCGACGGCCGGCTGGTGTAGCCGAAGAGTCCCTGATCCGAGCGGAGCTGCCGGAAAAATAAGGCATGTTCACCGCGGATGATGCGGAGTTCGCGGATAAAGGATCTAGGGTCAGACTTCCTGATCCGGGCGGAAAATAAGATGGCACCTTTTAGCGGTTTAGACA